>JBGTLW010000173.1:0-11985 GCA_041743835.1 Phycisphaeraceae bacterium | reverse complement strand
GTGACCGCGACCTTCCTGGGACGCCCCGCGTGCGGCCCGCCCCGCGACGGGGGCCGACGGCCCCACATCCGCTGGAAGTGCTCAAGGATCGTGAGCGTGTCCTGGCAGCCGGGCAGGGCGATGGCGTCTTCCCAGAGGCCGGCAGGTTCATAGCGGATCGACGCGTGCAGCCCGTGGGCGCAGTACCCGTGGTGCCGCAGCCGGTGCCCAGCCTTGTGCAGCAGGCGGGTCATGATGCCGTGCGCCCCGCGATCGCTCCGCAACTCGGGTGCCAGCACGTTCGCGTGGCTCATGGAGTGGCGGTGCGTGATCGGCTCGGGGAGGTCGATGCCGTGGAGCGCAGCCCAGTAGCGCTCGCCGGTTACGCCTCCCCAGATGGCGCGGGCCTGCGCTCTGGTCAGGGCGTACATCGCGGGGATGCTCTGGATGCCATGGCTGTGCAGCCGCGCAAGCATGCCCGTGCTGATGCCGGGCAGGTCGTCGAGCTGGAGGTGTGCAAGGCGTGCGGGCAACTCGTGGCAGTGGAGCGTGGTCAGGCCGTCGGGCTTGTGCAACTCACAGGCGATCTTGGCCAGCAGCCGGGTCGGCGCGATCCCGACGGAGCAGGTCAGGCAAGGCCCGACATCGCTTGCGATCTGCCGCTTGATCTGCTGCGCGAGGGCTTGTGCGCGATCGGGCGCAAGCTGGACGCCGCGCAGGCGCACCGCGAGCTCATCGATGGAGTAGACCTTGTCGATGGGCGCGTGGCGTTCGACCGCTGCGAGGATGCGGTGATGCACGCGTGTGTAAAACGCGGGCCTCGCCTTGACGATCACGATGCCGGGGCATAGCCGGCGGGCCTCGTGCACCGCCGTCCCCGTCCTGACACCCGACCGCTTGGCCTCGGCGCTCGCGGCAATGCAGCAGGTCCCCTCGCTTTCCAGGGGCGCGACCGCGACCGCCCGGCCACGACACCCCGGCCGAAACTGCTGCTCCACCGCAGCGAAGTAGCCATTCATGTCCAGGAACAGATACCGCAGGCAAGGCTCGGCGGGGAAGGGGGCGGGTGGCGACGGCATGGCCTAAATATGTTCGCATAATGTTTGGGTTTTGGCAAGAGGCACGGTGGAAGCCTCAACCCCGGCCGCCGGTCGCGTATAGGATGAAAGCAACTCACACAGGACGGCACGCAAACCCATGACCACCACCACCATGTTCCATGACGCGATCAGTCGGCTCGACAAGGCCGGTGAGCTTGCGGGGATCGACGCCGAGGCCCTGCTGCGGCTGCGCTACCCCCGCGCGATCTTCCAGACCACGATCCCTGTCCGCATGGATGACGGCTCGCTGCGGATGTTTCCCGCGTACCGCGTGCAGCACGACAACACCCGCGGGCCGACCAAGGGCGGGCTGCGTTACCACCCGGACGTCAACCTCGATGAGGTCAAAGCCCTGGCGTTCTGGATGACGTGCAAGTGCGCGGTGGTCGATATCCCCTATGGCGGGGCCAAGGGGGGCATCGAGGTGAACCCCAAAGACCTGTCCCGGCTCGAACTCGAGCGCCTGTCACGCGGGTTCGTCCAGCGGATGGCGGACTTCATCGGCCCCGACAGTGACATCCCCGCGCCCGACGTGTACACCAACGCGATGATCATGGGATGGATGATGGACGAATACTCCAAGATCCATCGCAAGTTCTGCCCGGCCGTCATCACCGGCAAGCCCATCGCGCTGGGGGGTAGCGCCGGCCGGGATAGCGCGACCGGCCGGGGGGCTTACACCTGTATCCGTGAACTGGCCCACAAGCGGGGCATGAAGCCGGGCGACACCACCGTCGCCATCCAGGGCTTCGGCAATGCGGGGCAACACATCGCCAAGATGCTGCACAGCGACGGCTACAAGATCGTCGCGGTGTCCGACTCCAAGGGCGGCATCCACCGGGCGAGTGGGTTCGACATCCCTGCGCTGATCGAGGTCAAGAACAAGTCGCGCGAGCTCAAAGCGGTGTATAGCAAGGAATCGGTCTGCGGGGAGCATGAGGCCGTGGCGATCAGCAATGAAGCGTTGCTGGAGCTGGATGTCGATATGCTGATCCCCGCAGCGATGGAGAACGTCATCGCCGGCGACAACGCAAGCAACATCAAGGCCAGGGTCATCGTGGAGGTCGCCAACGGCCCGACTACGTCCGAGGCGGATGCGATCCTCGCTGAGCGTGGCGATGTGCTGGTGCTGCCGGACATCCTCGCCAATGCGGGCGGGGTCACGGTGTCGTATTTTGAGTGGGTGCAGAACCGCGAGGGTTTGTACTGGGAAGAGGACGATGTGCATCGCAGACTTGAAGCAAAGATGGGAAAGGCGTTCCACGAGGTCTATGATGCCATGAGCCATCACAAGATCGACATGCGAACCGCGGCCTACGTCGTGGCGCTGCGGCGGATCGGCGAAGCCATCGATGCGGGCGGCACGCAACGCTACTTCGCCAACGGCCACTAATCATGATAGAGACCCTATGAAAGCCACCGACCTGCTTGTCCGCTGTCTTGAGAACGAGAAGATTACCCATATCTTCGGGGTGCCCGGCGAAGAGAACGCCGACTTCATGCAGTCGCTGGAGGGTTCGCCGATCCGCTTCGTGCTTTGTCGGCACGAGCAGGGCGCCGCGTTCATGGCCGATGCCTACGGCCGGCTGACGGGCAACCCCGCGGGCTGCCTTGGCACGCTTGGGCCCGGGGCCACCAACCTGCTCACCGGCGTCGCCAACGCCAACATGGACCACGCGCCCGTGCTCGTGCTCACCGGCCAGGGTGCCACCACGCGGCAGCACAAAGAATCGCATCAGATCATGGATGTGATCGAGATGATGGCACCGGTGACCAAATGGGCCCACGCCATCATCTCACCGGACAACATCCCGGAGGTGGTCCGCAAGGCTGTCCGCGTCGCGCGCGGTGAGAAGCCCGGCGCAGTGCTGCTGGAGCTTGCCGAGGACATCGCCAAGGAGCAAGCCGGCGAGCGTGCCCAGCCGATGCCGGTCCGCCGATTCCAGCGTCCAGCGCCAAACCGCCGTGTGATCGCCCGCGCGGTCAAGGCGATCCATGAGGCGGAACGGCCTATCGTCCTCGCGGGCAACGGCGCGATCCGCAAGCGGGCCAGCAACCAGCTCCGCGCTTTTGCGGAGCTGACCGGCATCGGTGTCGCCAGCACCTTCATGGGCAAGGGCTGCGTGGACCGCGACTGCGAGCAGTGCCTGTTCACCATCGGCCTGCAGGCACGCGACATCGTGGACCGCACGGTGGACGACGCGGACCTCGTGCTGACGATCGGTTACGACCTGGTCGAATATCCACCCCGTCTGTGGAACCGCCGCCGGGACAAAACGATCATCCACCTCGATTTCACACCCGCCGAGATCGACGCGGACTACCACCCCAACATGGAACTGGTCGGCGACATCGCCGCGGGCCTGGAACTGCTGAGCCAGGGTTTGCGCGAGGCGGGGGAGGCGGCCTACGACTTTAGCCAGCAACGCAAGGTCCGTGCCGCGATGCTGGCCGAGTTCGCGGAGCACGCCGACGACGACACCGAGGGCTCCATACGGCCGCAGAAGGCGATCTGGGATGTGCGGCAAGCCCTTGGGCGGCACGACATCCTGTTCTCCGGCGTGGGTGCGCACAAGATGTGGATCGCTCGGCACTATCAGTGCCATGAGCCGAACACGTGCATCATCCCCAACGGGTTTTGTTCCATGGGTATGCCGTTGCCCGGCGCGATCGGTGCCCACCTCGCGCGGGAGGCGGGCCTGCTTCGCAACAACGATTGCCGGATTTTCGGGATCGCGGGCGATGGCGACTTCCTGATGAATGTGCAGGAGATGGAAACCGCGGCACGGCTCAACGCCGACATCACGATCATGGTCTGGGAGGACGGCGGGTACAACCTGATCGCGTGGAAGCAGGACAACGAGTTTGGCAAACACACCGACCTGAGCTTTGGCAACCCCGACTGGCTCAAGCTGGCCGACGCATTCGGATGGCAGGGCCAAAAAGTAGACCGCTCGCGTGACCTGGCCGGGGCGATCGACAAGGCGCTAAACCACAAAGGACCATCACTGATCGTCATCCCCATCGATTACCGCGAGAACCCCAAGCTGACCGAGCGTCTGGGGAACATCGCACGCGCGCTCTGAATCCGTTGATGTGCTACTGACCCGTGAGTCACCCATGACAGTCCAAGACACCTATCCGATTTACCTTGCAAACAAGCCGATAATGCCGAACACGGATTTGGCGGTTGAAGACAAGTACACCGGCGAAGTGGTGACACGGGTGCCCTCGGCAGGCCCGGAGCTTGTCGAGCAGGCGATCGCCGCGGCGGTGACAGCCACCCGGCCGATGGCCAAGCTGCCCGCTTACAAGCGGCAGGCTGCGCTTCAGCACTGTGTCGAACGCTTCATCCAAACCAGGGATGACTTGGCTGAGGTCTTGTGCATTGAAGCGGGTAAACCCATCAAGGATGCGCGGGGCGAGGTCACACGGCTGATCGAGACGTTCAAGATCGCTGCGGAAGAAGCCACCCGTATAGTGGGCAATGGACAGGTGATGGAGTTAGCCATCAGCGAGCGTGCGCGGGCCTACCGCGGCATGTGGAAGCGGGTGCCCATCGGCCCGGTGTCACTGATTACCCCGTTCAACTTCCCGCTCAACCTTGTGGCGCACAAGGTGGCGCCCGCGATCGCTGCGGGGTGTCCCTTTGTCCTCAAGCCAGCACGTAATACGCCGATCGGTGCGCTGATGATTGGCAGTGCTCTGGCCGAGACCGACCTGCCCGAGGGGGCGTTCTCCATCATCACGCCGAGCAATGAGGATTCAGCACCTTTGGTTGAGGATGACCGGCTCAAGCTGCTGTCGTTTACCGGATCGCTCATCGGGTGGAAGCTCAAGGCCAAGGCTGGCAAAAAGAAGGTCGTGCTCGAACTCGGGGGCAATGCGGCCTGCATCGTCGATGAAACCATCGCTGGCAATCACCTCGACGACGCTGTGGACCGCATGGTCATCGGTGCGTTTTATCAGTCGGGCCAATCGTGCATCGGCGTGCAACGCATCCTGCTCCACGCCAGTATTTACGATGATTTCAAGGCTAAGTTCATCGCCAAGACTGTGAAACTCAAGGCCGGTGATCCGAAGGAGGAGGACACGTTTGTCGGCCCGATGATCGATCAGGCCGCGGCTGAGCGTGTTGAATCATGGATCGCAGAGGCCGTGGCAGACGGCGCCAAGTTGCTGTGTGGCGGGAAGCGCGAGGGGGCCATCGTCACCGCGGCGGTGCTCGAAGATGTCCCGCGTGATGCGAAAGTATCATGCCAGGAGGTTTTCGGCCCGGTTGTATTGTTGCGCAAATTCAACAGCTTTGACGAAGCGCTAAGCATGGCCGACGACAGCGACTTCGGGCTTCAGACCGGGGTGTTCACTCGTGACCTCTACCGGGCCCAGCGCGCGTGGGACGAGTTGGATGTGGGCGGTGTCGTCGTCGGTGATGTCCCGAGTTGGCGTGTCGATCACATGCCTTACGGCGGCGTCAAAGACTCGGGCCTCGGGCGCGAGGGGTTGACCTGGGCGATCGAGGACATGACCGAGCTGCGTCTGCTGGTGATCCGCGACCCGGAACACGCGGAATAACGCGGCTGTCGGAGCTATTGCTGAGTCGTGTTCGACGGACCGCTTAGTGGCTGGCTTCGGACCGGTGGACCTCTGCGGAGTAGTTCGGGCTTTCGCGGGTGATCGAGATGTCGTGTGGGTGGCTCTCGGCCAGGCTTGCGCCGCTGATGCGGACGAACTGCGCCTTCTCACGCAGCTCTTCGATGGTCTGCGTGCCGCAGTACCCCATGCCCGCGCGGAGGCCGCCCACCATCTGATACACGAAGTCGCTGAGCGGCCCGCGGTAGGGGACCCGGCCCTCGACGCCCTCGGGCACGAGCTTGTCGCGCGTGGTCACGCCGTTCTGTGAGTAACGGTCGGCGCTGCCCGCCATCATCGCGCCCTCGCTACCCATCCCGCGGTACTGCTTGTACCGACGGCCCATGTGGATGATCATGTCGCCGGGCGACTCATCCAGACCCGCAAACATCGAGCCCAGCATCACCACGTTCGCGCCCGCGGCGATGGCCTTGGTGATCTCGCCGCTGTGGCGGATGCCGCCGTCGGCGATGATCGGCACACCCGTGCCCTCGGTTCCCTTGCAGGCGTTGAGGATCGCGGTGATCTGTGGCACGCCCACGCCCGTCACCACGCGTGTTGTGCAGATGGAGCCGGGCCCGATGCCGACCTTCACCGCATCCGCACCCGCCTCGATCAGGTCCCGTGCGCCCTCGGCTGTGGCGACGTTACCCGCGACGATCTCTATATCAAACCGGGCCTTGATGGCTTTGACGGTCTCGATGACGTTGCGGCTGTGGCCGTGTGCGCTATCGACGGTGATGACATCGACCTCGGCCGCGATCAGCGCCGCGACACGGTCGAGTTGGTGTACACCCACAGCCGCCCCGACTCGGAGCCGGCCGCGGTCATCCCGACACGCGAGCGGGAACTGGTCCTGCTTGGCGATGTCGCGCATCGTGATTAAGCCGGTTAACCGGCCCTGCGGATCGACCAGCAGCAACTTCTCGACCTTGTTGGCGTTGAGGATGCTCTCGGCCTGCTGGAGTGTGGTGCCGCTGGGGGCGGTCACCAAGTCCTTGCTCATCACCTCGTGCAGCGGCCGCGAATCATCGGTGAGGAACATCATATCGCGGCGGGTGACGATGCCGACGGCTTTGCCGTTGGGCTTGCCGTCATCGGTGATGGGCACGCCGGAGATGTTGTGCTCGCGCATGAGTGTGCGGACCGCTGAGGCCGGGGCCTCGGGGGGCAGCGTGACCGGGTCGATGATGACGCCGTTGGCCGATCGCTTGACCTTGGTGACCTCACGGGCCTGGTTCTCAATCGACAGGTTCTTGTGGATGACACCCAGCCCGCCTTCCTGCGCCAGCGCGATCGCCAGGGCGGATTCGGTCACGGTGTCCATCGGTGCCGAGAGCAGGGGGATGTTGAGGCGGATGTTCCGCGTGAGCTGCGAGGAGGTGTCGGTCTGGTTGGGGATGACGTCGCTGCGTGCGGGCACGAGCAGGACGTCGTCGAAAGTGATGCCGTCGCCGATGATTTTGGTGGCTTCCATGTCCCATTGTTACCGCAAGGCGTCGGCGGCGTCAAACGGTTAAAGGGACGCTCAAACCTTGTGGTCGGCTTCACGCATCGGATATAGTGCGCAGCCAACGGTCCCTGGAGTCGCCTGTGATCCGATATGCCCTGACCATCTTCCTTGGCGCATTCCTGCTGTTTCAGGTCCAGCCGATGATCGGGAAGTTCATCCTGCCGTGGTTCGGCGGCGGGGCGGGTGTCTGGACCGCCTGCCTCCTGTTCTTTCAGGTGGCTTTGTTGGTGGGTTACGCTTACGCACACGGCCTGGGGCTGCTGCTGCGTGGCCGAGGGCAGATCGTGGTCCACCTGATGCTGGTCGCGGTCTCGCTTCTGTGGCTGCCGATGGGGGTCAGCCGGGGGTGGATCGAGCGTGCTCAGACCCAGGACCCGACGCTTGGCGTCATGCTGATCCTTGCCGCGTCCATCGGGCTGCCGTACATCGTGCTTTCCGCGACCAGCCCGCTCATGCAGCGGTGGTTTGCGGCGGACAACCCCGGCAAGAGTCCTTACCGGCTCTACGCGCTGTCGAACCTCGGCTCGGTGCTGGCGCTGGTGAGCTACCCGTTTGTGCTTGAGCCGAGCTTCCCCGTGGGGACCCAATCGCTGTTCTGGTCGGTGCTGTATGCCGTCTGCGCGTTGGGGTTTGTGTGGTGCGGGCTAGGGGTCTGGCGGCACGCGGATGCGCTATCCACCATCGTGATTGAGACCAGCGACACGCCGGGCAAGACTGATTCCACCGAACCAAAGCCGACGCTGGCGACGACGCTCTACTGGCTTGTGCTCGCGGCCACGGGTTCGCTCATGCTCATGAGCGCGACCAACTTCCTCACGCAGGACATCGCGCCGCTGCCGCTGCTTTGGGTGCTGCCGCTTGCGTTGTATCTCATCTCGTTCATCGTCTGTTTCGAGTATGAGAAGCTGTATAACCGCTGGGTGTTTGTCCCCTTGCTCGTTGCGGCTGTCTTCCTCAACAACTATATGTTCCACGCAGAGGTCCGCCTGTCGCTGCTAACTTCCGCGGCGATCTGTCTGCTGGCCCTGTTCGCCATCTGCATGGTGTGCCACGGCGAGTTGGCAAGGGCCAAGCCCGCGCCGCGTCGGCTGACGTTCTATTACCTGATGATCGCGCTGGGTGGTGCATTGGGTGGGCTGACGGTGGCATTGATCGCGCCGTTGATCTTTCAGGACTTCTGGGAGTATCACGCTGGCCTGCTGCTGGCGTGGTTGCTGGTGCTCATCGCGCTCGTGCGGACCAAGCCACGCGAGGGGTCGATGATCGGCCGCGGGGGGGTGGCGTTCCTCGGCGCGCTGCCGTTGGCGGCGCTCGCGGCTAGCTTTGTGATCGCGGTGTGGGCAGACCGCACCTCAGCCATCCTCATCGAGCGCAACTTCTACGGCAGCTTCCGTATCGAGGAGGTCAGCGTCGCTGGAGCCGGGATCCGCCGCATGCGCCACGGGACCACGCTGCACGGCTCACAGTTCATGCTACGCGAGCAGCAGTGGCGGCCCGCGGGGTATTACGGCCAGTTCTCCGGGATGGGCGTCGCCATCCGCCATCACCCCATCCGCAAAACGGATGAACAGATGAGGCTCGGGGTTGTGGGCCTCGGGGCCGGGACCACTGCCACCTACGTCCGCAAGGGCGACTATCTGCGTTTCTACGAAATCAATCCCGCGATCGTGGACCTTGCTCAAGACTACTTTACGTACCTTGAAGATGCCCGCGCGCGGGGCACGGTGGATATCGCGCTGGGCGATGCACGCATCGTGCTGGAGCGGGAGCTTGTGCGCGATGGGTCACACCACTTTGATGTGCTGGCTATCGACGCATTCAGCTCCGATGCGATCCCTGTCCACCTGCTGACCCGCGAGGCATCTGATGCGTACTGGGGCCACCTCAAGCCCGATGGCATCCTCGCCATCCACATCTCCAATCGCCACCTGGACCTGCTGCCGGTGGTCTTCGCGCTGGCTGAACACGCGGGCAAGAAGGTCATCGTGATCGGCGATCCCGGCCGAGAGGTGATCCACGCCACCAACCGGACGAGCTGGGTGTTGTTGACCAACAACGAAGCCTTCCTCAATACCCCCGAGGTTCGCTATGCGGTGTCGCAGGTCTCCGAGGACACCGGCCCGCCTCTGCTGTGGACCGATGACTACGCGAGCATCTGGTCGGTGCTGGGGCAGTACCGTGTGGCGGATGTGTGGACCCAAGCCCCAATGAGCGGGTACTTTGTGCTGGATCAGGCACCGGTGCTTACGCCGGAGATCGACATGGAACTGGGCGACCGCACGCGGACCACGTACCGCCGCACCGGTGGCGGGGCGATGGTGGTGGTGGTGCTGATCGAGTCGCTGGAGTCGGCGATGATCAACGCCCCGCCGGGCATGACCCTGCCGGATGTCGCGGCTGCGCTGCGGACGGCGATGCTCAAAGACAGCGTGCCCACGGGCGGCTACATGCTGCTGATGGAACGCACCCGCAAGCGCATCCTGATCCAGCCGATGAGCCAATCCAGATACCTGCCCCGGCTGTCAGAAGACGGGTTGATCGCTGCGGCCCAACCAATCCTGGATCGCGCCAACGCGCAGGCCAACGCCAACGTCCCCTTGCCGACGATCATCCGCGACGCCACCCTCGCACTCTGCGATGCGGTAGAGGAGCTCGCGGTGCAGGCAGCCGCACCGCCGGAGTAAAGTGGCATCGTGACGTTGGTTGGCGGGGTGGGGGAGTCGGGTGCGGCTTCGCGCACCTACGCCGCGTCCGTGAAGCGTGGCCGACGGCGCATGACCACGCGTGCCACAGGGGGTTTGTGCGTGATGACAGGTTCAAGCAGTGGGGCAGCAGTGTCGTGAGAGTGCTGCGTATCAGCGGGTGGAGAGTCGTCCTGAGTTGTTGAGGTGGTGGGAAGTTCCGGGGCAGGATCATGCATTGCGAGCTTAGCGATGGCTTGTTCCTGGCGCTCCAGTTCCTGCTGGATCAGGCGATCGAGTTTTCTGCATCGCGACCGCAGCCGCGCAAGCTGGAGGCGACCCATCACCTTCACCCGGCGGGCGATCAGTGCCTGGTTGAGTAACTCGACCAGTGCTGCGCGGGCTGAATAGAGCGACTTGATCGCTTGCGTGGGGTTTTTGGCTTCGTCGGCCTCGGCGACCTTGCCGGGGATCGTCGTCGCCGCCTTCTTAAGCGCCCCGCTGAGGCCGGACTTCTCGGAATCGGGGAAGCCTTCGACCAAGCGATAGACCTCAGCAACCAGGTCCATCGCGCGTTGCCAGAGGATCAGCTTCTCGTAGTGTGCCCGCCGCGTAAACATAACATTAGTATCGACCGGTATTCAGGCGATTCTTCGCTAATTGGGCTCTGGCTGGGGGGCCACCGGCTGGGTGTGGGCACCCTCGGGCACAAACACGGCATAGACGCGCGAGGTCCGTGGGTCGAATGTCAGCACAAAGTACCGCAGCAGCGGATTGCCGATGCGCCCCATGGGGACAGCACCCTGCCCGCCTCCAGTTCCAGCCCGCGGGCCTTGCATGGCCGGCTCAAAGTGCGTGGGTACATCGCGGAGCGTCACGCCGAGCATATCCAGCCGGTTCACCCACGTGCCCGCACCCCGGACCGTTCCGCCGACGCCGCGGGTGCTGATCGGGCCGTGGTCTTGCACCGCGAGTATGTCCCGCCACTGAGTCTGTAGCGTATCGGGCAGGGTCAACTCGTGATGCGCGCCTGTGTCCAAGAGCAGGCGGACCTTGCGGCCTGCGGCGGGGTCGCCCACGGTGGCCTCAATCACGGGCAACGGTTCGCCACGCACCAGCGGCCACGCAACCGCGCCGGGGGGAGGCACAAACTTATCAGGGCGATGAAGCGTCAACTGTCGCGCGGGGTAGTCGATGGTGTAAGGCACTGATCCGAAGGAGCGATGGCCGACGATCCCGCCGACGGGCACGCCAAGCCCCCGGGTGATGTCGTGCAGGCTCAGAGCCGCCACGCGATCGCCCGACAGCATGAGAAGGTCACCGAACGACACACCCTCAACGCCACGCCAGTCAAATGCCTCGAACCCGCCCACGCCCAACGCCTGGCCCTTGCCCACGACCGGCAACCCGAGCCGACCCGCCACTCCCGACTCCACCACGGTGATCGACGCGCCGGTGTCGAGCATGAACATCCCCGCGCTGCGGCGGTTGATGTGGACCGGAGTAAAGAGATAGCCGCTCGATTCCATCAGGCTGATCGAGATCGTGCGCGGCAGCTCGCCGGGCTTTGCCACATCAAAGACAGGCTCGGGGATGAGCGTGGGCTTGCGCGATGCCGGGGCTGCGCAACCCGCAAGCAGGGCGGCAAGCAACACCGCGCCAATGCATCGCTGTGAAAGGGTGTGCATCGTGAGAGTTTACAGGTTGTGATGCTGGGCGGGTTCTGTGGCCGGAGGCGCTGGCGGGTTTACACCCTGAAGATCGCCCCAAGCCTCTTGCCCATCATCACCGACGCCCCGACAAGCGTGACGGTCAGCAGGGCCATGCCCCAGACACCCATGGCGCTGGCGATGGATTGGCCATCGCCCAGGCGGTTGTACAGCGTCCAGATGGCCTTGGTGACGGGGTAGTGCGGCTCCTTCGTCGCGAGGATCAGCGAGTCGCTGACTTCCAGCATCGCGAAGCTGAAGACGAGGATGCCCCCCGCGATCAGGTTGGCCATGATCAGCGGCACGACGACCCGGCGGATCGCAAGCATGGGCGATGCGCCAAGGTTGAGCGCCGCCTCTTCGAGCTCGCC
>JBGTLW010000172.1:0-10440 GCA_041743835.1 Phycisphaeraceae bacterium | reverse complement strand
AACCCGCCGCCCCGGTCACACCCGCGCCCCCGGCTGCCCCCGCCGCCGCGTTGCTGTCGGCCGTGGTGATCGCGCTGGCGGACGCGGCGAGGTACAGCCGGCCATCCTTCACCGACCAGCTCGGGGACACCATCGGGAAGCCCAGCGAGTGGATCGTGATGTCGCCAAACGCCATGGTGACAAACTTGAAGCCCGCGCCCTCGCGGTCCATCTCGCCGTTGGCCCAGTCCTTGAACTTGATGAGCGAGGCGTCCACCTTCGCGGCGTCATCCAGCGTGTGGATCAGCGCCACGCCGGGGTAGAAGCCCGCGATGTTGCCAAGCGCCGGCTCGGAGTAGATCGTCCACTGTGCCCCGGCCGGGTTGATGAGGTCCTGCTCGATGTCGAAGCCGACGGTCTTGCTGGCTTCCTTGAGCCCGAGCTCAAAGTCGATGAGCGTGTCTTCATCGCCGGTGGCATCGATGGTTTCACGGATGAGCTTGAGCACGTCGGCGGGGTCGAGCGAGGCGGTGCGGAACCAGTGGGACTGGGCTGAGAGCTTGGTCAGGTCCGCCTGCGGGACGGGCTTGCCTTCCATCAGCGCGAGCAGGCCCTTGCGTGGCGCGGGCGCGTCGACGAAGACCCGCTGCACCCAGTCACGCTCATCGAACGAGCCGGTGGCCGCCGCGCGCCGCGCGGTGCTCAGGCCAAGCGCCTCGATCACCCGCCTAGTCACCGCGGCCTGCCCCGCCCCGGCCTCAAGCTCGGTCAGCTCGCCGATCGTCCGCAGCCCGGCATCGACATCGACATAACCCACGAGCATGGGCTGGTCGCCAAGGCCCTTGAGTGTGGCGAGGAACGCCTCGGCGGTCTTGAGTGACTTGGGGGCGTTGTCGGCATCGGGATCGACAAACGCGTTGCCCGCGATCACGCCGAGCAGTCGGCCATGCTCCACCAGTTGGACCTGGTCGTCCTGCATGTCGCCGAAGCTCTCGACCATCCACGCGACGACGGCCTCGCCCTCGGGCCCGTCGCCGGGGTCGATGAGGAACCCGATGCGCGGCACGGGGCGCTGGGTGTCGTCGTCGAGGTCATACCCCGCGACGTAGAAGGTCCACGGCCGCTGGATCGCCGCGGGCATGGCGTGCTTGATGAACCCGCCGAGCATCCGCGTCTGCTCGTCGTTGCCCCCGAGCTCCACAAGCTTGGCCAGCACCGTGCCGAAGCGCTCGGTGAGTTTGGATTCGTCGAGGAAGGCCTTGAGCCGTGAGGCGTCGTACTGCTCCCCGGCCGCGTCGGTGCCCCGCCAGGAGAGGTACACGATCGTGTCGGCGGGGACGTGTTCGGTGAGCACGGGCTGCGCGAGCGCTGCGGGTGTGCAGTGCATCGCGGCGGCGATCATCGCGGACATCACGAGGAGAGCGGGTCGATTTGTCATGGAAGGCCCCAGTTCAACAGTGGTGAGTGTAGAGACGGCAGGCCGATGCCCACGGCACCGGCTGCGCCTATGCTACCAGCAACGCCCCGGCGTCGGGGCGCGTGACACCCCCACCGGAGACTTCCCATGCGTCTGTTTTTCCCCCTGTGTCTGTGTGTCCTTGTGATGTCGGCTGGCCCTGCGTCCGCGGAAGTCAAGGTCACGGCTGTGACTTACGAGCACGACGGCGTGGAGCTGCGGGGTTATCTCGCGGTGGACGACGCGGTGGAGAAGCCCAAGGGCGCGGTGCTGGTGGTCCACGAGTGGTGGGGCCTTAACGATTACGCCATGAGCCGCACGAAGCAGCTCGCGTCGCTGGGGTATGTGGCGTTCGCGGTGGATATGTATGGCCCGGACAAGGTGACCGACAACCCGAAGGAGGCTGGGCAGTGGGCCGGGGCGATCTACAGCGACCGGGCGCTGGCGCGCGGGCGGGTCAACGCGGGGCTCAAAGCGTTTCGTGACGCGGCCAAGCTCGGCGAAGACGCGCCGGTCGCGGCGATCGGGTACTGCTTCGGCGGGACCACGGTGACGGAGCTGGCGTACAGCAACCCCGCGGGGCTGGTCGCGGTGGTCAGCTTCCACGGCAACCCGCAGCCCCCGGCCGAGGAAGACACGGTGACGGCGAAGGTGCTGATCTGCCACGGCGACGCCGACCCGCTGGTGTCCGATGAATCGCTCACTGCCGTGACCGACGCGCTCAACACCAAGGCCGCGGATTGGCTGCTGATCCGCTACAGCGGCGCGAAGCACGCCTTCACCAACCCCAAGGCCGACGACTACGGCATGGCCCCGGTCGCCTATCAGAAGGAAGCCGACCAACGCTCCTGGCGTCACATGCTCAGCCTGTTCGATGAGGTGTTCGGTAAGTGATTTGAACCGCCAAGGAGCGGAGGACGATTTGAACCGCCAAGGCGTGGAGGACGCCAAGGAAGGCATTCGTAGAAAACTCAATCATGCCTTGACTTGGCGCTCTTGGCGCCTTGGCGGCTACGCAAGCGGTCAGGGCTGCGGGGTGTTCTCGGCCGGCTTGCCGTAGGTCATCATCGCGTCGAATGCGCCCTCGGCTGCGAACAGGTCGTCCTGCTCGTTACGTTCCCCGTCGTGGTACTGGGTGTCTTCAATGATGTGGGATGATTCGAAGCTGGTTGAGTTGTCGTTGCGTACGACGGTGCCCCGCCAGTCCATCTCGCCATCGGTCCAGATGCTGCCGCGTGCATCGCCTGTCTTGGTGTTGCGGTCGCTTAGCACGACCGCACTGGTGTTGATCGTTTCCCGCCACTCCATGTAACGGCCCTTGTCGCGCTCGACATCTTCGACGCGCAGCATCGCGTAGGAGTAATGGTCGGTCGTAAGCTCGCCATCACCCTCTTGCCAAGGCTGCTTGTCAGTGTCCCAGGGATGGATGATGAAATCGGGGGTGAACGCGTTAGCATCCAGCAGGATTTTGAGCTTGGCACCGGGGTCGGTCTGCTCGATCACGCCATCGCGGCTGACGCCGGGGTACCAGCCCATTTCACTCCCGGCCTTATTCGACTGCGCAAAGATGACCATCCCCTGCTGGATGCCGCGGAGTTGAGTCATGTTGTGAATTTGCCAGGAACCTCCCGTCGATCGACGGCTGATGCCAGCCAGAATGAGAAACAGTGTGACCAAAAGCACAAACAGCACCAGCACCACACCGAGCTCAACAATCGTAAACCCTCGAACACGCGACATGGCAAGCCTCCCGAAACGAGTAAAACCGCATAGTGACACCGGCCCCATTGTAACCACGGGGCGCTCTAAACAACCGCCAAGGCGCGGAGGACGCCAAGGAAGGCCTTCTTGGAAAAAAACTGCTTCGGGGGGACCCACGGACGGAGTCCGTGGGCTTCGGGGGGGGTTGACTTGGCGCTCTTGGCGCCTTGGCGGCTCAACCCGCTTCGAGTATCACCGGCCTTCGAGCAGCCTTAGGCCCAGGAACTCGTTGAGCTCGGGGACCTGGTTGACCTTGTCGATCACCGCCTGGATGTTGTACTCGACGCGGACAAACTCCACGCGGTCGTCGTGGAGGATGGCGTAGCTGGCGCGGGGGTCGCGGTCGCGGGGTTGGCCCACGCTGCCGGGGTTGATGATCGCCTTCTCGCTCTTGGTGAACTTGTACGCCCCGCCGAGGTCGGCCGGGGGGTAGAAGTCCGGCTCATCGGTGAACACGCCGCAGACGTGCGTGTGCCCGCAGAAGCAGCGCCTGTCGATGCGGTCGAAGATCTGCTGCATCTTCGTCGGCGCGGTCACCACATCGTCGGGGAAGATGTACTCGTTGATCGGCCGACGGGGCGAGGCGTGGACCCACATCGTCCCGCTCTCAATCCGACGCACACTCAGGCTCCCCAAAAACTCCCACCGTCGGCGACGCTTCTGGACATCGGGCTCCATCTCGAACTGTCGGCGGGTCCAGAACGCGGCCTGCTCGGCGGACGTGTTGAAGCTGGTCGGCTCGTACAGCACGGCGAAGTCGTGGTTGCCCATCAGCGAAAACTCGCACCGGCTGGCGACGAGGTCGAGGCATTGCAGCGGGTTGGGGCCGTAGCCGATGATGTCGCCGAGGCAGGCGATCGACGTGATCCCGCGCTTCTCAATGTCGTCGAGGACGACGGTGAGTGCGTCGAGGTTGCCGTGGATGTCGCTGATAATCGCGGTGGGCATGGGGATGGGTGTCTGGATCGGTCGGCAAGGCCACGCCGGGGCGTGGCTGGGGGCGTTCCGGGTGGCGTTCCGGGGGGCGTTCCGGGGGCGTTCCGGGGGCGGCTTGGGGAGCGCGATACGCTGAACCGGCTACGATAGCAAAAAGCCGTGACCGTTGACGTGGATGCCCCTTGCCAAAACCCCGACTCTTGACACCACCGCCCGCCCGCATCCTGTTGATCCGCCCATCCGCGCTGGGCGATGTCTGCCGCACCGTGCCGTGCCTCGTCTCGATCCGTCAGGCGTTCGCAGACAGCCGGATCGACTGGCTTGTCAACGATGGCTTTGCCCCCGCGGTCGCGTCGCACCCGGCGCTGTCCGCCGTGGTGCCGTTCCACCGCAAGGACATGTCGCCAGGCCGGGCATGGGCGCTGACGCGTCGGCTTCGCGCGGGGGGCTACGACTTAGCCATCGACCTCCAGGGGCTGCTCCGCTCGGGCATCCTGACGTGGATGACCGGCGCAGGTACGCGGGTGGGCTACGCCAACGCGCGCGAGTGTGCCGCGGCCTGTTACAACCAGCGTCACAGCATCCCCCGCACGCTGCACGCGGTCGATCGGATGCTCGCGCTGCTCGAAGCGCAGGGCATCGAGCCGAGCCACGACATGCGTCTGCACCCCCCGCCGGAGGACCGCGCGTGGGCCCAGCAGTTCATCGAGGATCATGCCCTGACTGCGGGCTACACGTGCATCGCCCCGACAGCTCAGTGGCGGTGCAAGTGTTGGCCGATCGAGCGTTACACGCAGGTCGCGCGGGAGCTCGATGGGCCGGTGGTCGTGCTGGCGGCCCCGCACGAGCACGCGTCGGTGAAGCCTTTGCTCGACGCGTTGGCCGGGCGGGCGGTGCTGCCTCGCACGAGCGTGGGTCAGTTCCTCGCGCTGATCGCGGGGTGCAAGCTGCTGGTGTGCAACGACTCGGCTGCGCTGCACGCGGGTGTGGCGTTTGGCCGGCGGATCGCGTCGGTGTTTGGCCCGACGGACCCCGCGCTGGTCGGGCCGTACCGCCGACCCGACGCGGTCGTCCAGCCGCCGGAGATCACACCCCGGGACATGAAACGTTATCGTAAGCACCGCGACGACCAATCCCTCATCGCCCGCGTCAGTGTCGAGCGCGTCATGGGGTGTATCCAGTCTCAACTCGACCAGCCAGCCGTGACCCCGTGAGAAAAACCATGCCTGTCAACTCCAAACCCAACATCATGCTGCTGGTCGGCGAGGACGTCGGCCTCCACCTTGGCTGCTACGGCGAGGGCTACGCCCACACGCCCAACCTCGACCGACTGGCCGAGCGGGGCTGCCGATTCGACCGGGGGTACTCGTGCGCCCCGGTCTGCGCACCAAGCCGCAGCGCGCTGGTCACCGGGATGTACCCGTGGACGGTGGGCACGCACCAGATGCGCAGCACCGTCATCAACCCGCCGCGCTTGTTCACCCACGAGCTCCAAGACGCGGGTTACAACGTCTTCTGGCCGACGAAGACGGACTTCAACTTCGTGCCGCCCAGCGACTTCGCGCAGACCAAAGGCGATGCGGTGTGGTTGGAGACCGGCAAGCTGCCCGATGCGGGCGACCGCCCGTTCCTCGCGTTCTGGAACTTCGGCATCACCCACGAGTCGGGCATGTGGGACACCAACGACCAGCACATCAGCTTTGCCAACCGCACCCGCGAGCTGCCCGACCACCTGCGTCACGACCCGGCCAAGGCCCCGGTCCCGCCCTACCTGCCCGACACGCCGGAGGTTCGGCTGGAGGTCTCGCGTTACTTCGACAACCTGGCCTTGCAGGACATCCAGATCGGCAAGGCTCTGGACATCCTCGAAGCGTCGGGACAGGCCGACAACACGGTGGTGATCTACATGACGGACCACGGCCGGGGGCTTTGCCGGGAGAAGCGTTGGCCGTATGAGGCCGGCGTGCATCTGCCGCTGATCGTGCGTTGGCCGGGGCAGGTCAAGCCGGGCGGCGTTAGCGACGAGCTGGTGAGTTGGATCGACATCGCGCCGACGCTGCTGTCGCTGGCGGGTGTGCCGATCCCGTCGAGCTATCAGGGGCAGGTGTTCCTCGGCCCGGACGCGGCCGCACCCCGCGCGTACTGCTACAGCGGCCGCGACCGCATGGACGAATCCTTCGACCGTGTGCGGTCCAGCCGCAACAAGCAATTCCGCTATGTGCGCAACTTTTTCCCGCAGATCCCGTACATGCAGCGCAACAAGTACATGGAGCAAAGCCTGACCACGCAGGCCCTGCGTGACGGGCGAGCGGCGGGCACACTCACCCCCGTGCAGGCGGCATTCATGGCCGAGCAAAAGCCCGTCGAAGAGCTGTACGAGCCCGCGAACGACCCGCACTGCATCCGCAACCTCGCGGATGACCCCGCGCACCGCGACACCCTGCTGACCATGCGGGCGGACCTGGAGCAGTTGCTGGAAAAGACCAATGACCTTGGCGCGGTGGACGAGCCCGAGCTTGTGAGCCGGGGCCTGCTGACCAACCGGATCGAAACCGAGTACCGGCCACGCATCGCGCCGCTGCCCGAGCGTGATGTGATCGGCCCGGCGTGCCAGCCGCTGTGCATCAGCGAGGCCGTGGCTCAGTTGGGGCCATCACCCACGCCGTGACCGCGCGTCGTGGGGCCAGTCCGGGGGTCGGGTCCGGGGCGGTGCGGGGGTCGTCCGGGGGCGGTCCGGGGCGGGTTTGCCCATCGCGTCTCGATCCGCGTCGGGGTATCATCCCGGCATGTACCCCATCGACCTGCCCGCACGACTGGTCCTCCTGCCCGGCCTAGGGGCCAACCACGAGCTGTTCACCCCGCAAAAACGGGTCTTTGGCGATGCGCTCGAGACGCCAGACTTCATCCCGCCCACCAGCGCGAACGAGTCCATCGGCAGCTACGCGCAGCGCTGGGCACCGATGCTTAAGAGCCAGGCCGGGGACGACCGCCCGGTGATCGTCGGCGGGATTTCACTCGGCGGGATGGTGGCGGTGGAGATGGCTGAAGCGCTCGGTGCGATGGGTGTGGTCCTCGTCAGCTCGGCCCGCCGGGACGCGGGCGTGTCGCTGCGGTCGCGTGTGGCGGACCTCTTGGGCAAGCCCATCCCCGCGGCTGCCGGCCCGAAGCTGTTAAGCGCGATGAGCCTGCCGTTTGCGCTGCTCGATGGGCTCGATGACGACGAGTACACACTGGTCAAGCGCATGGCGGCTGCGGCCGACCCGCGGGTGCTCAAGTGGGGCTGCGGCGCGATCGCGGACTGGGAGTTTGCCGGCCCGATCCGCGTGCCCATCCATCAGATCCACGGGAGCAAGGACTGCATCCTCCCGCCCAACGGCGACGCGGATGTGGAGATCCGCGGCGGCGGGCACCTCATCAACCTCACGCACCCGCAAACCGTCAACCGGTTCATCGGCGATGCCGTCCAGAAGATCACCGGCCTGGTCGCCACCGCCGTGCTGTAACCGCCACAACCGTGCACACCGCCTTAACAGAGCCGCGGCCGCAAGCTGACGGCCGGCCTCGATGGCCCGAGGAAGCACGATCTCGCAGCCGACGCCCTGAGCCTGCCTCCGTTCGCTTGCGCTCACTGCGGCACGCTCAGGCCTTGACGATCCTGTGAAGATACCGGGAAAACGACACCCAACGGAAGATACCGGGGAGCGGGTTCCCCCAGCACACACGGGGACCAACCCTCGGTCAAGCCGCATGATGGACCTACCTTGTTTCTCGCGAAAATGTCTTTTTGCTTCGATGTAACCGATGGCTCGCGTACAATGAAGGCTGGGAGGGGGCGGTTGTTTCACGTGGTCGCGTGCTTTACTCAACCTTTCTGGAGACCCGCCATGTCACTGCTCACCAACCGTCTGACCGAGTACCTCGATGCCACGGGTGTGGCCTACGAGATCGTGCACCACCGCCTGGACTTCTCCGCGCAGCACACCGCTGCGGACACGCACACCCCCGGCCGAGCCTTCGCCAAACCCGTCGTGCTCAAGACCGCGCGGGGCTTCGTCCTCGCGGTCATCCCCGCGCACCTCAAGATCGACTTCGGCAAGGCCCACGACCTGCTGGGCCCCGACACAGTGCTCGCGGACGAAGCCGACATCGCCACGCTGTTCCCCGACTGCGAGGTCGGCGCCGAGCCGGTGATCGGTCACCTCTATGGCCTGCCGGTGTACCTCGCGCCGGACTTCACCGAGGACGCCTTCATCACGTTCAACGGCGGGACGCACCACGAGGCCATCCGCATGCGCTACGAGGACTTCGCCCAGCTCTGCGACTTCACGCTGCTGGACCTTTGCTGGCGACGCTAACGCAAGGCACAAGTGATGGCGTGGCGGCGGGGGGTTGGCCCTACAATGCGGGCATGTGGTTCCTCGCGCAGAGCTTCCCCGACCCGCCGCTGCTAGAGCAGTGGCTGTTCATCAACCCCTGGCCGGGCGTCATCGTGCTGGTGGCGGTCGCGGCTGTGCTTCGGCTGATGGCCCAGCGCTCCGCCAAGCCACGGCTGAACATCGCGGCGGTCACCGCCCTCGCGCTGGCCCTCGCGCTGTACCTCACCACCGCGCTGGTCACCACGCCCCGCGAACAGGTCGACCGCGCGATGCGTTCGCTGCTCCGCGCCACGGCCGAGGCCGACTTCGCATCGATCACAGCCATGATCGATCCCAGCGCCAGCATCACCGATCCGGATGGGAACACCGCGTGGGGCACGCGCTCGTTGCACGACGAGCTGCCCGCCGCGTTGCAGCGGTTTCCCATTGATTTCCACAGGGTCAACGACCTTCGCGTCGCGCCGCGGGGCGACCGCCGGGCGGACGTGATGCTGGACCTGCGTACGACTTTCAAGAGCCAGGGCCTGCCCAATGCCACGCGCTGGGTCTTCACGTGGGAGCGGGCCGAGGGCGACGCGGCCTGGCGGGTCACCGAAGCGCGCTGGTTACAATGGCAGGGCCAGCGCCCGCCCGGTGCGGTCTGGCGATAGGTTTGTTTTTCCTACACGATGGGATTGAGATGAGATGCAAGCTTTGGCGTCGTGCATCGGTGTTGTCAGTGGCTGCGGTGGTGGCGAGCCTGTGGCTGTCTGGCGCAGCTCGCGCGGAAGACCAGCCGCTGAGCCTGCGCCCGGCGTGGCAGGCGGGGCAGACCGCGGTGTACGAGTTCTGGAACCAGCGTCAGCAGACCACAGCCGTCACCTTCAACGCCAACACGCGCGAGACGCAACTGCTTGTCACCACCGAGGGGCACACCCGCTGGACCGTGGACAAGGCCAATGCCGACGGCAGCTACACCTGCACGATGACGCTGGAGTGGATGGTCGCCACGTTTGAGGCCGAGGGCAAGAAGCAGGTCAACGACTCGCGCAAGCCCACCGGCGAGATCGAGCCGGTCCACAAACTGCTCCGCGCGATGGTCGCTGTGCCGCTGACCATCACGGTGAACAGCGACGGCTCGATCGCCGAGGCGCACGGCACCGATCGCATGAAGTCCAACATCGGCAAGGACCTCGAAGAGCTCATCCCCAAGCCGCTGGACTTTGTCGAGAGCGCCAGCGAATTAGCAACGCTGACGTTCGTGCCCCAGTCGGTCGCGCCCGGCGAGACATACAAGGCCCAGTACCGCTGGACCCACGAGATGGGCCACACCGACCAGGCGTGGACCTACACCGTCGTCGGGGCGGAGGAGCTGGAGGGCATCCCCGTCGTGACGGTCACGGGCACGGGCGCGGTGAAGCTGGATGTGGACCGCTCGGAGATCCCCGCCGACGCACCGCCCATCGATATCCGCATGGTCCGTGGCGAGGGCGCGACGCAGGTGTTTTACGACGTGAAGCGCCGCGAAGCGGTCGGCCGACACAGCACGCACACCGAGCGCGTGCTGGTCTCGATCACGCTGCCCCAGGGCCGGGGCAAGGTGGACCGCACGATCGACAAGACCATCCAGAGCCAGGTCCTCCGCATCGCGACGCAGTGAGCGGGTGATACGCATCCCAAAAACTTCTCGTGCGCGTTCGGCGCTTGTTAGGTTGCGCCCGGGGCGGTTGTGAGGCATGATGTCGGCTCCACCCTCAGGAGACCCGACATGGATGTCACTTTTCACCTGCCCGAAGACGCCGACAGGCTCACTCAGTTGATCCGGCAGGAAACCAACGCCAAGCAGCGTGACCGCTACCGCGTCGTGCAACTCGCGGCCGCGGGCGAGCGGTGCCCGACGATCATGGCCATGCTCGGTCGGTCACGCGGCTTCGTGCAGCGATGGGCCTACGC
>JBGTLW010000171.1:0-9588 GCA_041743835.1 Phycisphaeraceae bacterium | reverse complement strand
TCGTGGCCGCGGAGCAGCTAGGGGGCCAGGACGCAAGGGGTCGCGCGGCCACCGCGATGGCTGCGGCCGCGGATGCGACGCCCTACAACGTTCACGTCCGACTGGAGGCTGCGGACCTTGCCTTGCGTGCGGGGCACAGAGAGCAAGCGCTGGCGATGTATCGACACGTGCTCACCCTGCACGGCTACAACGCCCTGGACCCGGCCCACCAACTCTCGCCGACTGAACTCGAACGAGTAACGCAGGCGATCCAGACCCTGAGCCAGAGTCCGTAAGCACCCGAAACTCACACCGGCGAAGGCGCAACCCTACCCGCTTGCGTGGCGATCACGGGGACGTCGTAGTGGCTGCGGATGCTGCCAGCCATGGCTTTCGCGTGGCTGGCAGCCGTGGCCATCACGAACATGGCTGCGCCGCTGCCGGTGATGTGAACCGGCTGTTGCAAGTGAGAGCTGATGCGGTCGCGCCAGAGACCCAGTTCAGGGGTGACACGAATCGCGGCCTCAGTGAGGTCGTTGAACAGGTCTGCGGGGTTCGGCCGCTGCGTGAGCGCGATCCGACGCACGGCCAACTCATCCGGCAGACGCGAACCATCAGCGAGCACCGCATCGAACGCGGCATAGATTCTGCCAGTCGGGTTGTGATGAGGCGGCACGAACACGATCAGGTCGAACGGCTCGCGCGGCGGCAGCGGGTCCAACTGATCGCCCGTGCCGGTCACGATCGCTTCGCAGTAGGCATCGGCCAGCGCCCGCGTCAGAAAAACCACATCACTTCCCAGTGTCCCTGCGATGGCTGCCAGTTCCTCGGTGGGTAAGCCCAACGCGAACAACCGGTTCAGCCCCACGAGCATCCCCGCGGCATCGCTCGATCCCCCGCCCAGCCCCGCACCGGTCGGGATGCGCTTGGCGAGGTCTGCTTCAATCAGCAGCGTGCGGCCGGTCGCGGCTTCCATCGCGGCGTGGGCCCGAAACATCAGGTCCCGCTCCATCGGCCAGTCGATCACTTCATGCCGCAGCGTGTCGGGGGCGAAACTTGCCTTGAAACGCGAGGGGCCGCTGGGGATGCGTTGAAGGCGCAGCGTGTCGCCGAGATCGATCAGGCTCATCCAACTGGCGATTGGGTGCATGCCGCTGGCTGTGGGCGAGCCAACCGACAGCACAAGATTGACCTTCGCCGGGCAGTGGATGGACAGGGCGTCGCTGGTCATAGGCTCGGGTCGCGGGCCGCGTCAAGATAGCCGCTGGCACACCGCATCGGTGAACGCTTCGGTATTCAGCGAGCCGCCGAGGTCGGCCGTCTTCTCGCCATCCGCGAGCGCCTTGTCGTATGCCGCCTTGATGCGCTGCGCGGTCTCGCGGCAGCGTTGATCGCCGCGGGATTCGTTGAGGTGGTTGAGCAGCATCACGGCCGACATCAACAGCGCTAGCGGGTTAGCCAAACCCTGCCCCGCGATGTCGGGCGCGCTGCCGTGGACTGCCTCGAACACCGCCCCGTGCAGCCCGATGTTCGCCCCGGGCACGACGCCGAGCCCGCCGACCAGCCCCGCCGCAAGATCGCTCACCACGTCGCCATAAAAGTTCTCCATCAGCAGCACATCGAATCGCGTGGGGTCCTGCACAAGCCTCATGCAGCCGGCATCGATAATCATTTCATCGTAAGCCACGCCCGGGAACTCCTCTTCATGCACCTTGCGGGCGCAGTTGAGGAAAAGGCCATCCGACAGCTTCATGATGTTGGCTTTATGGAACACGATGACCTTCTGGCGGCCGCGGCGTTTGGCGTACTCAAACGCGGAGCGTGCGATGCGCGTGCTGGCCTTCTCCGTGGCGACCTTGAGGCTCGTGACCACGCCCGGCGTGATCTCATTCTCGACGCCCGAGTACAGCCCCTCGGTGTTCTCACGGAAGATCACCAGGTCCACGTTTTCATAGCGGGTCTTGACCCCGGGCAGGCTGCGCACGGGACGCACCGCTGCATACAGGTCCAGCGTCTGCCTCAGTTGCACGTTGACCGAGCGGAACCCCTTGCCCACCGGCGTGGTGCAAGGCCCTTTGAGCGCGAGGCCGTGGTGCTTGATCGCGTCCACGGTGGTAGCTGGGAGCACATCATTCCCCTCAGCCAGTGCCGCCAGACCCGCCTGATGGGTGTGAAAAGCGACAGGCGCACCCGCGGTGTCCAGCACACGGACCACCGCAGCGGCGACCTCTGGCCCGATACCATCGCCGGGAATCAGAACAACATCATGGGTTTTACTCATGCCATGAGTATAGAGAAACCAGCGGCATCGATTGCGAAGGGTGCGTCGTTTCCGATGCGTTCCGGCTAGGGTACGCGGGGCGGCAGGTTAGCGCGGGGCGGCGGCCTGCTGCCCGGCGGCACGCTCGCGGAGCAGGTCGAGCATACCACGCACCTCGTCCGCCATCTTGGAATTGGGGAACTCGCGGATGATCTGCTCGCCCACGTTGACCGCCACGACCCACTCTTTGTCTTGCACCGCCAGCTTGAACTGTACCCCGAAGTTATCACGGGCTTTGCCAATCACTCCCCGCGCGGTCTCGCGATAGGGCGCAGCCTCCTGCTCGGTCAGGTACTTGTCCATCTCCTTGAGCAGGGTCATCGCCTTGTCCACATCGCCGTGCTCGGAAGCCGCGAGGAACGCCCGTTCCAGGTCGTGCTTGTATTGCTCACGCGCCTGCGACACCCGCCGGCTGGCTTCCTTGGCGACCTCGGATTCGGGGTACAGCCGCTGGATCTTCTCCGATTCAAGGGTCGCCGCCTCGAAGTCGTGCCGCGCGACGATGTCCTTGAGCCGGGCCAGCGATGCGGTCACCGCCGCGTCCATCTCCTTGCGGCGGACCGTGAGGATCTTCTCGCGGTAATCCTCAGCCTCTTCCACCTGCCCGTAGGTCTCGCCCAGTTCTTTGACCAGTGCCAAGGCCCCGTCAAAGTCCCGCTTGGCGACGTCCTGCTCGATGGTCTGCTTGAGCAGTGCGATGTCTTCATCGCGGTAGGCGATCCGCTTGGCGGTGTCCGACACCATGAGCCGGGAGTTGATCGATTCGAGCAGTTCGGTCTCCACATCCGCCCCCTGAGCCACGCCCACCGCATCCCGGCCAAGCAGCGCCCACCGCACCGACCCGACGATCAGCATGGATGTCGCAATCAGGGGCAGGATCATGACCGCGCCGTACAGCAGGTACTTGATCAGCACACGGCTGGTTTCAGAGGCCTGCGTCAGGTCTGCCTCGGCCAGCCCGACCGTCACGGCCGCCGCTAACGCCACCGTGAGGATGTACAACACGATCGCCAGCGCGACCAGCCCCAGTGACGTTGCGAAAAAGGGTGCTTTTTTCTTTGACTCGGACATGAGTGGTGCCCTTTGAACATATAGAAATGGATACCTATGTCACGATATCCTAGGCGGTTACGGGTGTCAATCATTTGAACCCTGTGAAAACCGCGATTCCGGATCGGCGCACACGGGCACGGGGTCAATTTCAGGGGGTACCGCCTCGCAATGTGGTCAGAAAATCCACCAGGGCCGACAACTCCGGCTTCACCGTTTCGGGTGTGTAGCTTGCCGAGTGCGTCCGACTGCCACCAAACCACTCTAGGTGGGCGGCCAGGATGTCGTGGCCGAGGGTTTGATTTCCGGCCGGGGCCGCGTCTGTCACTGCTGCGGTCAGGTCATAGACACGGGTCATCTCTGCGATCGTGAGCCGGGCTGTTCGCGGCGTGTTGGTGGCCAGGCCCACACCCTCGCCGGTGGCGGCGTGCATGTCGCGGTCGGGGTGCAGGTGATAGACCCACCGCTCGTCTGGCGTCTGCACCAGGAGGGTCAGGCTGAAGTCGGGCGGGTAATCCACATTGACAGGCGCGCTGGCGCACCCGGCAAGCCCGACCAGAAAAACCGCGACAATCAGTAGTGGCATGCCCTGATGATACCCGCCCGAGTTGCCCGGTTCAGCGGTATCGTTAGAGTGCAGCACCCATGAAGACCAGCCTCGCTTGGCTCAACCAGTACGTGGACCCCCCGGCCACCGCCGAGGAGGCGATCGAAGCGCTTTCGAGCGTGGGCTTCCCTGACGACGGCACGGAATTGGTCCCCCATTCCGACGGCAGCAGCGACACCCGTATAGACTTCGAGGTCACCAGCAACCGCGGTGATTGCCTGAGCCATGTGGGACTCGCGCGCGAGCTAGCCGCTGCAACCGGCCGGCAACTCCGACAGCCCAAACCGCAACTGCCGCAGGCCGACGCGCCCGCCGTAGGCAGCCTTGCCTCGGTTGAAAACCAGGCGCCGGACCTGTGCCCTGTGTACTCGGCTCGAGTCATCACCGGTGTCAAGGTCGGGCCAAGCCCCGCGTGGCTGGTACACCGCCTTGAGGCCGCAGGATTGCGCAGCATCAACAACATCGTGGACATCACCAACTTCGTCCTGCTGGAGTTGGGCCAGCCGCTGCACGCCTTTGACCTGAGCCGACTTTCCGGGCGTCGCATCGTGGTGCGTCGCGCAGCAGCGGGCGAGCCCTTCACTGCGATTGATGGCTCAAAGCACAAGCTAACCGCCGAGATGCTGGTCATCGCCGACGACCAGAAGCCACAGGCTATCGCGGGTGTCATGGGTGGCCTGGAATCCGAGGTCTCGGAGGGCACGACCGATGTCCTGCTGGAGTCTGCCCGGTTTGCGCCGCTGTCGATCCGCAAGACCAGCCGCACGCTCAAGCTGTCAAGCGATTCGAGCTACCGCTACGAGCGCGGGGTGGACCCGCTCGGCGTCGAGGCCGCGAGCCAGCGGGCCGCCGCGTTGATTGTCGAGCTAGCGGGCGGGACGCTGGCGCAAGGCGTGCTGCGTGTCGGTGAAGACGAGCCGCAGCCAGCCGCCCTTACGATGCGCATCGCACGCTGCAACGCGTTGCTTGGTCTGGACCTGTCCCCACAGCGTCAACTCGGCTACCTGGAACAGCTTGGCCTCACGCCGGTGATCGATGGCGAGGTCATCCGCGTCACCGCGCCGACCTTCCGCCTCGACCTTAAGCGCGAGGTCGATCTGATTGAGGAGGTTGCACGGCACTTTGGCCTCGACGCTGTGCCGGTACACGAAAAGATCTCCATCGTTACGCAGCGCAGGCAAAGTGCAGTCGCCGCAGGACAGGTCATCGCGCGGGCGCTTATCGCGCACGGCTATCACCAGACGATCACCCCCAGTTTCATCGGTCGCAAGCAGGCTCAAGCGTTCTGCCCCGCTGGCGAGAGCCTGTTGCAGGTCGAAGAAGACCGCCGGGCAACCGACCCCTGCCTCCGCCCCTCGGTGCTCCCGAGCCTTTTGGAGTGCCGGAAGCTCAATCAGGACCGCGGGAATCGTGACGTGAAGCTCTTCGAGATCGCCGATTCGTTTGGCCGGGCGTCGAGCGGCGCGGTGCGTGAGACACCCGTGCTCGCCATGCTGGCCGACGCGGAAGACCCCTCGTCATCCGTTCGCAGCATGCGCGGCGCGCTGGAAGAACTGGTCGGCGCGGTGGGTGGCCCCGCTTCGATCGACAGTCTGAGAATCGTGCCGGCCGCGGCGGACGCGTGCTTTGCCACCGCCGCCTCGATCCAACTTGGCGGCAAAACCATCGGCCAGATGGGGCTGCTTGCGCCACCGCAGCAAAAAGCGTTCGGTTTGCAGACCGCGGTCGCGCTGCTGGAGGTCGCGTACCCGCCGCTGGTCGCGCTGTATCCCCCGGCTCGCGGCTCTGTCGATCTGCCGCGCTTCCCCGCGATCGAGCGCGATCTTTCGGTCGTTGTGGCGGAGGGCATCACCTGGGCAAACATCGAAGTACAGGTGCGCAGCACCCGGCCGGCACTGCTCGAATCGCTGCGCTTCCTCACCACATACCGCGGCAAGCCCATCGAGAAGGGCCGCAAGAGCGTCAGCTTCCGCATGGTGTTTAGAGACGCATCGGGCACGCTCCGTCACGAGCAGGTTGACCCTCAGGTTGAGGCCGTCGTACAAGCCTTGAAGCAGGCGCTGAACGCAGAACAGCGCGTGTGAGCGCTACACCGGAAGCATCCATCGGAGTTCACAATGTCAGAGCCAGTCAAGGTTGTTCAAGTCGGTTGTGGTGGTATTGCTAACGCGTGGATCAAAGCCATCAAGACACTGCCCACCGTGCAACTGGTAGGCCTGGTTGACCTGAATCGTGCGTCGGCTGAGAAGCTGGCGTTGTCGCACGAGTTGCCGTTGTCTCTGGTGTACGGCAGCATGGCCGAGGCTGTGAAGGCGACCGGTGCCGAGGCTGTTTTCGACACGACAATCCCCGTGGCTCACGAGCCAGTCACGGTAGAAGCCCTGTCGCTGGGTTGCCACGTCCTGGGTGAGAAGCCCATGAGCGAGACCCTGCCCGCCGCACAGCGGATGGTCGCCGCGGCCAAAGCCTCGGGCAAGCTCTATGCCGTGACCCAGACCCGGCGCCCCGCAGCGCAAGCCCTGTCAGTCGCCGACTTCCTGGGGGGTAGCGCGCTGGGCGCGATTGAAGAGGTCCACAACGATTTCTACATCGGGGCTCACTTCGGCGGCTTCCGCGATGAGATGGATCACCCGCTGATCCTAGATATGGCGATCCACACCTTCGACAGCGCCCGGCAGATCGGCCACGCCGAGCCGGTCAGCGTGTACTGCCACTGCTGGAACCCGCCACACTCCTGGAGCAAGGGCGACATGAGCGCCTGCGCCATCTTCGAGATGAAGGGCGCGGAAGGCCAACCCGTGGTCTATACCTACCGCGGGTCTTGGGTGGCCGAGGGCAACCACACCAAGTGGGAATGCGATTGGCGCGTGGTCTGCGAACGCGGCAGCCTGATCTGGAACGGCGGCGATGTCGCAAAAGCACAGCGAATTAAGGAAGGCGGGGACCACGGCTTCCACCGCGAGATGGAAGACGTCGTCGTCCCCATGCGCGAACAGGAACGCACCGGCCACACCTTCCTCATCCACGATTTCGTCGAGTCCATCCGCTCCGCGGGCAGCAGACTCCCCATGTGCCACTGCGAAGACAACATCAAGAGCCTCGCCATGGTCACCGCCGCCGTCGAGAGCGCAAAATCCGGCAAGCGTGTCACGGTGACCTGGTAACCATCGCGGCGATACGACACCAAGGACACGCGCAGGCTCAGTTCGTCGCTCGCCTAGATCACCTCAAACCGCTGTCCGTTCGGGTCGGCCACCGCGACGACCGCGGCATGGATCACCTTCGCGTGACGCTTGCGCAGCAGCCTTGCACACGCGCTCAGCGTCGCGCCGGTGGTTTTCACGTCATCCACCAGCACCACCTGATACCCGGTCAAATCGACATCCGCCGCCTTGAAGCACCGCCGCACATTCCGTAGCCGCTCGGATGGCGATAGCGAACTTTGCGGCTTGGCGTGACGGTATCGGCGCAGCACCGGGACCACCGGCCAACCCCGCGCCTGACCCAGCGCCTCGGCGATCAGCCGCGACTGGTCGTAGCCCCTGCCAGCGCGTCGCCACCAGTGCAGAGGCACCGGCACCACGATCACGCGCCCCTCATCAAACGCGGCCGGTATGTGTTCAGCAAGTTGCCGACCGAACCACGGCCCGAAGCGCCACTGCCGCCCGAACTTCATCGCCTTGATCCACCCCGCCGGCGGACCAGCGTACCCAGTGAGCCTTGTCAATCGGTGCCAAGCCAGCCGCCGGTCGTGGCAGAACGGGCAGCCCTCTCGCGTCACCGCCGAGGCGTCGATGCTGGCCCCGCAGCGCGGGCAGTAGTCTTCCTGAGGGTCGATCCGCCACCCCTCCGCGAACGCCGCTGCGATCGCAGACTCCATCTGTCGCGGCGCGATCTCGTCGAGCAGGCCGTTGACGGAATGGCCCAGCGTCAGGATGGATCGTAACGGCATAGGTGCCTCTGCTCTCATCGGTCGCCCGACCACTGTTATACTCGCCGCCGTGAGCCAAGCATGCAACAACCCGGCCGTGCCGCCCCTGTGCCCGGTGGTCATCTCCGCCCCCTTCGGCAACTACATCCAGCCCGCGGGCACCACTCCCACACTCGGAACCTTCACAGCAGCCGCCCGGCCGGGCAGGGTCTGGCGCATCCTCAAAACCGTGCGCTACTACCCAAGACTCCAAGCCTGGGTCAACAAGATCGGCTTGCGAAACCCCGGTATGCCCTGGCTGGTCAAGCAGCTCAACGCCGGCAAGGTGGACGCCTCCACAAAGCTGGTCAGCGTCCACGGCTTTAAACCCGACGACTGGTGGCAACTGCTCGACGCGATCGCAGCTATCCGCCCGCTGGGTGTCGAACTCAACATGAGCTGCCCCAACGTCGGTCATATCGATTGGCCGACCGACCTCTTTGCCCGCGCGGTCAGCACGGGTGTACCCGTGGTGGTGAAGATCCCGCCGGTGAATTACAGCGACATGGTGATGCAGGCTGTCGATGCGGGCGTGCGTTGCCTGCACTGCTGCAACACGCTGCCCGTGCCCGCCGGGGGCGTGTCGGGTAAGCCCTTGAAACCCGTCAGCCTCACCGCGATCCGCGAGATCAGGTCCAAGCCCTTCGGCCAGCAACTCACCATCATCGGCGGCGGGGGCATCTACCAACCCGCAGATATCACGGACTATCGCGATGCTGGCGCAGACCACTTTGCGCTGGGCACCAAAGTGATGAACCCGAAGTACCTGTTATCCCACACCAGCCTCCGCCCAATCCTTGATGCAGCCGCCGCGAATCCGCCGGACCCCCCAGCCGACCGGCACTAATGTAGACCAAAGGGATGCGAACTACGCCTCAGTACCTTGCATGCAATGCTTTTGCTACTGTTTGAACTTGGCACAGCCGGATCGGAGTGGTTCATATGCAACTAAGGCCCACGCAATACATCGTGCTGGTGAGCGTATTCCTGCTGTCAGCGACCACGATCACCTTTGCCGACCAACCTGTCAGTGAGCCAGACCCGCAGCAAGTTACTGCAAGGGAGGCTGCTGAAAAGTACTTCCTTGCGTTCGACCAGCGGGTTGCGGAGAGTAGTCTGCCATACGCGATGATTCTTAGTCCCCAAAGATTTTCTCGTAAACGCGGGGATGTTGAGTTTTACGAGACTGTTATAGCCATGGCGAAGGAGAAGGGATATGACCACTCTATTGCGGCAGTACTTCGCGGAGCGAAAACAGTGAAATCTCAGGTTCTGATGAATGAAGCTAAAAAAGGCTTGGATTATGTAAACCCCGATGACCGGGCCTTGCCGGAGTACATGCGTGATGCCGCGCTTGAATACTGCCTTCATCATGCCGCAACGCTCGATGACGAAACGCGTCAGCGACTCAAGAAAATGGTAGTACAAAGATTCCGCGATTCTGACGGGCAGGATATGCTGGCATCAATGCAATCTCTTGCCGATGCGGGGGACCGTCCAGTGCTTCGAAGCATTTATGAAGATCACTTTCGTGAGCAAGCTTTTCCGGGGCCGGCATCGCCCGGCCCGTACTCCTGTGAGTTTGCATTCCACCGTGGCGGAACCACACGGGGTGACATGCTCATGCTGCTCCATCAGGTTGGCGATCCCTTGCCCAAGCAA
>JBGTLW010000170.1:0-5909 GCA_041743835.1 Phycisphaeraceae bacterium | reverse complement strand
CTGGTGTCGATTGCCGCGGCGTGCGGCGCTGTGATCTCGGGGCTGATGGGCGGGGCGGTGGCGCAGGTGTTTGCCGACTTCCGCTGGGAGCCGGCCGCGCTGGGCATCGTGCTGACGTATCACGGGCTGCTGTTTATCCTGTCGATGGCGCTGCGGCTGGTCGCGCTGTTCTTCGCGATGGCGATGGTGGCCCGTCACGAGCCCCGCCTGCGCGACGCGGTCAAGGCCCACGTCGCCAACAACCGCCGAAGGCCGCCCGGACCGCCCCCGCCGCATGGCCCGCCCACCCCTCCTATGTGACGTGATGCGTGCCGCGATAGCCGCAGCGCTACGCCGCGGCGGTCTGCTCGATGTGGGCGATTGGAACCGATGAGAACCCGGGCGCGATCTGGCTTAGAATGCGTGGCTCGCCGGGGCTAGATGGAGACTACCGATGGCCGGTCACAGCAAGTGGGCAAACATCAGGCACCGCAAGGGCAGGCAGGACGCCAAGCGTTCCAAGCTCTGGAGCAAGTGCAGCCGGATGATCATCGTCGCGGCGAAGTCCGGCGGCGGTGACCCCGCGGCCAACCTCAACCTGCGCTACGCCATCGACGAGGCCAAGGCCCAGAACATGCCCAAGGACACCATCGAAAACGCCATCAAAAAAGGCACCGGCGACCTCGATGGCGTGTCCTACGAAGCGATCATGTACGAGGGTTACGGCCCGGGCGGGGTCGCGGTCATGCTCGACTGCCTCACCGACAACCGCAACCGCACCGCGCCCGAACTCCGCAAGATCTTCGAGAAGGGCGGGGGCAACCTCGGCGAGTCCGGCTGCGTCGCTTTCAACTTCATACAACGCGGGCAGATCTTCATCGCCAGGCAGGGCGTCGAGGAAGAGGCGCTGATGGATGCCGCGCTCGAGGCTGGGGCAGGGGACGTGCGCGATGGGGAGGAGAGCTGGGAGGTCGTCACGCCGACGAGCAGTTATATGGCTGTGCGCAAGGCGCTGGAAGAGGCGGGGTACAAGATCGAGGCCGCGTCCATCACGATGATCCCGACCAACACCGTGAAAGTCACGGGCAAGGACGCGGCCCGCGTGATGAAGCTGATGGAAGCGCTCGAAGACCAGGACGATGTGCAAGCGGTCCACGCCAACTTCGATATCCCCGAGGAAGAGCTCGCGGCGTTGGAGGAATAGCAAATCTGCATGTGCGCTCGGGTGTGTTGATTAACCGAGCCCGCACCCAACCGAGCCGCCTCGTCCCCGAGGCGGACCGCCGTGGGGACACGGCGGCTCTGTGAATGCCTTGCTCTGTGAAAGCCTTGTGTTTACTTTCGCGTGATGCGTCCATGCACACACACCGCGCGGTCAGATGACCTGGCTGTATCGTTTGGGCATGAGCGCGTGGATGGGTTCGCCGACCATGGTGTCCTGCACGGGCGCGTTGATGAGGCGGCAGAGCGTGGGCGGGAGGTCCAGCGCGTCGTAGCCCTCGATGCTGCTGTTGGGTGCGATGGACTTGTTGACCGCCGCCAGCCAGCCGCGTGTGCGGTGGTGGCCGCTGCGGCCATCGGCGATCCGGCCGGGCGTCGGCCAGAGGATCGTGCCGTAGCGCGGGGACGTGACGCCGATGCAGTCCGCCGCCGGGCGCTCCGACCACTGCACCACGAGGTCCGGCATCTGTGGCACACGCTCGGCATCGGGGTACAGCTCATCCATCCGCTGCACATCCACCACCGCCGGCTTGCCGGTGTCGGCGTGGACGAAGGTCTTGAGGCCCGCGATGATCTTCTCGCACAACGCGTCGTACTCCGCGCCGGGTTCGATGATGCCCTGGCTCTCCCGGCCCTTGAGGTTGATGCGCACGAAGCCCTGGAGGTCGGCCATCAGCGTGAACGCGGGCGTTGTGGACCAGTCGCGGTTCTGCTTCCGCCAGAACATCGTCAACTGGTGCTGCACCGACTTGGGCAGCGCGTCCTTCACCGCGTTGCGGAATGAGAGGGGCACCGCCTGGCGCACGGCACTGAGCAGGCCCTTCTTTTTCTTCTGCGTCAGGCCATCGTTGGTCTCGGCACGCTTGTCGTGGAGCACGCAATCGAGCATCTGTGGCAGCATGTCCGCGAGCGAGGTGTTGGGGCCCATGCCGTGCAGCGAGAAGACAAGTGTCGTGGCGTCGGGGTCCTGGCCCAGCGCGTGGAGCACCCGTCCCAGGGCGGCGTCGGTCTCGGTGTACACCTGTTGCAGGGCCAGGTCGAGTTGCTCGCGCTGTTCGTCGGTGGGCGGTGTCGCAAGGCCCGTGCAGTCCCAGAGCATGTGCCCCGCGCGGTGTGGGCCACTGAACGCGGCGATGAACAACTCGCACGGTTCGCGCTTGAGCGTCTCTACCGCGAGTTCTGCCTGCAGGCGCGTGGTGTTGATGATGCGCTGGAGTTCGGCCAGCAGCACCGACGCGGTCAGGTCGCCGCCCGGCTCGTTGCCGATGGGTTCTTTGCCGATGGTCTGCGTGACCCATTGCAGGAAGGATTCGGGCTGCGCGTAAGGGTCGGTGAGCTTGTAGTGCGTGCCCCACCCGCCGAACTCCACGCCATCGAACGGCTCTTCGGGCGGGTAGGTTCGCGGGACATCGAGCACGACGCAGCGGTGGCCCTGCTGGCACAGCGCGCGCCAGAACGGCGTGAAGTTTTGTTCTTTCGGGGCGCAGGGCACGTGCGTGAGGGATTGGGCGTCCCACGTGAGGTAGTTCCACACGCCGTGGTCCCCCGCGTGCTGCCCGGTGATGAAGCCCGGCCAGGCGCTGGCGTTGATCTGGTCGCTGCCGGCGGTGAGTCGGCCGTAGCCCCCGCGCTTGCGGAAGCGGGCGAGGTTGGGCATCCACCCTTCGTCGATCCCGCGTTCGATGAGCGCGGCATCACTGGAGTCGAGAATAATGGCTGCGACCTTCGGGCGAGAGAACTTCGTCTGCATGATGGTTTCCAGGTATTGCGGAGCCCTAGCCCGCGGGTGTTGGATCAGCGGCAACCCTGTTGACTAGAAGCTTATCGGGGCTGGGGGCCAAAGTCGCTTGAAAAAAAAGAAAATTTTGAATGTAATTCACTCGCAAATAACCATGTAAAAAAGACCCGGCGTGCGAGAGATGTGGGTATTTTTTGCAGGGTTTATAGGACGTGTATTGCCGCCAAGGCGCTAAGGACGCCAAGAACGCCAAGAAAGACTTTCTTGGAAATCAAACTCATGTGGGGGAACCCACGGACGGAGTCCGTGGGCTTCGTGGGGCTTGACTTGGCGCTCTTGGCGTATTGGCGGCACAAAAAAGCCGCGTCACGGGTGCATCGAAGTTGGCCTTGGTGGATGGCACCAGGCGCTTCGTGTCACCCGCAACGCGGCGTGTTGCGGACGGTCCTCCAAGCCCGCTTAGATCATCCGTCGCCGAAGCATCAGCATCGTGGCCCCGCCGATCAGCAGCATCGCGGACGCGGGCTCGGGGATGGTCTGGAAGACGAGGGCGTTGCCTTCGAGCCAGAGGTTCAGGGTCAAAACCTCGGAGCCCTCGTTGGTAAAGGTATGGCTGAAGCTTGGCGTGAAGGTACTGGGGGGATCGTTCGAGGGCCCGGATGCAAAGACCGAGTCTTCCTTGTACGGCTGGTTGGCTCCGCCGGGGACATTGAGGTCAAAGTCGATGGAGAACAACTTGATGGAGCCAAAGGCAAAACCCAAGTCGTTGGGGCTGTTCGATTCGGCCGAGAGGGAAGCAAAGCCCTCCAACAGGGCCAGCGTGACCGTGACGCCCGGGTCCAGCGTCAGTTGAAATTCATAGACCCACCGGCCCGCGTAGCCGAAGCCGTCCTCGATCTCGCCGATGACATAGGCTTCGGCGTAATCCATGAACCCGCCTGGCCCCGGGTCAAAGGTTTCGATCCGGCCGTACGCCTGTGCCGCAGGGCCGTTGAGGATCTCATCAAACAAGGGGGTATCGCCCGCTGGCTGGAAGGTGAAGTTGATTGGAATCCCCTGGAAGCCGGACGCCGCGTCGATACCATCCTGCACGCGGTTAAAGCTCCACCCGCTGGCGTCGGATTCGTCCAGATCGACGACGAACGCCTCGTTGATGTCGCTGAGGGTGGTGATCACGTCCCACGCGTGCGCGGGGGCGGTGTGCGTGCCTGCGGCGAGTAAAGCCCCAAGACCCGTGACTAAGGCCGACGTTCTGACCAACTGCTTTTTCTGATGCATCGCTCTCTCCCAATGGGTAAATGTGAAGGGCCTACCCGCCCGCATGGACAGATTCGTAGTCCCTCGCGTCGGCCAGAAGATAGCTCACCAAATACTCGCACCACAATACGCCGAACGGCGTATTCGCCGAAAAGCGTAGGTGGATATCCTGTAGCGGCCGCCGGTGTTGGGGGTTTTCCCGTTGTTCCCGGCGGCAGAGGGGTGTGGGTCACCATGCGGATGTCGAGTCGGGATCATCTGGAGCTGCAGGATGGGCTGCGCGTCCTCTACAGCCACCACGACCTGGACACCCTGCCCGCGGCCGCGCTGGGCATCGTGAGCCAACTGGTGCCCTGCGATTCCACCGCCTACAACGAGATCGACCCCGCCCGCCGCCGTTTGGTCGCGCTGATCCTGCCCCAGGAACAGTCCGACGTCCTCCTGCCGCTGGCGCCCGTGTGGGAACGCTTCATGCACCAGCACCCGCTGGTCACGCACTTCCAGCAAAACCCCGGCGACAGCCCGCGCAAGATCACCGACTTCCTCCCCCAACGCCAGTTCGAGGAGACCGACCTGTACCGCGAGTTCTTCCGCCGCGTCAACGTCCGCTACCAGATGGTCACGACGATGCCCTCGCCCGCGCCGCTGGTCGTGGGCATCTCGCACAACCGCAGCCGACGCGACTTCTCCGAGCGCGAGCGCAGCCTGCTCGACCTGCTCCGCCCGCACCTGCGCCAGGCGTACGAGAACGCGTGCGTGGTGACCGACCTGTCCGAGAAGGCAAGGCAACTGGAACAGGTCATCGACCGCATCGACCGCGCGGTGGTCACAATCGACAGCCACGGCTCGGTGAAGCAGGCATCACCCGCAGCCATCCGGCTGCTCGGCGAATACCTGCGCGACCAGAGCCTGACCGGCGCGAAGCTGCCCGAGACGGTGGCGCGGTGGGCGGTGTCACAGGTCGCGGCGATGCAGCAGCGGGGGGATGCGGCGGCAAAGCCCGGGCCCTTGATGCTCGATGGTGCGCGTGGTCGGCTGGTGCTGAGGTTGGTGGCGGATCAGAGGCCGGGCCGTTTCGTGATCGTGATGCACCACGCCGCCCGGCTTGATTCCGCTGAGCCGTTGCGCGGGCTTGGCCTGACCGAGCGCGAGGCGCAGGTGTTGTACTGGTGCGTCGAGGGCAAGAGCCGGGGCGAGATCGGCGTGCTGCTGGGCATCAGCGAACGCACGGTGCAGAAGCACCTGGAACACATCTACGCCAAGCTGGACGTGCCCAGCCGCGTGGCCGCGGTGACCAAGGCGCTCGAGTGGCTGCGCTGGTGAGTGGCGAGTGGCGTGCGCATGCAATCTTGCCGCGCGGGTTCAGAGCCGGGACACGCGGCACTCGGCCCCCGCGATCCAGTCGGGGTTGACGGTGATGCCCCAGCCGGGCCCGGTGGGGAAGGCTGTTTTTCCGCCGACGATCTGCGGCTGCGGGCTGTAGAGGATGTCGGTGCGTCGGCGGTCCTCGATGGAGAACTCCATGAAGGGCACGGCATTGGGCAGGGCGGCGACCAGGTGCAGCGTGAAGATTTGCAGCATGGATTGGTTGGCCGCGTGTGGCATGACCTGATGGCCGCGCTCGGCCGCGAGCTGTGCGACGGCGAGCGTGCGGCAGACCCCGCCGTTGTACATGACATCGGGCTGGAGGATGTCCACCGCGGGCAGGTCCACC
>JBGTLW010000169.1:0-5756 GCA_041743835.1 Phycisphaeraceae bacterium | reverse complement strand
GTTGCGACGGTAATCGGCTGGCTCGCGACGAGTTCTCTGAGACGCCGGGACGCCGCCTGTCCGTGCCCTCGTTGTGGCTATGAACTGCGAGGGTCGCGCGGCCTCACTTGCCCGGAGTGCGGTCGCTACCTCGGCAGTCGGCAGCGAGAAGCCTTCCGGCAGGGGCCCTAACCACAGGCTGCACTTGACCTGCAACGCCCGCGATGGAGAATAGTGTTGTCGGTTCGGAGTCCGCCTGGTGCCACACCTCAGCCGTAGGCTGATGTGTGCCGCCGTGGAAGCACACATTGGCTACGCCGAGGTGTGGCACCCGCCGATCGCACAAAACTCGCCAAACTCGCTTGTTAAGGCTTGGTTTTCGGAGCGGATGGTCGCTATACTGCATGTCAGCGGGCGGCACGATGCTGCGTGCCAGGCGCTGGATAGGCAGACTCGGAGTCTGTTTGACCCACGAGTTCCGCGAATAGAGTGATCCGTCTAATCAACTGTTAGGCAACATGTCGGTGAAACCGCTAATCCTCGTCGTTTGCTTACTCGCGCTCGGTTGCAACGGCGACAAGCCTGCGCCTGCGAAGGTGCAAGCCCTGCCGTCCGCGACCGCTTTGCCGGCACCCGCACTTACGGTTTCGGAGAAGCCAGTCATCCTCCTCTACCAGGATAGCTACAGCGGTAATCTGCAGGCACCGCGCGAACAAGTTACCACTGCTGTTTGGAGTGACGGGCGCATCGTCTGGCGAGCGAATGGGGCTTTGCTTCAATCGCGAATCGACACGAAGAAGATCGTTGTCTTGCTTGAGGCATTGCATCGCGAAGGCGTCTTCGGCGAGGGAAAGGCGTACTACGGCAACACGGGCCCCGATTCCAGCTTCGATGTCATCGAAGTGCGCTTGGCGGATCGGGAACTGGTGATGGACTCTTGGCACGAGGGATTCGAGAACAATCCGAAGCTCGTTGTCTCCTCACACGGCGTCGAGTCGCTCGACGGGCGCAATCGCGAGGCCGTCTTCGCTGCAGAACCGCCGGAGTATCAGCGCTTCCGGCGAGTCTGGTCGGACATCCGATCGACGGTCGAGTCTTGGAAACCCTCGGAAGGCGACCCGTTCACTGATAGCATTCCAATCGGCCGAGGCGGCTGACATGTTGCCTAACTACGCAATGCAGTGGACCGAGCCGGCGGGAAAGCTTCTTGGGTCTCGAGAGTCGGCGCGGTGCCGGCTCGGCCACTGATCGGCTTTACGCTAAGCATCCGCCACGATCCGGTCTGCCGTGCGGTATGCGAGGGCGAAGATGGTGAGGACGGGGTTCACACCGCCGTTGGTCACGTGGACCGACCCATCGCACACAAAGAGGTTGCCGTGGCCATGAACCCGGCCGGTTGGGTCGGTGACCGAGGTTTTCGGGTCGACGCCCATCCGGCAGGTCCCGGCTTGGTGCTGCCCGCCGCATGGCCCGCCGCCGCGGGTTTCGTGGCTCCACACGCGGGTGGCTCCCGCTTCTTTGAGCCAGCGTTCCGCGAACTTCCGCATGTGATTTGATGTTCGTAGCGACTCGGGGTGAACCGTGCCGTGCAGCCGGGCGACGGGGACGCCGAACTTGTCGGTGACGATCGGATCAAGCGTGACACGGGACCGTGGGTTGGGGACATCCTGAATCGGGCCGTAGCACTGAAGCGTGCGGCGGTACTGATGAGTCATGGCTTGCTTGAGTTCGAGGCCCCATCGCGGCGTGCCCGGGGGGAGGCTGGAGTTGTAGAACGACAGAGGTAGCTTGGTGAATTCGTTGGCGAGCAGGCCGCCGCCGATGATGCCGTCGTGTCCATGCAGGTGGTCCAGGGTGGCGATGCTGACGCCGGGGCCCTCGCATTCGTGCACGGGCTCGGCGAACTGAGCGAACGCGCCGCCGTACACGTGTGACTGGAGATGGCGGCCGACCTGGTCGTGGCGGTTGCCGATGCCGCGGGGCTCGCGGTCGGTGGGGCTATGGAGGAGCAGCCGGGCGGATTCGATCGCGCCGCAGGCGAGGACGACATTTCTAGCGCGGACTTCGTGAACCGTGGGCTGGTCGCTATCGAGCCAGAAGCGGACACCCACAACGCGGTTGTCCTCGGTGAGCAAACGATCGGCGAGTGCGGCGGTGAGGAGGTGGCACCGCCCGGTGGCGAGGGCAGCGGGGATGGCGGTGTTGTGCGAGCCGTTTTTAGATTCGGACGGGCAAGCGAAGCCAACGCACATGCCACAGCGGGCGCAGGGCGGGCGACCGTTGTAAACGGTGGAGTTGATGAGCAGAGCCGGAGGCCCCGCGGCCCAGCCCAATCGTTCGGCGGCGGGCTTGAGCAATGCGTACTGCGCATCGCGGGTGATTGGCGGCATGGGAAAGTTGCGTGAGCGTGGGCCGATACACCGGTGCTCGGTCGCGTCCCCGCAGACGCCGAGTTCCCATTCGGCCCGGTCGTAGTAGGGTTCAAGGTCGTCGTAGGTGATCGGCCAGTCGGCAAGCGAGGAGTCTTGCGGGATGCCGTACCGCGAGGCCATGCGGAAGTCATCGGGGTGGAACCGCCAGGCTTGTGCGCCGTAGACGCGGGTGCCGCCGCCGAGGGTCATCGCGTTGTTTCCGTAGCCGCCTTCGTGGGGCCGGACGGTTTGGGCTGATCCGTCGGCGTGTTGGACAACGCGGGGATGGCCTTGGAGGTCGGGCCCGGTGTTGTGGCCGTAGCGTTGGAGTCGGTGGTTGCGGAGGTGATCAAATGTAGAGTTCTCGAAGGACAGCCAATCCCCGCGCTCGAGCACCAGCACGGTTCGCCCGGCCTTTGCGAGCACGCTTGCCGCGACCCCGCCGCCCGCACCGGCACCGATGACGATCGTGTCGTACTCCCTTTCTATCTGATCGATGGTGTGCGGCGTGATACTCAGATCGGGCGGAGTGAAAGGGCGCTTGGTCTGTGGGCGGAAACCGATCATGTCCCAGGAGGCGTGCTCCGGGTTGCCGCCGTTGGTGCGGTCGGCGTAGTAGCCCTCGTTGGCGAGCGTAGCCATGAATTGAACAAATGCCTGGTGGCCTTCACGTGCGAATGCATGAAGAGCATCGGCACGCGCATCAAGCGGCAACTCCACGAACCCGGTGGCGGCCAGGGCTGTCAGCCCCGCGGCGACCTGCGCGTGCTTGCCCTGATGCTCTGATGCGAGGATGCCGTCGATGTAGCGGTGTACCTGGTTCTGCGTCGCGCTGGGGTAATCGTCCTGGGGGATGAGTGTGTCGAGCAGCGCGAGGAGTATGGATAGATGGGCGGGTGTCATTTTTGGGCTTGTTTGAAACGACAATATCCTGGCTTGTGTCCAAGCGTCTCACAGTAGGTATTGAATCGCAAATAAGCAAAATTAGGAGTAATTGGCTCAACCCTTGGTTGTTACGTGCTCTGTCTCTCCGCTGAGTATCGAAACAGGGACGCTCCGGCTCTGTTGCAGCCCTCTTTAGGTGCAACATGTGACGATCATCATATCGTGGGGCAACACTTTCAGCAGCAGCTTTCCATGCGGTAAGATGTAGCGGTTCAACCCCGGTGGCGCAAGCGCCTAACATGCGCCGAGCGGCGGAGCGCTGGAACAGAGCCGGAGCGTCCCCGTTTCAATACCTCAAAGCCAAAGTGGCCAGCTATCGCGATCGACCCAATGTGGGCCTCTGAAACCACGAAAGAGAAAATGAATATGCAGACAAATAGCGAGAACGAGGTTGTCAAGCAGTGTCTTGTACTTACAGCAGTGTTGATGTGCGCGTCATGCAGCACACCTCGCGACAGCGACTTGCCGGACCTCTATGGAAACATTATCTATGTTCTACGATGGGAAGACTACAACGGAATTGGCGATCCCAATTCAGCCAGCTTTTTTCTGGACGATGTTCATATGGGAACTGGCGAACTTGGGATTAAGCGGGTCATGGAGACGCTGGAGTTAGTGGAGGATAGCGCAATTCTAATTGTGTCATGGCAAGATGACATGCGGGGAGGTAGGCCCAGATATCATTTGCCGTATGACGCGCTAGGCTATCACCTACACATGGAAAGATTGCTTCGCAAAAAGAAGATACTAGCACTGAATAACATAGGAGAGTACGCCTTTGCGCCATAGGCAGCGTATCGAAATACGAGGGTTTTGAAACGTGGTCGCTCCGGCTCTGTTGCAACTGTCTTTGTACGCAACATCTGACGATCATCACATCGTGCGTTAGCACCTTCAGCAGCAATTCCATCTCGCGGGCGTGGTCGCGGCGGGCGCGGAGGCTGTCGCCGAGGTTGCGTATGGTGAGCGGGCCACACCCGCGCGGCGTCGTGCGCCACTCGCACCACCGTCCGGCGATTGACAGGTTTCCATGCGGTAACATGGAGCGGGTCAACCCCGAGGGCTTGAGCGATGTTGATCGAAAGTCTCACTTGTCATCTGGCGCGGGTTCCGCGTCGTCTTTGACTTGTGATGCGCTCACGCTTCGTGCTCCGACGGGGCCGTTGGCGGTTACCAGCGGTCGCCGTCGAAGTAGAACTCTTCACGGATCAGTTTGCCGTCCTTGACGGTGTAGATGGTGATCTCGTCGAGGGTGGCGTTTTCGCCGGTGTCTTTGCGGGTGACCTTGAAGGTGGTCTGGGTGGCGAAGCGGTCCCGGCCGTGGAAGAACGGGCCCTTGACGGTCTCGCTGTGGATGTCGTTGGCGGCGGCCCACTGGCGGGACTTTTCGATCACGGCCTGCTTGCCGGCGGTGGCGGTGCCACTCGGCTCAACCGAGACGATGTCGTCGGCGTACATCTGCTCCATCACGTCGAAGTTCTTCAATTCGTTGCACATTTCTACCAGCTTGTAGGCAAGGGTCTTGATGTCCATGGGGTGTTCCTTGGTTGGCGTGATGTCGTTTAGCTTATGCGGCCCGGTCACGATGGCCGCGAAGGTTATGCCTGTATCATAGATCGCGATGGCGGGTGGAGAGGTAAAACCCGACGATTCATACAAATAATCGGCCTTACAGCGAGTGGAGAGGCTAAGCTTGGCGATGCCCCGCAGCGGATGACTTGCGGTTTGCCTCCCGGCGTGGAAACCGGGTCTTCGCGGGCTCGGACGCCGGCTTCTTGGGGTGGGGTGTTACAATTTGAGGATGGGTCTGGGCATGACGAAGATCGGGCGTTGGCTTAGGGGCGGGGTGGTGTTGTGGGTGTTGTGGGTGTTGTGGGGAGGCATGGCGGGGTGTAGGGGTGAGGATTCAGGCGCGGAAACGACGGGCGTGGAGGCCGCAGTGGATCAGGCGTTGTTGTCGGCGCGGGCGGCGGTGGATGCGGCGGCCGAGGCGATGGGTGCGGCGGAGCGTCGGGTCGCGGACTTTGACGAGGTGGCTGAGGAGTATGAGCGGTTGTCGGCCGAGTTGGAGGCCAAGCAGGCCGAGCAGGCGCGTCACCGGGCGACCTTGCGAGAGTTGGAGAAGCAGTATGAAGGCCGGGCCCTGCCGCGGGCCGCGCGGCGGCGTTCGATCGAAGCGCAGGGGCGGCTTGTCAGGTTGCAGCGTGAGATCCCTTTGCTGCGGGACCAGTTGTCGATCCGCGAGCCGTTGATGGCCCGTCGGTCCGAGGCGGTCGCGGAGGTAACCGTTCACCCCAACTGTCGATACAAGTTGTGATGATCCGATAAGAGTTGCATGGACAAGGATGCGCGGATCGCGGCACTGGAGGCGGAGAATGCTTCGCTGCGTCGTCGGTTGGCGGCGTTGGAGGCGACGATCGC
>JBGTLW010000168.1:0-38911 GCA_041743835.1 Phycisphaeraceae bacterium | reverse complement strand
TGAGCGCCGGCCGCACGGCCGCGACCTGCGACAGGTCCGCCGGGGAGTGCCAGGTCAGATAGACCGGGTCGGGGCCGATGGTCAGCGTCGCCACACCCCCGTGGAGCGCCGGGGTCGCGGTGTTGCCGTAAAGGTCCACCGTGGTGGCGTGTTCGATGTCCGCGGGCTGATCGCTGAGCTTCACACTCACCCCGAAGCGCTGGTTGCTGTTGGACCACGCGGCCAGCACCTTGCGGCCGGTGGGGTTGGCCGCCTCGTCGATCTCGTCGAAGAGGTAGGCCTCGATGCTATCCTGGTCGAAGTCGAGCGCGCGGTTGAAATCCACGTGGCGCATCTGCTCGACCATCGCCCGGTAGGCCATGATCGTCGGCCGCGGCTCGGTGCGGTTGTGGCTGAGGGTGTATCCCTTGTTGCCCATGAACAGGCGGAACCACAGGAGCGATGGCATGTCGTGGGCGTGGGCGAAGACCGACTTCTGCACGCCGGTGCGTGCCTGGACCAGGTACATCGCGGGGGTGTCGGCGGGCATGCCGGTTTCGGTGTCGATGAAGGGCACGTTGTGTTTGCCCAGTGGTTTGGTGGCTTCGAGTTGCCGCATGTACGCGTCGCGCTCGGCCTTGCCGCCCTCGCCGTGGCCGTGGAACGCCCACGCGTCGAGCTTGGACATATCGACCAGCTCAATGAACTCTCTCGCCCGGCGGTTGCCATCCTCCCCGAAGAAGCACAGCCCGCCGTTCATCACGATCGCGTCGGGGTTGCCCCTGCGGATGGCGTCGCTCATCTGGTGGAAGCTATCGGTGTAGCTCTCGATGCTGCCGGGGTAAAAGAACGGCAGGTCCGGCTCGTTGCCCAGCTCGTAGTAGGTGATCAGCGGCGCGAGCGTGCGTGCCAGCCTTTCCAGGTGCGCCGTCTTCTGAGCGAGTCTTTCGAGGCGGGTGTCTTCGTCGATCTTCTCCATCTGGCCGGGCGGGTCGGCCACGAGCATGGCCGAGACCCCGCGTGCCTTGAGCTTTTCGTAGGCCGACCTGATCTCCCCGATCTTCAGCTCACGCGAATCATCCACACCCGAGCGGAGCAGGTCCACGCCCATGAGGTCGTAGAACGCGAGGCCCTCATCGCTGGACGGCCGGCTTCCAGCGTCAAGGCCGAACTGAAACTCGCCGGGTCGGGCCTTGCCCAGTTGCGTCGGGCTGACCACGCCGAGCAGTGTGCTGAATGTAAACGAATGCCCGCCCTGGTCGGACGACGCGGGGGACAGATCGACCTTGGCTGTGTACGGGCCCAGCGGCCAGTCGGTGGTGTCGAAAGTCAGGTCCAGCGGCGTGGTGGAACGCGCGGGCAGTTCCACCGTCTGGCGGGACTGATGCACCTGCGACTCGGCCACATCGCGGATCGTCAGTTGACGGTCCATCGCCACGGGGATGTCGGCGTGGTTGGTGATCGTGTAACGCAGGCCCACCTGCTTGCCAGCGTGGAACACGAACAACGGCTCATGGGCGGATGCGATCGGCGACGCCTCAGCGACCTGCAACATGCGGTCCCACCGCACATCTTCCTTGGGATCGTAGCCCACCACGCGCACACGCCGCAGCGCCAGAGGCCCGTTGTCCCCCGACAGTTTAATGCTGAAGCTGCCTTCCACCGCGTTGCTGAGGTGCGCGTTGTCCAGACGGACGGTCTGCGTCTTCCACTTGCCGCGGCAGTCGCCCCAGAGGTTGGCGACCTCTTGCGGGCCGTCCTCGGTATCGACCATGACGTGTACGCCGCCCCAGGCGTTGAGCATGTAGGTCACCTCGATGTCGATGGACCGGCGGCCGCCGTCGAGGAAGTCCTTGTCGTTGATGGCGAAGCGGAAGGACCGCTGCCACGATTTACCTTTGCCGAACGGGTCCGTAGCGATCCAGGCCTCTTCGGTGCCCCCGCCGCGCTGGAAGGTGGTTGGCTTGACCCCGCCGCGGTCGAAACTCATGCCGACTTCCGTCGGTGTCTCGCCGAAGCTGATGTGTAGCTCCTTCACGCCGGGCTGGGCCTGCTTCTCGCCCACCTCGCCGAAGGGCGTCGTGTCGGGCTTGTCTGCCACACGGATGCGGTCGATTGTCACCGCTCCCTTCGGGTCGGTGCCGATGCGGAAGAACAGGTGGAAGCTGCGCGGGTCGTCGATGCCGTGGTCTTTAGCCAACTGGCGGATGCTGGGCAGGGTTGCGCGGCCGACCTGGTCGTGGTTGTTGAGCCACGCGATGTTGTGGAGCTTGCCCGCTGCATCATCGATCGCGATCAGGACACGGACCTTGCCGTTCTCGGGAAAAGCGGCGAAGTCCACCTCGATGCAGTCGTTGTCGTCGGTCAAGGGCATGGCACGCGGGGCGTTGAGCGACCAGCGCACGAACGCGTCGCCGCTGTCCGTCTTGCGGATGGTCACCTTGCCTTCTTCAGCTTTCACCTGTGCCACGTCGGTCAGGCCATAGAACTGGTCGGCATGATCCATCGGGTCTGTCTGAGCGGCGGCGGGCAGCGTTGCCACAATGCCGCAGCAGATGGCGATGCAGCATGACCAGCGACGAAGAACTTCGATTGGGGTTTGCATGGAGCAACTCCTTGTGGCATCCCGGATGTGTAACGGTAGGCGAGTCACGACATGCTCAGCACACTACGGGCAGGCGTTGGCAACCACTGGCGATGTCTTGGGGCTAGAAAATCCGCCAATCGACTGTGCTCAGGTCGTCCCTGTATGGGGTCGTGGTGGCGTGGCCATCGAGCCAGAGCAGGGCACCATCGGATGTGGTGTTGTTGTAGCCGCTGCCGTGGGCGTAGGTCATGCCTTGTGCGCCGCCGGGTTCGTATCGCGTCGCCCGGACACTGACAGTGGAGTCCACGCTTTCGTTGTTGGCAAATGTGGGATTGTTGGAGTACTTATCAGCAAGCAGGATCACCGCAGAGGGTTGTGTCGTGGCGGTCATGGGTTTACCCGTGGGCCGATTCCGCCATGGCATAAAGACCCCGCCGACATTCTCGGTGCCCCAGTTGATCGCGTAGCTGCGTTCGTCGCCGGACGTTGGCTTGAGCGCGTCGTCGGGGCAGGCCATGGACTCGACGCCGGTGTAGTTCATCTGCGTCAGCACCCCATCCCATGTGGGCGAGAAGAAGCTTGTGAATGGGGCCGCGGTACCGAAGACCACGTAGTCACGGTGATCGGTGGCATAGCCATAGACCGCGATGCCGTTCTGCTTGTGGTTGGAGAGGCAGGCGGTGCGTCGTGCAGCGCTGCGGGCCGATTGCAACGCTGGTAGCAGCAGCGCGATGAGCAGCGCAATGATGCTGATGACGACCAGCAGTTCGATCAAGGTGAAGGCTTTTCGCCGCATGGCGTGGTTCCTGAAACTGGGGTGAGCGATCAAAGCGAAGCGCCACGGTCAGGCGGCGCTCCGCGTGGTGGTTAGGTCCGATCAGGCGGTACGCCGACGACCGAGGATCATCAGGCTGCCCAGCCCAAGCAGCGCGAGGCTGCCCGGCTCGGGGATGACCGTGTAAGCCACCGCGTTGGCCAAGATAGTCTGCCCGTCGGAAGTCAGCCCTGTGGTGGGGTTGAACGCACCTTCGGGAAGCGCGAGGAAGAAACGGCGGTCTGCTGGTGTCTGAGTCGTGCCGGTGTAGAAAATGCTGTCAACACTGGTGAAGTCCGCCATGTAGATATCGCCAGTGGTGCTATCTGTTCGCCGTCCCAGGACGATACCGTTGGTCGATCCGTTGACCTGCCGATTGACCGTACCGCCGGTTGTCATGAAGCTCGCGGTGCCGTCCGTGTTTGTCGCGGACCCGATCGTCACGCCATCGTAAACGGGGTGGCTGGCCTGCTGGACATAAAAGGTCTCGGCATTCGTGGCGGTAGAGTTCCAATCCGCGTTGACCCACTGCCAACGACTGCTTCGTGACAGCGCTGCATTGTGTAGCAGGAGGGGAACTTCAAGCGAGTTCCAATCGGTTGCATGATTGTAATTGGTGCTGTTCGTATTGCGGCTGACGATCACGAGGTCGTAGCTTGTCAACGTAGCTTTCTTAGTGGCGTCAAGCGCTCCGCTGAAGTTGGTGGAGACCGTCACCGTATGACTACCGCCAGTCGCGGATTCCAAGAATGTCTTGTAGCTCGCTTCGTTGCCCGTGTTGTCGGTCACGATCAGGATGGTCGCCGCGTGAGCGATCGTGCCGAATGTGATCGCAGCACAAGCCGCAGTGAGACACGCCAGTTTACGATTGTGTGATTGCTTGAACATGGTGATGAACCTCCGTTATGGGGATTGAGAAAACCACGGCCAACACGGCCGCTTGAGACCTATGCCAACCCCACAAGGGTGGCATCACGATTGACGTTGATCAGTTCCGGAGCAACGAGGGTCCTGCGTGGGCCGTTGCCCATGCCTTCAAGCCGATCGAGCAGGACCCGTACCATGGCCTGGCCCATCTGCTTCTCGTGCTTGTCCACGGTCAGGCTCGGGCCGACCGGCTCAAAGCGACGCAGGGGGCTTGTCGCCCAGTAGTTGTCGTAGCCCGCAAGCAGCACGTCTTGCCCGGGCTCGAGGCCGAACATCCGCAGGGCCGCGGCCACGTAAAACGCTTGAAGATCGGTGTCCAGCAGCAGCCCATCAGCATGACCATCGCGCTGCATGTGCGGAATCAGGCAGCCTGCGATCCGCCGGGCGCATTTGGTGAATGCCTCAGCCGAATCCACCGAGGCGGGCATACGCTCATCGATACGGATGTCTGCCTCGGGTGTCAGGCCGGCGTCGGCCATCGCACGCTCGTAACCCCGCCGCCTCGCTGCGGCCCAGTAATACGCGTCGGGCTGCGTGTCGGTCAGGCGCACGATGCGTTGCTTGCCCATCGCCAGCAGTTGGCGAGTTTCTTCGTAGCCGCCGGCCTCGTGATCGCTCACGACGCGGTCGAAGCGCTGGAGCGCGGGGGAGTCGCCCATCGCGACGACGCGGCAGCCAAGGTCAGCGAGGCCATGCAACAGACGCTGGCCCTCCGGCCGCTCGCCGACACGGTGCATCGTGACCACGCCGAGCGGCTTGCCGTCCGCCAGCCGCTTGAGGTCGTCGTCTTCGACGTGCGAGACGTTGACTGACAGCACGTGGACCTTGGACTCAAGAAATTGCTGGGTGATGCCGTGCTCGATCAGGCTCTCGTGGTCGGCGACTTCGGGGCCGGGGATACGGGCGAAAATGACCGTGCCGGAGTACGCCTTCGCAGTAGGCTTTGGTTTGCGGATGACGATCCGGCCGCTCCCACGGTTGGCCGCGAGCCAGCCCTCGGCTTCGAGTTGCTTGAGCGCGACGCGGAGTGTGCCACGCGACACCGACACGTCACGGGCCAGGTCCGGCTCCGGCGGCAGCTGATCGCCAACCTCCCACCGGCCTTCTTCCAGCCAAGACTTCAGGGCCTTGAAGGTCCGTAGCCGGGGCGTGTCCATGACTGTTTGCGTGCGAATCACAGCCTTAATGTACACAAAAATGAACACATGTCAACGAGAAAGTTTAATTATCTGACACTATTGCCGTAAGTTAAGCATTGAAAATAAGTTGTGCGCATAGCAGATGCGTGACACGCGACACAAACCGCGCCCCATTTGCACCGATGCGATGGCACGGATGATGGCATTTCTACTGGCTGCACATGCGACCGCCGTGATCGCGCACGGAGCGAAGCAGGGCCTACAATCTGCCCTGAGTGAGACACGATGGGCCTGAGATTGGATGTGTTCGATTATGACGACTGCGACAACCTCGATGGGTCGGCCGAGTGATTCGGATACGGAGCGATTGCGGGAGGGGGATCGGGGCCTGCGGCGGCCGGGCTGGCATTGGCCCAATATCGCGTGCATGGTGTCGATGCATGGCCTCGCTTTGTTGGCGGTCCTGCCCGTCTTTTTCCATTGGAGCGCGGTGGTGCTGCTGCCGGTCATGTTCTGGCTGGTGGGGGGGCTGGGTGTTTGTCTGGGGTATCACCGGCTGCTGACCCACGGCAGCTTTAAGACGCCACGCCCGATCACATACGCCTTGACCACACTGGGCACGATGAGCTTTCAAGGCTCGCCGTTGCAATGGGTCGGCACGCACCGCATCCACCACAGCGACTCCGATGGCCCGCAGGACCCACACTCCCCGCAGCACGGCTTCACGTGGTCGCACGTCCTGTGGTGCTTCTACAAACACCCCGACGGCCTGGACCCGCTGGACTACACGCGCGACCTGCAACGCGACAGGTTCATGGTGTGGCTGGAGCGGTACTTCTTCCTTCCGCAGGTCCTGCTGGCGGTCGTGCTGATGGGGCTCGGCTGGTGGGTGTTCGGGGCGTGGGAAGTGGGCGTCGCGTGGGTGGTTTGGGGCGTCGCTGTGCGGACGGTGGTCCTGTATCACGCGACATGGCTGGTGAACTCCGCGTCCCACACCTGGGGCTATCGGAACTTCGACACCACCGATGGCTCACGCAACAACTGGTTCGTCGCGCTCATCACCTTCGGCGAAGGCTGGCACAACAACCACCACGCACAACAACGCTCTGCCGCGCACGGCATGAAATGGTGGGAAATCGACCCGACGTGGTGGACCATCCGCCTACTCGAAATGCTCGGCCTGGCCACCCAAGTCGTCCGCCCCCGCCCCCGCCCCCGGAAGTAGCCCCTGGCATTTGGTGGCAACTGTTTGAGGGTGCTAGCCTCTTTGGGTTTCGACGCCCGGTAGTTCCTGGGTGGAAGGTTCGAAATCGGCCCGGCTTCCCATCCAGAACTTGCGCCAGTTGCCGCGCGATTGGTACAGCGCGAGGATGCCGTAGGCACACGACGACAGGTTCCCCAGCAGGCACAGCGACACGATCCAGCAGGCCGCGACCCAAGGCGATCGCTCGCGGAAGGCGATCCATCCGCCGAAGAGGAAGAAGCCGAGGTAAAGGTCCACCATGCTGATGTGGAACCATGGGTAGCCCAGCAGCACGCGGGCCTCGCCGAAGAAGTCGCCGATGATGAAGCCATAGGCAATGGCGACGGCGATGATGGTGAACCCGAGGGCAAGTAGCAGCAGTGCGATGCGCATGATGATCTTCCTAAGCTGAGGTTGCGGGGTGATTGGCTTCAGCGGACGGGTTGATATCGCCTGGTGAGCGTGCCTTTGGCGTACACGACCTGGCACACCTCGACGAGGTGGGCACGGAACGCCGCGGCACAGCCGTAAAGGTAGAAGTGCCAGCGCCGGCGGAACCGTTCATCATAGCGCTTCGAGAGTTGGTCCCAGCCGTGGTTGAAATTGTCTGCCCACGCCATCAGCGTGCGGACGTAGTCGTCATCGAAGCAGTGCCAGTCTTCGACGCGCAGGCTTGTGCCGTGCAGGGAAACCATCTCGGTGGTCTTGGGGAGGTAACCATCCGGGAAGATGTTGCGGAGCAGCCAGAGGATGTACTGATCGAGTCGGCGGTCGGAGGTACGGCTCAGGGTGTTGCCGGTGATCGCCTGCAGCGCGAACAGCCCGCCATCCTTGAGGCAGCGGTCCACGACATGGTAGTACGTGGGCATGTTCTTGGGGCCGACCGCCTCGATCATCTCGATGGAGACGATGCGGTCAAAGAGTTCATTGACTTCGCGGTAGTCCTGGATGCGGATGTCCACGGGAAGCGCAGCGCAGCGCTCCTGGGCGACCTTGGCTTGTTCGCCGGAGACCGTGATGCCGGTGACCTTAACACCGTAGCGCTCCGCGGCGTGATGCGCAAAGTTTCCCCACCCGCAGCCGATGTCCAGCACGCGCATGCCCTCGCGGAGTTCGAGCTTGCGGCAGAGCAGGTCGAGCTTGGCTTCCTGCGCTTCGTCGAGCGTGTTGGCGGCAGCCCAGTAGCCGCTGGTGTAGGTCATGCTTTTGTCGAGCATCACGCGGAACAGGTCGTTGCCCAGGTCGTAGTGTTCGACGCCGATGTTAAACGCACCCTTGCCCGCCTGCCGATTGAACACCCGCTGGTCCGCGAGCGCGATGAGGCGTTGCGCCCACGCCAGCGGGGTCATGTGCAGGTCGCTTCCTGTGAAAGCGCGGTAGAGCAGTTCGTCGAGGTGGTCAGCGGACCACTGGCCATCCATGTAGGACTCACCCATGCCGTAGATCCCCTCGCGGCGGATGCGGCGTTTCGCGGCCGGGTCGTGGATGCGGATGCCCGCGGGCACGCCGGGCGCATCGGGGGACGAGGACTGGTCGAGCGTGTAAGTTCCGGGTGTTGAGGTCATCATCTCTCTCACTTGGGTTGTGTGGCGGCTGTTGTGATGCGCTCGGTGCGGGATGCGAGCTTCACCAGTCGCTGACGGAACGCGTACCAGCAGGAAGGCGCGCGTGTGGGAAGCGTGTCGGGGTGGCTTGGCGCGGGCTTGGGCTGCGTGGCGATGCCCTTGAGCACACGGAGTTTGATGGCCTGCCAGTGGATGCGCCACATGATCGTGGCAGCGAACAGTGGCAGTCGTGCGAGCACGGCCAGCAGTCTGGCGCTGGTCAGCGGCTGGCCTTGCCCCCGCATCGTCGCGGAGAACGCCACGCCACCCGCCTGGTGCAGGTCGATGCTCAGGTCGAAGGTATCCTCGCTCGTTCGGAGCGTCAGCTCGTAACGCCCATCAACATCCAGGAAAGGCGAGACGTAAAACGACTTGGGCAGGGTCAGGCGGTGGAGCGTCGGGTCCGCAGCGTCGGCCAGTGGCTGGGCGACATAGTGGTGCATCTCGCCGAAGGTATTGCGCACCTCCGCAACAAAGACGCGCAGCTTGCCGTCGTGGCCATAACACAGGTAAAAACTCACGGGGTTGAAGACGTAGCCCATGACACGCGGGATGGTGATGAGCGTGATGCGGCGGGGCGGTTCGGTGACGCCCGCAGCGGCGATGATCGCGGTGATCTTGCGGCGGATACTTCCATGACCCGGCCCGGCGTAGTCGGCATCGTGGAGGCTCGCGAGCCACCGGCGGTTGTGCGCAAACCCGCGGACGGTGCGGTGCAGCATCGGGAGCTGGTCGGGGTCGAGCGCCAGCCAGAACATGCGGTAGGCGAAGGCGTGGCCGCGCGGCGTGTGCCGTTGATGCGTGGTTTGGCCGAGGAAGATACGCGAGCTCACAGCGTCACCCCCATCTGTCGGGCCACGCCCACGGCCGAGGCCACCGCGTCTTCGTGGAAGCCGTAGCCCATGTAGCTTCCACAGAAGTAGGTTTTGTCTTGGCCGTTGCGTTCGCGGATGCGGCGCTGGGCCTCGACGGATCGCGGCTTGTAGGCGGGGTGTGTGTATTCCACCTCGTACAGGATGGCTTTGGGGTCAATCGGGCGGTGCGCGTTGAGCGTGACAAAGTAATGCCGGTCGCTCTCAAGCCCTTGCAGCCGGTTCATGTAGTAGGTGATCGGCACGGGGTCGTCTGGCGCGGTGTCGGCGGGGCGGTAGTAGTTCCACGAGGCCCAGACCCGCCGGTCACGCGGCATGAGGCTGGTGTCGGTGTGGAGGACGGTGGCGTTGCGGTGGTAGGCCCACGCGGAAAGCAGCTCGCGCTCGGTGTCGCTCGCATCGGCCAGCAGTCGGAGCGAGATGTCGGCGTGCGTTGCCAACACCACGCGGTCAAAGCCAAGCGTCTGGCCGTCGTGAAGTTGGACGCCGACGTGTTGGTGTGCTGCGTCTTGGGTGGGCCGACGGATGGCGCGCACCGGCGTGCTGGTGAGGATTTTCCCGGTGAAGCGGGAGGTAAACGCGCGGACGTACGTCTGGCTGCCGCCTACAACGGTCTGCCACGTGGGCAGGCCGCCGAGCTGGAGCAGGCAGTGGTTCGAGAAGAAGCGGAGGAACGTCTGCGCGGGGAAGTCCATCATGTCCGCGTCGGGGCTGGACCACACGGATGCGGATAGCGGGATGAGGAAGTGGCGGATGAAGTACGGGCTTGCTTGGATGCTTTCGAGGTATTGCCCAAGCGGCTGGTTACCGATCACGCCGATTTGCAGGTCACGCGTGGCTCTGCGGTAGAACCGCCTCTGCTCAGCGATCATGCCCAGGAAGCTTGGCCGCAGCAGGTTGCCCGGCTTGCGCAGGAACTGGCGTGGTGATGGCCCCATGTAGCCCAGCTTCGATTGCTCGCACATGTAGCCAAACGACATATCGCTGTCGCGCAGCGCGACGCCCCACTCCGCGAGCAGCCGGTAGAACAGCGGGTAGTTCTTCGGGTTGCAGACGATGAAGCCTGTGTCCACCGCGATGCTTTTCCCCGGTGCATCTTCCACGGTGATGGTGTTGGTGTGGCCGCCGACGTAATCGCTGCGCTCGATGAGCGTGACGTGGTGGCGTTTGCCCAGCAGGTAAGCCGCGGTGATCCCCGCAACCCCTCCGCCGACGACCGCAATGCTCAGTTTTCCTGCATTTTCTTCCATACGCGTTTCATGACCAGTTTGTAGAGCGGGTAGGGCAGGACCCGCATGAGCTTGATGACGGTGCTGAACGGGAACGGGAAGGCGACCTCGTCCTTCTGTCGTGCGATGCCGTCGCAGATGATGCGGGCCGCCCTGTCCGGCTCGACAAGGAAGGGCATCTTGAAGTCGTTCTTGTCGGTCAGGGGTGTGCGCACAAACCCGGGGTTGATGATGGTCACAGGGATGCGGTGGTCCGCGAGGTGGAAGCGGATGCTTTCGAGGAAGTGGATCGCTGCGGATTTGCTCGCCCCGTAGGCCGCGGCCCGCGGAAGACCACGGAACCCCGCGAGGCTCGCCACGCCAACGATGTGCCCGCTCCGCTTGTCGATCATGTCGGGCAGCACCGCCTCGATGCAGCGGAGCATGCCCCCGAAGTTCAGGTCCATGAGGCCCATGTACTCGGCGGTGTCGAACGCCTCGGGCTTGGTGAACTTGTGGGTCCCGGCGTTGGCGATGAGGATGTCGATGCCCCCGAGCGTGTTGCGCAGTTTTGCGGCAACCTCTTTCATCCGCTCAAGGTCGGTGACATCGCCAGTCAACACGTGACAGACAGCCCCGCCCGCGGCGAGCCTGGCCTGTAGCTCGGTGAGTTTGTCGGCACTGCGCGCGGTCAGCGCGAGGATGGCCCCGCGTGACGCCAACTCGACCGCCAAGGCTTGGCCGATGCCATAGCTGGCCCCCGTGAGCCAGATGCGTTTACCCTGCAATTTGTTCATGAGAAATGGCAAGACAGCCTTACCCACGCCAAGGCCCATCAGCGGGGTATTCTGAATAGACCTGCATATTGTAGGCACGCCCGGATCGGACGGGACAAGGGTGTCCAGAATCTTTTTTCTGATGAACGTGCGGGGCGCGAGGCTTTCGGCTGCGGTCGTCACTCCCGGCGCGTAGCGGGCACTCCGAGCCGATCGCGCTTCTGGGCGATGAATCGGAGGTGGCGGTCGAGGTGGTCGTTATAGGCGGGAATCAGTTGGCCGAGCGTGACCGCGCCGGAGACCGAATGGTGGCCGACGCGTTGGAAGTCGCTGGGCGTCAGCAGCCTTAGGACCCGCGCCCACTGCCTGCGATTGACACGGAACAGCAGGAGCGCGTCATCGAGCGATTGGTCGGCCGGGTGCAGCCGGCGGATGAAGGCCGACTCATCACAGTTGATCAGGGCCGGTTCATCCATGGCTGTGATGCGTTTCATTCGCTCGATGGCAATGGCGTCGCTGTCTGCCAGGTGGATCACAACCTCGTGGATCGACCATTCCCCCGGCCCCGGGCGGGCGTGCAGGTGTTCGGTGCTCAGGCCGGACACAGCGGCCTCAAGCTGGTCAGGCCCGTCTGCGTATCGGTCGATGAGGGGGGTCAGGTCGTTCATGAGCGATTCGTGCGAATGATAGGCTGGATCGGCGTGTGACGATGACGGCGCAAACGGCCACCGGTACCATCGGCTTGACGGCAATGGGTCGGCGGGCAGGTTGCAGATGTGCTGAGGATGGGGCCGGTGCTGGGCCGGGCAGAGGGTCGAGTTCAGGCGGTTAGTGCCATGGCGAACGGCTCGACTTCGACAGCGGGGTCACGCTCCGACACGCGGGAGCCGTTGAGCCCTTCGGTGCCGCAGTTGATGTAGGTCTTGCCCTCGCTGATGAAGTAATGGAAGCGGTGCCGGCCCGGCGTGAGCGACTGTTCCAGCAGAAAGCCCCCTTGCCCGTGCCTGCTCATCTCGTGCCAGATGCTGGTCCCGCCGGCCGTGCGTTGCACGAGAAACGCACGCTCAGACCGGGGGCTGTTGACCGTGAACAACCAGCGTTCGCCTTGGGGTGTAGGTGTCATAGCTATCACGTTTTCTCTTCCTGCCTCGGCCGCGTTTTTCAGGTCCCGGAGTTCACCCCGATCGGGAGGTGATGCTCTGCTCGACTCGTATGGTTATACGCCCTTGCCTAGCCCGCTGACAACCGAGAAAAATCCCTTAGGTAAGTTGTACGCAGGCTCATCGCTGTCCCATTGACCCGACTGGATACACGGTAACGCCGGGTTGATAATTGCCGGTTAAGAACTTGTGCGAAATTGATGCGGCCACGCGCGTGGCTAACGCCCTTGCCAACGAGTGAGCCGGTTCACGCGGCCCGCCGTCGCGGCGATTCCACTGCCTGATGCGATTCACTAGTGGTTGCTATCGGCGAGAAAGTGTCGCGGCTTTGATCTTCCGGCAGAGATATCGGCAGATCGTCCGCCCCTTGGGGTTGGTGCGTGTCACCGCCTTGTGCCAGCTCTTCCAGCCAGGACGCCAGCCCCACGGTGTTCGTTTGCCAGTTCGCATGAGCCACAGCCCACACGCGGGCGTTCTCACCGAGGCGCTTGGCAACGTCGGGTTCGGTCCACAGCAGCGCGATGGCCTCAAACCACTGGCGTCGGCCAAGGCAGGTCAGGGCTGGCGCATCTTGCGTCGCATTGCGGCCGCGTCGCAACCCCATGCCGATCTGTGCGCCCGCCAGCCGGCTGGCGATGGTGGGTACACCCAGGGCCATGCCTTCGAGCATGACCTTGCCATTCCCGACCAGCGAGCGTCCCGGCCACAAGGCCAGTCTGCATCGCCGGGCATATGTCCGCACATCCGCCAACGGCCCGACCAGCTTGATGCCCTCGATCGCTTCCAACGCTCGCAAGCTCGCGGGCGCATCGGGTCCGATGATCCGCCATCTCGCGTCCGGAAAGCAGTCGATAAGCCGGGGCCAAACGTTCTTCGCAAAGCGGCAAAGGCTCTGCGCTACCGCGGGGTCCGCCAAGGAGGGGGCCCACGTCACGGCCGTGCGGGGTCGAATCGGTTCGGCGGCCGGGCAGTATCGCCTCAGATTGATGCCGCGGGGGGTCACCATACTCCGCCGAGCCGCCCCTGTGCCCGCCAGTGCCCACGCACCCAGACGATTCGGCGCAGCCACACAGTTCGCACGCCCGGCAAAAGGCACCGCATTAAGCGCAAAGGACAGGCCCTCACCCGCGAGTGACAGCCAATGCCTCGGCGATGCGTCCAACATCTGGCTTAAAGCCCGCAGCCCCTCATGCTCCGGCCCGAGCCAGAGCGTCGGCGTGATGGGGCTGGCCGCCTTGACGCACGCCAACATGGCAGGCCCAGCAGCGCCCACCGCAATCACCAGGCGGGGCTGATAAGCCTCGACCAGAGGCACCATGCCCGCCAGTTCGGTCGGTTTGATGCCCAAGCGTGCAAGCGCAGCAAACCGCATGTCTTTGCCCAATCCACCCCACGCCTCGAAGAACCGCCGTACCGCTGCACCATCCGCCTCGGGCCAGCGCACGAGCAGGGCGCTGAGCCAGGCCTGTGCGTCGTTGGCTGACGGCCGGAGGCTTGTGGCCGCGACACGCAACCCGTGCCGTTCCAACGCCCGTGCGACCTTACCCGCTACCAGGGCGGTGTCGTGGTCCATCGGCCAGAGGGGCTCGGCTGTGACAACCAGCGCATCGAGCCGCTCCACACAAGGGGCGTCCTCGCATGGCGTCAGTCGGATTGGGGAAGTGGGTCGGTTCTTCATCATTAGGCTCCAGCCGCGCAACACAAGCGGTGCCCCCGTCGGTTCATCGGCCCCAGCACGACCCGACTTAACCACCCAACCCGCACAACCCCTAAACCCCGCAACCACCGGAAGCCATGCCCCCCCCGGAACCCTCGATGCCCGGACCCGCAACCCCCCACGCCACCCGCCAGCACGGCTAACTGAAGACGCAGCCGACTATGATGAATGCACACGCGTGTTATTCAGACCATGACCACCCCAGACCCCGATCCACGCTTCCCCGCAGGCTTTCTCCCAAGCCCCATCCCTGAGCCGATGCAGCCACTCATCGAGTCCCACTTCACGCAGGGCAACGCTCTCCCGCAGGGTGGCTTTGCTACGTGGCCTGAGCTGGTCTTGCATTGCGAGCGCACAACTGGGCCGGTGGCGCGTGAGGGGCTACACCTCGTCGGCATCGATGACGCTGACTGCGGACGCCTCGGCCAGACGCTGGGTGTCGGCCTCCTTCTGGTCCGCTGTTGGCAGGGTGTGCGCCGGGACATCGCTTTCCACGACCGCGTGACGATCCCACGGGACATCGCTGCCAAACACGGGCTGCGGCTGGACCTGCTCCGCGCCACGGTCGCGGCGGATGTGGCGGCGGGGGATGTCTGTGGCTGTGTCGATGTGCCCAGCGCGGGGGTCCACGTCCTCCGCCCCGCGTACCGCGCGACGATGAAAGAACTGGTCAACCTCACACGCCCCATGCTGGACGCGGGAGCAGCGTTGGCACCCCAACTGCCCAGCCCCGCCAGCGCCCACGTCCGTCACCTGACCCTGGGCGGCATCGCGGTGCTTAACCGCATCCGAAGCATCGGCTACGACACCCTGTCCACCGAGCCGCACCTGACGCTGGCCGGCCGAGCTGGCCTGGCGTTGCGTCGCGGACTTAGCCTTTGAATAGGCTGTCCGCGTCCCCGGCAATCCATCAGCGTGATCGCTAAACTGTCCGCCATGAGCGCCCACCATCCCCCATCGACTGGAATCGACCATCCCACCGTGATCCTCGGCGGTGGCATCGCGGGGCTTGCCGCAGCGACCAGCCTTGCGCGGCAGGGCGTCGCGGTCACGCTGCTGCAAGCCGAATCCGATCACCAGCCCGAGCCCGCGTCGGTGCCCTTGCTCCACGCGTACACCAGCCTGCTGGCGTTGCTGGATCAACTGGGGCATGGCGGCCATGTCGCGTGGCAGCGTGTGTTGCCCGTCGCGCTGCCCGCAGAGGATGGGCGATCGGCGCTGCACGCACTGGAACCCGACGACCTGCCCGCGCCGATGCACCTGGTCCGACCGATCTGGCGTTGTCACGCCTGGACCGTGGGTGAGCGATACGCGATCGCGCGGGGCCTGCTGGCGATCCTGCAGGTCAGCCACCGCAGCCGTGGCCTGTACGACGGCATCACCTTCGCGCAGTACCTGGCCGATCAATGCCAGCCGCGTCGCGTGGTTACGACATTCTGGTCGGCACTGGCCGCGCCGACCGGGCACGCCTCCCTTGACAGCCTCTCCGCCTCGGCGGGGATCCAACTGATTCAAGAGGGGTATCTCTTCGGCCACGACACCTGTGCGCTAGGCACAAGTGACGTGACGGTGGCCGCACTGATGAAATCCGCAACCAAAGACATCACCGCTGCGGGCGGACGCGTGGTCAGCGTGACCAGCATCCAGGCCATCGTTTTCAACGGCACAAAAATCACCGGCATCCGCCTGACCGATGGCCAGGAGATCGTGGGTGCGTCGTACCTCTGTGCAGTCCCAGCCGACACGCTGGCGCGGCTGGCACCGGAGAACCTCAAGGCCGCGGACCCCCGGCTCGCGGGTGTAGCTGCCGGGGGAATTGCCGGGGGAATTTCCGGGGGAATTTCCGGGGGGGGGGTTGATGCGATGGATGCGGGGCGTGTGGGCAACCTGTACCTTGCGGGGACATGGGTTGGCCCGGACTTCCCCGGCACGATCGAGGCCGCGGCCCGCACTGGGTTCTCAGCAGCGTCAGCGATCCTCCATGCCGCAGGCAGCGCCGACGCGGATGTCACCGTCCCGCCGCTCGAAGCCGGGGAGCTTTATCGGTTTGTCGCGGGCTGAGCGTTCATCGACCGATCCAGCCCCGCTTCCAGAAGAAGCCCAGCAGCCCAAGCGTCACGACGATGCACACGACCCAGAACGCGTAGTAGCTGTATTCCCACTGTGTCTCGGGGATGTACGCGAAGTTCATCCCATAGACACCCGCGATGAAGGTGATCGGGATGAACAGGCTCGCCATGATGGTCAGCACCTTCATGATTTCATTCATGCGGTTGCCCACAGCCGACATGTAGAGGTCTGTCAGCCCCGACGCCATTTCGCGGAACGTCTCCACGACCTCGACCAGTTGCACCGTGTGCTCGTACACGTCGCGGAGATAGGTCCGTGTGTCGCTGGCGATGAAGGGTGTCTGGTCGTTCACCAGCGTGGACACCACCTCGCGTGTCGGCCAGATGGCCCGGCGGAGCATGGACAGCTCGCGCTTAATGACGTGGACATTGCGCTGCGCATCGGTGGTGGGACGCTCGACGATCTCGTTTTCCAGCAGCTCCAGCATGTCGCCGTAACGCTCCAGGATCGGGAACCCATGGTCCACGATCGCGTCGATCAGGGCGTAGAGCAGGAAGCTCGCGTCGCTGCGGCGGAGGCGGGAGCCGGCGTCTTCGATGCGCTTGCGGATCGGGTCAAACACGTCGCCGACCGTTTCCTGAAACGTGACGAGCGTGTGGTCGTTGAGGAAGAAGCTGACCTGCTCGGGCAATAGCGCCCGGCCATCGAGGCGGAGCATGCGCGCGATCACAAACAGCTCCCGTTCAAACACCTCGACCTTGGGCCGCTGCGGCACCTGCAACACGTCTTCCGCCGCCAGGGAGTGGTAGCCCATCCGCTCGCAGAACTGGCGCAGCACGTAGGGGTGCAGCCCGTCCACGTTGATCCACCGGACCTTGACGTTGTCGCCGCGCGGCCGGTTGAAGAGTGATTCCAACTCGTCGCAGGTGAACAGCTCGTAGTGATCCGGGCCGTAGTCGATCCCGCGGATGGTGATGGTCCCCGGCGGTGGGGGGGTGTTGCTGTCGGGGGCATACTCGATGCCCGCCGCCGAGCCGGGTGGTGTGCGGTGCTTGGCCTGCTGGTGCAACTCGAAGCCCGGCAGCCCGACCGCCGACCCGAGGAACCGCCCGACCTGCTCCGCAGACCCTACCGCGAGGTCGATCGCACCGCCCAGCGTGCCTCCGACCGCCTCACCGATCGCTTTGCCGCTGAGCATCTGCCTGCCGCGTCGCTTTTTCTCACGCTTGGCCATTGGGCTCCATCATCCTTATCTCCAGCGGCTGGAGCGTGTTGAGGTGGACGTCGCGCTGCGGGAAGCTGATCGAGATGCCCGCCTCATGAAACAGGTCGTCGATCTTGTATCGCAGGTCCGAGCAGACCACGCGGAGCTGGAGCGGTGCGGTGATGTTGGCCCAGAACATCAGCTTGAAGGTGAGGGCGTTGTCTCCAAAGTCCTCAAACAGCACAATCGACGCGGGCTGCTCCAGCACCATCTTGTGTTCGCGTGCGGCCCGCATCATCAGGTCGTGGACCAGCCGCGTCGGTGAGCCATACGCCACACCGACCACCACGGAGCCGCGGACCTGGTTGTCGAAAAGCGTCCAGTTCACAACCGGGTTCTCAAGGAACTGGGAGTTGGGGATCAGCACGTCCATGCCGTCGGACCGGCGGACGCGTGTGCAGCGGTTGCCGATGTCCTCGACCCTGCCCTCCTCCACATCCCCCAGCTCGATGATGTCGCCGATACGGATCGGCCTCTCGAGCATGATGATGAAGGATGAGATCAGGTTGTTGAAAAGGTTCTGTGCGCCGAAGCCCACACCTATCGCCACCGCGCCGCCCAGCACCGTGAAGATGGTGATGGGGATGCCAGCGATCGGCAGCGCCAGCAGCACCACGATCACCACCATGAGGTAGTAGAGCACACGCTGGAACAGTGCTGCCGCGTGCGCATCGACACGCTTGAGCTTCAGTAGCCTGAGCCGCGCGATCCGGGAAACCTGCCTGGAGATAAAGATGCCGATGACCAGGACCAGCAGCGCAATGACGAGCTGGTTGACGTGGATGGAGGTGTTGCCCGCGTTGAAAAGCTGCGCCCGCCAGATGGACCCCATTGCTTCTAGCCACCGGCCCTCACGGAGCTCTTCGCCGAACTCACCAAACTGAGGCGAAAAATCCACCGTGGGCGGGGGAGCCGGCGTGTCCGGTGGAGGTGGCGCGGCATCCTGAGCGAGTACCACGCCCGAAACCAAACCGTTCAGCAGCAACAGGGACAAGAAGTACCCGATCGTTCTCATGGGGCGGCATCTTATCATGCCCGCGAAGGTAGAATCCCCACCATGCCCGACGCCACGAGCACGATCCGTGTACGGCAGCTTGGCAAAACGTACCGAGTCGCGGACAAGCAGCCGGGCCTGGGGGGTACGCTGCGCCACTTCGTCAAGCGTCGGCACCGCACGATCGAGGCGGTGAAGGGCGTGAGTTTCGACATCGAGCCCGGGGAGGTGGTCGGGTTTCTAGGTCCCAACGGCGCGGGTAAGACGACGACGCTCAAGATGCTCACGGGGCTGGTGTACCCGACTGCGGGTGAGGTGCGGGTGCTGGGCTATGAGCCATTCAAACGAGACAAGTCTCTGCTGCGGCAGGTCACTCTGGTCATGGGCAACAAGCAGCAACTGATCTGGGACCTGCCGGCCGCGGACACCTTACGCATCAACGCCGCGGTTTACGATATCCCACAACCCGAGGCCGACCGCCGCATCGCGGAGCTAGCCGGGTTGCTCGGGCTGGACAAGGAACTGACCCAGCCGGTGCGTAAGCTGTCGCTCGGACAACGGATGAAGTGTGAGCTGGTCGCGGCCCTGATGCATCACCCCAAGGTCTTGTTTCTGGATGAGCCGACGCTTGGGCTGGACATCAACGCACAGACCGCCGTCCGCGGCTTCTTGCGGGAGTACAACCGCGAGCACGGCGCGTCGGTGCTGCTGACCAGTCACTACATGGCCGACATCACCGCGTTGTGCGATCGGGTGATCCTGATCCATCATGGCTCGATCATGTACGACGGCAGGCTGGCCGGGCTGACCGAGCGCTTTGCACCGTTTCGTGAGGTGAAACTCGAGCTGGCGACTGATGCGGACGCCTCGGTGTTGTCGCGGTTTGGCGAGGTGGAAAGCGTGGAGGGGCGCGAGGCCCGGCTGCTTGTGCAGCGGGACCAGCTCACGCGCACGGTCAACAAGCTGCTGACGGAGCTGGAGGTGCGCGACCTGACCGTCACCGACCCGCCGATCGAGGAGGTGATCTCGCGGGTTTTCAAGGGGGTGGGGGTGGGGGGGGGGGGGCGGCCGGCGCTAAACGGGGAGGGATTGAACGGAACCGATGATGCTTCGTAAATGGCGCAGCTATTTCGCGGTGTACTACAGCCTCTGCACGACCTATCGTGCGGAGATCATGCTGTGGGCGGTGGCGACGGCGTTGCCGCTGATCATGATGGGCGTGTGGACCCAGGCCGCGGCCACCGGAAACTTCACGCTGTCCAGCGCGGAGATGGCCCGTTACTTCATCGCGGTCTATTTCATCCGGCAATTGACCATCGTGTGGGTGATCTATGACTTTGAGTGGCACGTCGTGGAAGGCCGACTATCGCCCCGGCTGCTGCACCCGATCGATCCGGGGTGGGGCTTCTTCATCGGCCATTTCAGCGAGCAGGCCTGCCGACTGCCGATGGTCGTGGGGCTGGTGGGCCTTTGTTACCTGCTGTTCCCCGAGGCGTTTGTGGGCACGGCGGCGGACGCATCGGGCGCTGGGGGCGATGGGCCGTGGGTATTGGGCTGGGTGCGCGCGATGCTGGCGACGGCGGCGGTGTACCTTGCCTTCTGCTGCCGGTATGTCTTGCAGAGCGCGATTGCCATGCTCGCCTTCTGGCTGGAGCGGGTGACGCGGGTTGACGAGATGGTGATGATCCCGTTCCTGTTTTTCTCCGGCATCCTTTTCCCGCTGGGGGAACTGCGTGCGTGGTCGCCCGGGCTTTATGAGGTGGCGCTGTTGACGCCGTTCCCGTGGATGCTCTGGTTCCCCGCGAACCTTCTGACCGGCGGGGACGTGCCGATCGTGCGCGGTTTTGTCACGTTGCTGGCGTGGTCCGCCGTGCTCTTTGCCATCTACCGCGTCCTGTGGTGGCGGGGCCTCAAGCACTACTCGGGGATGGGGGCCTGACGTTACGTCATCGGTTAACGCAACACACCCATGCACCACATCTGGCAACACCTCGTCATCCTCCGCAACCTCTGGTCCACCTCGTTGGCGGCCGAGATGGAGTACCGCGCGAACTTTGTGATGGCGTGTGTGACCAGCCTGTTCACGCTGCTCGGCGCGCTGCTCTCGCTCAAGCTCCTGTACCGCCACGGGTATGAGATGGGCGGGTGGTCGTGGCCCGAAGCGCTGGCGGTGGTGGCGGTGTACACCATCCTTGATGGCATCCAGGGATGCCTCATGACCCCGAACCGCACGCGCATCACCGAGCATGTCCGCAACGGCACGCTGGATTTCGTGCTGCTTAAGCCGATCGATTCGCAGTTCTGGCTCAGCCTGCGCACCTTCTCGCCGTGGGGCCTGCCCAACGTGATACTCGGCGGGGCGCTGATGGTGTACGCGGGGGGGCGGCTGGGGCTGGGCGTCAGCAGCTACCTCGTGGCGGTCGTCCCGATCGTGCTGGGGGCTGTCATCCTCTACAGCGTGGGGTTCCTGCTGGCGACGCTGACCATCTGGTTCGTCAAGCTGTGGAACATCACCATGGCGATGTCCGCGCTGCTGGAAGCGGGGCGGTACCCGGTCGCGGCCTACCCGATGACGTATCGCGTGTTCTTCACTTTCGTGTTGCCGGTCGCGTTCATGACCACGGTCCCGGCACAGGCGATGATCGGCCGCGGGTCGTCGTGGTGGCTGCTGGGTCTGGCGGGTGTAGCCTGTATTCTCTACATGGCCGCGCGGTGCTTCTGGAGGTTCGCGCTGCGGTCCTACACCAGCGCATCGAGCTGAGGAACCTCAGCAAATCTGCACGCCGATGTGGCCCACGCGGGAGAGCGCGTGGCCAACACGCTACACTTGTGAGTGATACTCTCACACCGGAGCTTTTGATGACGACCCCCGCCCGCGTGCGCATCGCGACCATCCAGTACTACATCCGCCCCATCGACCGCTGGGAGCAGTTCGAGGACCAGGTGCGCGGCATCGTCGCCACCGCGGCGGACTACAAGTGCCGATTGGCTGTGTTTCCCGAGTATTTCCCGATCCAATTGCTCACACTCGATGACATCTCCCGACCCGTCCCCGAGCAGGTCCGACGGCTTGCGCGGCGGGTCCCGCAGTTCACCGAGATGATGAGCGGGCTGGCGAAGAAGCACGGCATCTACATCGTCGGCGGTTCCATGCCCGTGATGGATGATGGCGACGAGCGGGTCTTCAACGACTCCTTCATCTTCGGCCCAACCGGCGAGCACTGCGTCCAGGGCAAGATGCACATGACCCGGTGGGAGAAAGAAGAGTGGTTCATCTCGCCCCGACGAAAGTTCCACGTGATCGACACCGAGTTCGGCAAGCTCGCGGTCACGATCTGCTACGACGTGGAGTTCCCCGAGTTGGCGCGGGCCGCAGCCCACGAGGGGTGCTACCTGCTGGTCAGCCCGTCCTGCACGGACGACCGCCAGGGCTTCCTGCGTGTGCGTTACTGTGCCCAGGCCCGCGCGATCGAGAACACGATGTACGTGGTCCACGCGTGCACGGTCGGCTCGCTGCCGATGGTCCCCGCGGTGTCGCTGAACTACGGGCAGGCCAGCATCCTCACGCCGTCCGACTTCCCCTTTGCCCGCGACGGCATACTGGCCGAAGGCGCGGTGAATCAGGAGCAGGTCATCATCGGCGAGCTCAACATGGATACGATTGTGGAGGCAAGAGAGCGCGGCACCGTGCTGCCGTTGCACGATTCGCTGACCACCGCTGAAGTCACCCAGCGGCTTGAGCTGCACCAACTATGAATGCCCCCCGCACGAAAAGCCGCTTACCCGTCGAGGTCCGCCCGATCCGACCCGAGGACTATGAGCAGGTCATCCGCATCAACAAGGAGCACTACCCCGACCAGGCCCCGTGGTCTGCCGAGCACTTCGACAGCCACCGGAAGGTGTTCCCGCAGGGCCAGCTTGTGGCGTTGCTCCCCGACGAGGGGCGGATCGTGGGGTATGCGGCCAGCCTGATCGTGAGGTGGGACGACTACGAGTTCCACCACAACTGGAACGAGTTTACCGACAGCGGGATGTTCACCAACCACGATCCCGAGCGTGGCCGCACACTCTACGGGGCCGATGTCATGGTGGACCCCACCTTGCAGGGCCGCGGCATCGGCAAGGCAATCTACCAGGCGCGCTTCAATCTCTGCCGCGCGGAGAAACTCGCGCGCATCCGAGCCGGGGCCAGGCTCGTGGGATACCACCGTTACGCCCCGGAGATGTCGGCTGAGGAGTACGTCATCCGCGTGGTCAACCGCGCGATCGGCGACCCCACGCTTTCCTTTCAGCTCAAGGCAGGCTTCCGCGTGATCGCGGTGGTGTCGGACTACCTCCGGCGGGACCCCAAGTCGTTGGGATATGCGGCTGTCATCGAGTGGATCAACCATCAAGTCGCACAGCGGCCGGACTACCGCAAACGCGACCCGCGCTTCGCCCGAGCCCGCCGCAGACCCGACGCTTCAGACGGCGTGTGACGCGGATTGTGCGGTTGACTCAGAACAGCGAAGAGGGTTGGCCGAAGCTGTCGCCGAACACAAAGTCGGTGAAGGCGGCACGCGTGCGGGGGCCCTGGTCGCGCTTCTTGATCTCGGGGTCGAGGTCGGCGTGGTCGCCCTGATACCCGATAGCGCAGGCGGTCAGTGGTGTGAAACCCTTCGGCACGTTGTAGCCGCTGCGGACTTTGTCAGCTTCGATACCAGCCATCATGTGGACGTGCAAGCCCAGCGATGTGGCCTGGATGCTGAGGTTGCCCATCGCGAGCCCAAGGTCATGCTGGCTGACGTTGTTGGGCTTGTCGTTGCGGGTGAAGTTGTCTTTCGTGACGCACAGCACCAGCACCGGCGTCACCTTCGCCCAGGCTTGATTCGCATCGACCAGGCAATCGAGCGCCTTGGCGAATGCGGCCGGGTCTTCACGTGTGGCGACGATGAATCGCCACGGCTGCTCGTTGAACGATGAGGCCGCCCACCGAGCCGCCTCGAAAAGGCAACGCAGCTTCTGTGGCTCTACCGCGCGGTCCGAAAAGGTGTATGGGCTCCAACGCTTCTTGAGGACATCGAGGATCGGGTACTGCGTGTCGGCTGGTTTTTCCATGGTCTTGCTCGGGTGGTCATCAGGTGTAGGGGATCGGGAAAACGGATTGGTATTGATCGCACGCACTCGGGCTGGCGATGCATCGTAGCTTAGCGCGTCGTTCCGGTCGGGGTCAAGGTCCTCCGCTGAAGCAGATACCAATTTCGCAGCACGTCGATCTGGAACGCCTGCAACTCCGGGTCGCCCCACGTCCAGAAGGGCGGGTGACCCTCGGGGAACAGGGCGGGGAGGTAAGCCTCCATCACGTACCACCAGCGGAACATGTCGAAGAACTCGGGCAGGTCGATCGCCAACTCGCCCCGCGGGTTCAGCAGGTAGTCCAGCGCTTCGCGGGCCGCGACGGGGTCGCGTTGGCCGCGGTGAAGCATGGCCAGCAACACGGTGCTGCCGACGCCCAGGTCCTCGCGCTCGAGCAGCGCGCGGGCCTGCGTGGCATCGATGATGTGGTCGTCACCCGCCATCCACAGCGACATGCGCATCACGATGCGCACGGTCGGCATCCTCTCAACCTCGTAGCGCTTGCGGAGCAGGTCAAGCTGCACCCCCTTCATGCCGGCCAGTACCGCTCCGGACATTTTTGCGTACACGCTGTAGTCTGTGAGCAGGTCCACAATCAATGGCTCAAGCTCCTGGGCTGTGAACTTTTGTGCAGCCATCAGCGCAGCGATATCGCGGAGTGTTGGCGTGTCATTGATCAGCAGCGGCTTTAAATCGGAAGGGTCGGCCGTCGTGGATGCGCGGATGGCGGCCAGGCGGATCAACGCGGGCATCTCGTCTTCAATCGCCAGCGCGACCGAGCCCGCACGTGTGCCCTCAAGCTCCGCAAGCAGGCGCAGCGGATCGGCGGCTGTGGCCTCTTCGCGGGGTCCAGGGGGGAGGCCCACGCGGTAGCGGGCCGCGAGCTCGAGCGGGAGCCAGGCCGGGTCATCCCGCGCCTGCATCTCTTGGGCCATGTCGGAAAAACCCTGCGTGCTTTGGCTAGCCAGGATGGCGCGGTATCGCAGCAGGCTGGGCGAGTTCGCCGCTGACTCCATCGCGGCGGCGTGCAGCACGCTCTGCGCTTCGTCGCTGGGTTGTTGCGCCAAGGCATACACCGCCGCCTCACGGATTGCCGGGCCGCCTTGCCGGTAGGCCGCAAGCACAGCCGCGGGATCGTGCGTCGCCAATGCGTATAGATAGGCAGGAAGCACACGCGCGGGCACGGCCTGCCAATCACTGGGCGCAGCGATCGGCTCCCCCGGCATCCCCGCCCCCCCCGGTGGCAACAGGAGCAGCGCGTGCCGAGCGATGAGCGGCTCGGCGTCGTCGGTGCGCTGCTCAATGATCGCAGCCAACCCGTCGCCCGGATTGAACGACGCGAGCTCGGCGGCAGCGATGAGGGCGTTAAATCGCACGTCGGGTGACGCGTCCTCTGCCAGCTTGCGCAGCGTGGCGACCAACCTCTCGCGCAGCGGCGTGTCGTTTAGCTCCGCAAGGCGTTGTGCGGCGGCGATGCGGGAGGACTCCTGCGGGCTGGCGGCCACGGAACCTAACCACCGCAGCCACGCGGCGTCGCCCACCGTGGCGCGGTCCCAGCAGGCTGCGGCCTCCAGCGCGGTGGCGATCAACGAGAAGTGGGCATCGTCCGCGGACCCAAGACGATCGACCGCACCGTGCAGCACGCGTTCGTCCTTCGCTGCCCGCGTGGCGACGAAGTTGAGGCTTTGGGTGAGCCGGCTTTCATCCCGGCTGTGCAGCCCGCTGAGCATCCGCCAGCGATAGATGTGCGGCATGGCCAGGTAGGCGGTGGGCACCATCAATGTCAGCACCACCAGCGTGCTGACAGCCACCGGCCCGATGCGCGGAAGCACACGATACTTCATCGCCACAGTCTAACCGAGGCCAGCGGAACCGGTGCTATTCTGCGGCCAGAGGGTGTGCGTTGTGTGGGCCCTACGTCCCGCGCGTTGCGGGCTTAGGCATCATCGCCCCAAAGCCAGGCAATTTCCTGCGGGGTCAGCGTGATATCCAGCGCTGGCATCGTGGTAATGGTTTCGTGGACAAAGCGTGGGCCGACCAGCGCGAAGCTGGGGAACGGCTGGTGCAGCACGTACGCCGCGGCGATGTTGATCGGCGTCACGCCCTTCTTCTTCGCCAGTTCCTCGGCCCGCTCACGCCGGGCGCGGTTGTCTGGCGAATCCCACGACGCGAAGTTGCCCGCGCCCAGCCGCATCCGCAGCCCCTCGGGGAGGAAGTAGCCGCGGGCCTGGCTTGACCAGGAGAAGTTGGCGATCTGGTGCTTCTCCAGCCGCGCACGGCTGGCCTTGTCGGAGACGTGGACGCAGCCGTTCCACACCGGCTGCACCATCCGCGCCAGGGACAGGTTGTTGTTCAGCACCGTCATGCCCTGCTTGCCGTGCGCCTTGGCGTATTCATTCACCGCATCGAAGCGCTCGAAGCTCCAGTTGCTGCCGCCGAGCGCGCCGCGGATCAGCCCCTTGTCCACAAGGCTGTTGAGCGCGTCCACGAACTCGCCCGCGGGCACCTCGGGGTTGTCGCGGTGCATGATGTAAAGGTCGGCGTGATCGGTTTGCAGCCGTTCGAGCGAGGTGTGGAAGTCCGTGATGAGCAGCTCGGGGGTGCAGCGGGGCGTGTGCGCACCCTTGACGGTGATGACGATGTCATCGCGGACGCCCCTGGCCTTGTGCCACTGACCCAGGAGGATTTCCTGCCGCCCGCCGCCATAGACGAAGGAGGTGTCGAACGCGTTCCCGCCGCGCTCGAGCCAGTCGTCCCACATGACCGACGCGTGGGCGAAGGTGGTCTGGTTGTCGCAGCCCATAATGAAGCGGGAGACTTTCTTTGTGAGCCCGGCCACTTGGCCGTAGGTCATGTTCGCTTTGGGGTTGGGCCGGATGGGCCGATTGGCCGCGGTGTGATTCTTCTGCACTTCGGGTGTTTCTGCCTGATAGGTCACGCCGACGGCCGCGCGCCACTTGTCCAGAGTGTCGAGGTTGCCCAGCGTGTCGTCCCAGGACATGGCGGGGCCATCGGCCTGCTGCTTGCCTGAGCGGATCGCACGGGACGCGACATCCACCTCGTAAGAAAACGCGGTGCGGTCATCCGACTCGATGGCGATGGTCTCCGATTTTCCGCCGACGTTCACGATGATTTTCACGTCTGGCTTGTTCTTGCGGTCCGCGGACCAGGGGTTGGGCAAGGTGATCGAGCCTTTGGACCCGGCGATATGCGCGGTGTTCTCCAAGCCCGCACGCACGGCGGTGGCGACCTGCGCGATGATGCCGCTCTCGAAGGTCAGCACGCCCGCGGCCCACTCATCAATCTGTGTCTGACCGACCTGCCCGCCACCGACGACCTTCGTCGGGTTGGCGAACGGCTTGCCCGTCGCGGCACCCGCGATGAGGCGAGACAGGGACACGGGGTAGCAGCCGACATCGAGGATGCCCCCGCCGCCCAGCGCGTTGCTGAACAGCCGGCCGTCGGGATTGCCGATCGTGTCACCCCCGCCAAAGCCGAAGGCCGCACGGATCATCCTCACCTCGCCGATGACGCCGGACTTGATCAGTTCGATCAGCTTGGCCATCTGCGGGTGGCAGCGGTACATGAACGCTTCCATCATGAACGTGCCGTTGTCTTGCGCGGCCGCGAACATCGCCATCGCCTGCGCGTGGTTCAGGCCCATCGGCTTCTCGCACAGCACGTGCTTGCCCGCCTCCGCGGCGCGGATGGCCCACTCGGGGTGCATCGGGTGGGGGGTCGCGATGTAAACCGCTTCGACCTGCGCGTCGGCAAGCAGCGCCTCGTAGCTGGCGTGACGGTTGGGGATGTTCCACGTGTTGGCGAAGGTGTCTGCCTTATCCTGTGTCCGGCTGCCCACCGCGACCACCTTGCCGGTACTGCCCTGACTCACGCCACGCGCGAAGGCGTCGGCGATCGAGCCCGCACCGAGTATACCCCAACGAACCGGGTCCATTGTCATCTGTGTGTTCCTGTCTTGTCCCCGGCGTCACGGTTGCATAATGTCACGATTGGACCATCATAACGGCTCCAAATATTGCTGCCATGCCCCCCGTGGTCAAAACAATGTCATAATTGGTACATGGCTCAGACGCCTTACCCCACGACGACCCACCCCGACCGCCGCGAGGCGGTGTTCCGCACCATCAGCGGCAGCGTGCTTGGTTGTGCGTACATGACCAAGCGTGGCCCAGCCGCGGGCTACACCGATCGCCTGGTGGATGAGTATGTCGGCGTCTATGTGCTTCGGGGTCACGGGGTGAGCTACGACGGCGAGGGCCGTCGGCAAGCGGTGGGCCCAGGCGATTACATCCAGCACACGCCGGGCCTGCCTCATGGCGTGGTGCCCGATGATGACCAGTGGATCGAGTTCTACTTCCGCTTCCCCGAGACGATGTACCGCGCGCTGTCGGAGCTCGGCGTGCTCGATCCACGCACCGTGCTGCGCCCAGGCTTGGATGCCGAGCTACTCAACCGCTTTGAACGCCTGCTCTCCGAGATGCGGCAGATACCCCAGCGCGAGATCGGCCTGCCGCTGGCCCGCATGCACGAACTGCTCGTCACGATCCAGCGGCTGGACCACCAGCCACGGATGATGGACGACACCGCACGCTGGCTCGACCGCGCGTGTGAAGCGCTGACCCACAACCCCGAGCGCCGGCTGGATATCCCGCGCTTGGCGCAGACGATGGGGCTCAGCTACGAACGCTTCCGCAAGGTGTTTCGGCTGCACATGGGCGTCTCGCCCAGCGAGTACCGCATCCGCCGCCGCATCGACCACGCCCGCCGCCTCATCGCACAGGATGGCCTGACCGTTAAGCAAACCGCCTACCGCCTCGGCTACCCCGACCCCTTCTCCTTCTCCAAACAATTCACCCGCTACACCGGCATGAGCCCCACACGATTCAGGGAGACGGTGTGAAGCCGCATTCACCCTGGCCGCGGGTCGGTCGCAGCCTGTGCTCACGACTCACACGCTGCCAGATAAGCGATGACTGCGGGCATGGCGGCGAGCCATTGGTCGAGTTGCGGGTGGCAGTTTTTGACCTGAACAGGGTCTTGCAATACTGCGGCGTAGTCTGACTCAGCCATTTGCCGCGGCGTTCTGCCATTTTCGTCCCGCGATGCGGGGTTAGCGCCGTGCGTGATGAGGCACTTGATCATATCGAGGTGCCCCCAGGAGGCGGCCATGTGCAAGGCCGTGGTGCCGTACTCGCACACGGCATCGACAGTCGCGCCAGCGTTAATCAGCACCTCCGCCACCGGCACACCCCCGGCCGCGGCACCCTGAGCCGCAAACCAGAGCGGCGTATTGCCACCATCGCCATTGGGTTCCTTCTGGTTTCGCGTATCGTGGTCCACGCCAGAGTGAAGGAGTTGTGCAACACGACCAACATCCCGCCGACGCGCAGCAAGATGAATCTCATCAAAACCACCGTCCGGCTCACCCTTGGGTAATGCGGCAAGGTCTATCGTCATGGAGCCATATTCCGGGGGTGGGGGTTGCAGGTCAAGGGCGGGGTGTGGCTATTTCGCGCACATAGCAACACAAGAGGCCGAATGGGTAGGAGCCGTAGGAGGTCATAGGGGTGTCAGTAACTAAATTTATATCATTATATATTTAGGTTCCTGACACCACCTATCTGCCCGAATTAGGCGGTCACCGATTCTTCCAAACATGCAACAGTTGAAGCGCGTTTTCGAGCATGCTCGATAATTTTGGCTCTATGATTTCAAGTGAAACAGAATCAGCTAGAATGTGATCCAAGGCAGAATTGGTTCGCTGGTTCCGTTGACAGACCCAAACGCTGAAATCAAGTCCTTGGCCGCAGTAGAAAATCTGAATGATTTCGTCAATTTCGTTGTTATTCCATTTGATGCTTCGTTCAGGGAATTCATGCGCATTACCAGAAAGTTGCCCTCCGACAGTCACGCAAAACTCCAAAAGACGCCCATCTATTTGACGCAAGTGGGACTCAACCGCTGCGAACTCAGCATCAACCGGATCGAAATTCAGCCTTCGGAATTGTTCGATTTCCATTTCTGTCATCATCTAGCCATAAACCTTTATTAACAAAATTCTTGTTCCGCAAGGTCTGGCCCAGAAAATGAGCGAGGGACCGTATTCATAACTATTTGCGTTAGGTTCCTGACAGCGTATCTCTGCCGCCTGCTGAGCCCCCGGAAGCAGCCTGCCAACTTGCAACTTCACTCGCATCCATCTTCTCGTGGCCGGTGTCGTTGGTCAACTGCGGGTCGGAGTTAGTCTGATCATTGGATTTCATGCCACGCGTAGATGCCGGAAACCCAGTTCACGTAGTAGTCGTTCGGACCGCTCGTGGCGGTAAAGGTCGGTGCACCTGCTTTGAGGCCCCAGTATCCAAAGCCGCCACCCCACACCAGGTGGACGTAGGGCGAGCCGTTGTTCGGTATGACACGCGCATACGTCGGCATGCAGTGGCTGGTTGAGCCGACAAACGCTGGTACATTGCTGATAACGACAAGCTGGCCGTTGGCTGTGGCTATCTCTTGCTGCGCCCATTGCTGGAGCTGAACGGGAGGAACATTCTGCTGCATCTCAGCGAGGAATGCAGCCGTATCGCGCTGGTAGCCCGGCTTGCAGCCAGTGGTACAAAGCACCGACGCGAGAAGCAGGCAATATGCGACGAGGTAACTCATCACGGTGACTCATACTCAACATGTAAAAGATGCTCTGGAAGCGCGCTCTCCTCGGGAAGCTCAATGGCACCGTCCTGGGTCAGCAATGGCCGCGTGAGGTCGAGGTCATGGAAAAAGAAGGCCCATCTGGTATTAGACTCGTCGAGCGGTCGTTCGTCCCACGGTGCTTGCCAATCGCAACGAGGCTGTCCCGCAATCTCTTGTGTGACTTCGGCCCAGTCAAACGAATCGGGATCGCTCAAGTCGGCTTCAGAAGGTGGCACGGCTCAGGTGCGTCAATCGGGTGAACGCCACGGATAATGAAAGTCATCAAAATGCCCTCTAGCGTATGAGATTCGATCGCCAGCCGCCTGCAAATTCCGAATCCGGCTACCAACCGGCATATCTATTGTCTCTGCATCTTCCGGGGCCGGCCGTTGCGCGTCAACCGTGAATTAAACTTTCAGCGCACCTTCATACCCCATCGCGTCGGGGTAGCGGTGGCGTATGGGATCGACGACTTCGGTGATGAAGCTGTCCACTTGCTCGGGGGCGCGGCCGATGAAGGCCTTGGGGTCCAGCAGGGCATCGAGGTCGATGCCGCGGAACGCGGGCTCGCTTTTCATGCGCTCCAGCAGGTCATTCTCCGCTCCGTCGGACTTGACGCGGAGGGCTGCGGCCTGGCTGTGCTCGCGGATCACCTCGTGCAGTTCCTGACGATCGCCACCCGCCTGCACCGCGGCCATCAGGATGTTCTCCGTGGCCATGAAGGGCAGCTCGCGCGAGAGGTTCGCGGCGATCGTTTTGTCATAGACCACCAGCCCGGCCGAGACATTGTTGACAAGGTCCAGCACGCCATCAATCGCGAGAAACGGCTCGGGCAGTGTGAGACGGCGGCAGCTCGAATCATCCAGCGTCCGCTCCATCCACTGCTCCGCGGCTGTGACAAAGGGCGTCTGCACCATCCCGATCACAAAGCGTGACAGGCCACAGATACGCTCGCTGCGCATCGGGTTCCGCTTGTACGCCATGGCGCTTGAGCCGATCTGGTCCTTCTCGAATGGCTCTTCGATCTCCTTACGGTTGGCGAGCAGGCGGATGTCGGTGGCGAACTTGGCGCAAGCCGCGGCCACGGCCGCGAGGCTCGACGCGATCAGGCCATCGGTCAGTCGCGGGTATGTCTGCCCCGTCACCGCGAAGCGTGCGTCCTCGGCCCACCCCATCTTGTTGGTCACCAGCCGATCCAACTGATCGACCTTCGCGTGGTCGCCATTGAACAGCGCGAGGAAGGATGCCTGCGTGCCCGTGGTTCCCTTGACGCCCCGGAAGCGCAGGGTCGCCAGCCGGTGCTCGACTTCCTCGAGCGCCATCGCCATGTCGTAGGCCCAGAGCGTGGCCCGCTTGCCGACGGTCGTGGGCTGGGCGGGTTGGTAGTGCGTGAAGCCCAGCGTGGGCAGGTCGCGGAACTGCGTGGCGAAGGTTCCTAGCCGGTCGATCGCCGCAGCCAACTTGTGTGCCACCAGCGTCAACGCCTGGCGGACCTGCAGCAGCTCGGTGTTGCAGACGACAAACTGGCTGGTTGCGCCGAGGTGGATGATGGGCCTGGCCGTGGGCGCGACATCGCCCAGCGCGTGGACGTGGGCCATGACGTCGTGCCGCAGCTTCTTTTCGTAGGCCGCGGCGTTGTCGTAATCGATGTCGTCGAGGTGGGCGCGGAGCTCGTCCAGTTGTGCGGGGGTGATGTCCAGGCCCAACTCGGCCTCTGCCTCGGCCAGCGCCAGCCACAGCCGCCGCCACGTGGTGAACTTGGTGCGTGGCGACCAGATCAACTGCATCTGGGGCGAGGCATTGCGGCTGGCGAGGGGCGATTGGTAGGTGGTGTCGCGGTCCAAAATCTTCTCTATGTGGGGAGATCGTGCAGATAAAACCGGTTCCGGGCCGTCTGTAAGGCGGAAGCTGCGCGGGTCGCGTGTGGCCCGGCCGGCCTGACTCGCGTCTTGAGGCCAAGCTGGCAGGGGCCTGCGGGCCGTCACAGGGTATCGGGTTGCGTGCATGTTACAATCGCAGGTGCCCTCTCGCAGCGTGAACGGAATTACGCCCCGCGGGCCTGAATCGGAACCGAGGATGACCGACCGGATGACCCAGGCCGACGACAGCGACTTGGTGGCCTTGGTACAGGCCGGGGATTCCGCTGCGCTGGGGCCGCTGTTGCGGCTGCACGAGCGGCGTCTTTTTAACGTGAGCCTGCGGATGGTCAGCCACCGGGAGGACGCGGCCGAGGTCCTCCAGGAGGCGATGCTCAAGATCATCCAGAACGTCGCCAGCTTCCGGGGCGACGCCCGATTTTCGACATGGTCCACCCGGATCGTCATGAATCAGGCGATTTCTCACCTCCGCAAGCGGAAGCTCCGCAAGACCACCAGCCTGGAGGCCTCATCCAACGGGTCTGAGGACGACGATGGCCCCGGATCGATGCTTCGCCACCGTCTCGCGGATCACGCGGAACCCGGGCCGGTCTCACGCGTCGAACATAGTGAGATGATCGAACAACTGCGGGCCGCGCTGGCCCGGATCGACGAGCAGTTCCGAGCGGTGATCGTGCTGCGAGACCTCGAGGGCCACGACTATCATCAGGTCGCCGAGGCTCTGGAGATCCCGCTGGGCACGGTCAAGAGCCGGCTGTTCCGCGCCAGGTTGGCGCTGCGTCAGGAGATGGAGCGGCTGGACCGCGGGCCCGCAGCGGTGCCCGCATCGACTGACGCACAAGAGGCACGCCGATAAACACCCAAGGATGCGGACGGGCTGACAAACCACCATGCAGGCGAACTACGACCACGAACAACTCATTGACTTCATCGAAGGCGATCTGCCCCCCGAGGGCATGGCCCGTGTCGATGCGATGCTCGCTTCCGACCCGAAGCTGCGTCGGCTGATCGAGGCGATGAAGGCGGATCGCAAGGCCCTGCGCTCCATGCCGCACGAGCCGGTGCCTGTCCCCGTCGTCGATGACCTTTTGGTTGGCATGGAACGGCAGATGCTGCTGGGCGAGGCCCCGGTGGATGAGGCGACCGACCCCATCGAAGTCGCCGCCCAACGCCACCGCATGCGCATCGGCCCACGATTGCTGCGCGTCGCCTCCTACACCGGCATCGCCGCTGCACTCGCGTTTGCGGCCTCGGTCGTCATCATCATGCTCACCGAGTCGTCCCTCCTGGAAGAGGCCGACCCCGAACTCTGGGGCAATGGCCCGGCCGTCACCAATGCCACCGAATCCGCAGACGCAAAGGAAGCCGAACGTCTCGCGCTGGCGGACCTGGACAAGATCGACATGGCTGCTCGCGATGCGCTGTCGGCCATCGGGTCCGGTGACACGGCTGCCGCACCGATGGATACGCTCGCACGCGCGGATGACCGCGCCTTTGCTGACCCGCTTGTTGAGGCTGCCGAATCCGAAACCACGCTCAATGCTGCGCAGGTTGCTGGTGGACCCGGCCAGTTTGCGCTGAGCCTGCCCGACCGCGATCAGACGAATGTGCAGATCGAGGTGATCTCCGACAACGCCGCGGAAACAACACGCGAGCTCCACACCTGGTTCGCACGCAACGATGTCCAGATCGTCTCCGCGGACGATGCGTTGATCGGATTTGGGCAAAGCGACTTTCGCTTAGCGGAAGCGGACTCCGCCCGAGCAGATGATGATGGCAAACTTGCCTCCGCCAAGCGTGCAGAAATGGACGCCTATCACCTCGAGCCGGGTGACACGGTGTTCTGCGTCGTGATCGACAATGAGCAGGTCCCCGAGCTGATGTCGTACATGAACCGCAGCCGTGATGGTCGGCAAACCGCAAACATCATCCAGTCCCAGCAGCCCCAACGCCTGGCGCTGGCCGAGGTGAAGCGGGCGGTGGACCACGCGCAGCGCGGCCAGGCAGCTGCGCCCGGTGCGGCGGCTGGGCTGGGACGTGACCACACAAGCATCGCTTCCAAGGCTCAGCCCTCTGAGCCCGCGTCGGTCGTCCGCCCGGCTGCCCCCTCCGAGCAAAGCCACGAATCAGAGGCCGGGCTTGCGAAGGACGGGGGGTTAGCTCCCTCGGTCGCCAGAGAGTTGGAGCCCTCTGCGATGCCGGACTTCGCGGACGATAGCGTCGCCCTTGAAGATGATGGCACTTTCGCTCGAAGACAAGCAGTGGACGCCGTCGCCAAGAACGATGGTAATAGCAATGATCGCGGGCTTATGGCGAAGCAGGAGCGCGCGGCCGAACTCGCCGACGCCACGCAAGAGACCGCCCGGCAAGCCCCGGTTGATTCGCGGGCTTCTGCACAGGTAGCCGACATGGAGGCCGCCGATGCGTCTGATTCTCCCAATGTTTTGCCTGAAGCAGCAACCGACAGGATGAAGTCAGACGATCTGTTCCTGGCCGAGGTCAACGCGTTTGATTGGGGATCGGTGCTGGGCAATCAGCTCCCGCTGGCTAGCAGCACCCCGCTGGTGCTGTCCGATCGTGGCCGGGTTGTGCTGCCGGTGGTGATCCGGGAGTCTCGCGTCGCTGGCCGCGCCAGATTGGTGGAACCCGCAGACGCGTCCACCCCAGCACCTAACGCTGCCTTGGAAGTGATCGAAGAACCGGCCCCCGCGGAGTAAGCGCCGTGTGCCTTATCAGAGCCGCGCCCGTCAGGAAGCGGTGCCTCTCATGTTCAATGGCTATTCACTGTGATATTAACACAAAGGCGTCAAAACACCGCTTCCTGACGGTCGCGGCTCTGTTGGAGCAGGTTTTCACTCCGGGGGCAGGAACGACTGTGTCTCGATGCTGCCGTCCGCGTGTAGGTTTAAATGGATCATCCCCAGCATGTCGGTGACCATTCGACGGACATGATGCGCTTCGAGTGGGGCGGCCCACGGGTCGTCGATCGCGCTGCGCATGCCCGAGGATTGAAGCACGATGCTTGGCGCCACCGCCGCCAGAAAAGCGGGGGAGGCGCCCTCCACAAAGCTGCCGTGGTGAGGCAGCTCCATGACGCTGGCGGTCAGATCGTCGCCCGATGCGAGCAGCGCGTGCATGGCCTGGCCCTCGATGTCGCCGACCAGCAGGAGGCTGGCCCGGTCCGCAGTAATCCGCAGGACCACCGACGTGTCGTTGTTGCGCTGGGCGACGAAATCCGGCGTCGGCCAGTGAACCCTGAATGTGACATCGCCCTGGTTCGAGTGCCAGCCGCGATAAATTGGCTCGACGGGGATATTCCGGCGACTCAGCTCAGCCAAGAGGAACGCGGTGGTGCCTTCTTCCTCGCTCTGCGCGTTGGCCAGGAGTTGTGGCGGGACGAGGATGCGCGCGACTCTGACATTCTCCACGACATCCAGCACGCCGCCGAAGTGGTCCAAGTCGCTGTGCGAGATGATGAGCGTGTCGATCTTCCGCACGCCGATGGCACGCAGGCCGGGGACCACCGAGCGCCTGCCGATGAGCGGGTAGTTCTGCGACCCGCAGTCGAACATGAGCACGTGGCTGCCGGCGACGACGACGTGACACGACCCATCACCCACCGAAAAAGTGTAGAGCCGGATGGCGGGCTGCGGTTTGCCCCGAAGGAAGGCCACGATATGTGGCTGCTGCTCCATCGCCATGCACAGCACAATCAAGCCCGCGGCACAGAGGGGCGCAAGGCGTCGGCCACGCAGCCAGCCCTGCCCCAGTGCCGCCCCCATCGCCAGAATCGCGACGATCCACCACGCGCTTGGCCGGGTCGCCAGCTCGACAGACGAGCCGGGCAGTTGATCGACCTTGCGAACCAAAAACGCCAGCGCCCGCCCGAACCATAGCAAAGGCTCAGCCAACCACCACGACAGCGTGGGCAGCGCGATGCCCACCAGTGCTTTGACATAACCGATCCCAAGCAGGCCCACGAACACCGGCAGCGCAGCAAAGGACAGCGCCGCAGCCAGCGGGCTGATGAGCTGGAAGTGATAAGCCACGATCGGGCCCGCGGCCGCGAACGCCACGATGCTCACCGCCTGCGCATCGACGACGCTGCGCATGAGCTTTCGCACGCCCAACTCCACCGGCTCCAGCGGCGGCTTGGGCCAGAGCCATTGGCTCACCGTCGGGGTGTAACGGATCAGCGCCCAGACCGTGACAAAACTCAACTGAAACCCCGCATCAAACAGGTCCGCCGGCCGCCACATCAGCACCAGGATCATCGCCGCAGCAAGGCGGTGCTCGGCACTGGGGCCGCGACCCAGGGCATACCCGCCCAGCAGCAGCACCGCCATCAGCGCCGACCTTGCCACGGGCACACGCACCGGCACCGCAAGCAGGTACAGCCCAAGCAACGCCAGCACGAGCACGCACGACTGGCTCGGCGAAACGCCAAGCACTTTCAACAGCAGCCACGTCAAGCCCAGCAGCACACCCAGATGCGCCCCGCTGATCGCAAGAAGATGCGCCATGCCGACCCGCTTGAACTCACCCTCCAGGTCGCTGAGCTCTTCGGAACTCTGACCCAACACCACGCGGTTGAGCAGCGCAAGGACCTCCGGGTCGCCGCGCATCCCGATCGCCAGCGCATGACCCGCGGCATGGGCGAAGGCTTGCCGCAGGCGATCGAACTGATCGAAGCAAGCGTTGCCCCAGTCGGCCGCAGCACCGAGCGCGCCGCTGGCCGACCGAGGCGTGGCGTGGACGGGGTGCCAGTTGTTGCGGTTCTGGAGTGTGATCCTGCCCGCGATGCCGCGCTGCTTCATCGCGGCTCGGAAGTCCTTCTCGCCGGGGTTCACCGGGCCACGGAACGACGCGGCCCAACCCGCCGCTTCGATGCGCTGCCCCGGAATGAGGTTGGGCTCCGCTTCATCAATCCTGCAAAGCAGTCGGCCGGCTGCGGGGGACCAGTCCAGCCCTGGCCGCAGCCCGTCGTCGGGTGTGTCCTCATCCGCGCTGACAGCCACAGCGATCCGCTCCACGCGCAGGACGAAGAACGTGTCGGGTTTCTTGTAAGTAAAGTCGCCGAAGTGCCCACGCCGGGGCGACGCGATCTTGCTCGGCCCCTCGATGACGCCCTGCACCCGCTGCAGCGCCGGCACCGTGCCCAGGTAACGCTCGATGGAGTGCATGGGCACGCGGTGCTCGCGCACGGACATGTACGCCGCGGACAGCAGGATAAACGCCAGCCACCCCCAGGAGGCGACGGCCCGGGGACGGGGACGGTTCCGGGGGCGGTTCCGGGGGCAGGTCCGGGGGCGATTGCTTCGTGACCACGCGAACATGACCACCGCACACACCGTGGCCCCGACAAGCCACACCCACGTGACGCTCCACGCCGCGCCAGCCGCAAGGCCAGCCACCATGCCGATCGCCCACGCATGGATGCCCGGCGTCCAACCCGGCGCGCGGGATACCACGTCGCCGGGATGCTCCAGAATCGCTGCTCGTGGCTGGTCCACGCGGATGATGATACTTCGCGGTGCGATGTGATGGCGGGGCGGTTCGGGCGGCACGAAAAAACCCCCGGACGGGAGTCCGGGGGCGTTCGTGGGGGCTATTCTGGGGAAGCTTCCGGGACACTTCCGGGACACTTCCGGGGCACTTCCGGGGGGGGAGGGTCACATTTGGTGTGGACCTTCACACCGGAGCGGTCCGGGTCTTACATGCCGTCGCCGTCGCCAGCGTCGTCCTTGTCCTTCTTCTTGCCTTCGCCATCGCCCTTCGCAGCGTCGCGCTCGGCCTTCTTCTTCGCGGCTTCCTCAGCCTTGCGTGCGGTTTCCTCGGGAGAGAACGCATCGATCTTCGTCGCGGCCCCGTCGCCCACGACCATCGCGTTGACGGTGTAGCCTACCTTGATATCCGCGAGGGTCGCGGCCTTGCCATCGACCTTCACGGCGGTCTTGTCATCGGCCGTGACGGTGACGGCTTCTGAGCCTTCCTTCTTCGGCTGGATGGTGACCGACGCATCGCCGACCGATGTCGCGACGCCGCTCACACGGGTGGCCTTGGGCTTGGCTTCTTTGGGGGCCTTCTCGTCTTGGGCAAGCGTGGGTAAGGCAATCAGGGTCAGGGCCAGGAACATTGCAAACGGGGTCAGCAGGCTGCGCAACATGGGGTTCTCCTTCGGAGAAAAAAGGTTTCGGGATCAACACGATCCCGTGGTTCGACTTATTATTGGCCGCAAGAGCGGTTTGGTTACTACGATGTTAGCGTGCCCGCGTGACGCAAACCAGTGGCAGCCCACCGTTTGACGCATTATTGGCTACCACTGGTACCGGGAGGGGGTCGTCCAGGCAGAGGCCGACGCCTTCCCATCATCGCACGGCTAACGCAGTTTCGATCATGTGCGAATTTGCATGATGCCGTTGCACGCTCGCTTCCTCTTCTGCGCTGCCTGTGCCGGATTGGAAAACGGTAGGGGTGGCTTGGAGCACAGCCGCCAGCATGGGAGGTGCCGATCTTCCGTGGCAAGGGACAGACACAGAACACCCCGTGCATACCATCCCTCGCCGATCGGCCTGACCCGTGCGTCCTGATAACGCCCGCAGCCGCCCGGCCGTGCTGATCCACGCTCCCGCGATCCACACTTCCGTCCGGGCACAGGGTGATGGGAGTGAAGAGGCTTGTGTCCGGAAACATCGTGCTTAACCCCGCTGTCGGCGGGCTCAAGCCCGCACCCAGCGGACTCCGGCCCGCCCCCGCCGGCCCCCGGCCCCACCACGCCGGGCTTAAGCCCGACGCCACCGTACTTCTCCCCGTCACCCCCCGCCCCCAAACCCCCCCCCCCCCCCCCCCCCCCCCCCCCC
>JBGTLW010000167.1:0-6011 GCA_041743835.1 Phycisphaeraceae bacterium | reverse complement strand
ACCGACAGGAGCTTGCCGGTCACCCGCGCCACGGCCGGCGTCGGCGCGGGCCGATCCACGCGGACCAGCTCGACGCCCTTGATCTCAAAGCCGACCTCCCCGACGCCCAACGCGTTGACGATGCCGATGCCGATCACCGCGACGCCCGAGCGGTCCAGCACGTAGTCCTCGTCCATGTGATTGGTCGGGGAGACCCACTCGGCTTCCGAGAAGTCTTCAAAGAGGAGCACCGCCTGGTTCTGTTCGTCCGCGAGGGGCACGGCGTATTTGACGTAGTACCAACTGCCGTCGTCTTCGCGGAGCCAGACCGCGATGTTGGCGTCGTCGCGTGGCTTGTCGGTGTCGATGCTGATGCGCAGGCCGTGCCACGCCGAGAGATCGCGTGCGGGCTCGAATCCCATTTGAGTGAGTCGTGCGTGGTTCCAGTTGCCGCGGGTGGTGCCCATGTCCAGCCGCAGGCGGACGCCGTCTGCCGCTTCATTGAGGGTGCCCATGTTCCATCGGTTTGGCGCGATGGGGACCGAGAGCGTGCCGGTGACTTGGCCGGTGGAAGGCTCGGCCGCGTCCGCCTCGTAGGGCGACTCGATGACGCGGTAGGTGCCCTCGACTTTGAGCGTGGGTTGATCGCTGTTGGGAAAGACGCGCCAGAACTGGCCCTCTGTGCTCGGCTCGGCGTCCTCGTTGGAGCCGGGCGCTCGCTCGGCGGGGATGAGCTTGAGGTCTAGCTCGAAGGTGACCTCGCGGGTCTTCTTGTCTGCGGGGACCCAGTTGTCGGGCTTGATGGTGGCCTTGAGCGTGGCTTTGATGTGGGTCTGGTCGGCCTTACCCTCGGTGATATCAATGGTGTGAAGGGCTTGGTTGTAGCCGGGGGTGTTGCCGGTGCCCGCGACCCACTTGCCATCGACCCGCGAGATATCGCCGACCAGCGGCCGGGGCGTCTGACCCGCCTTGATCAGGTCCGTCGCGTGGAACCTCAGCCGAAACGACTGCGGCGACACCTGTTGCACGCTCCTGGCCAGGTCAAACAACGGCTCGGCCTCAGTCACCCGCAGGGGAGCCTCGGCTGGGCGCTCGATCGGCAGGGGCTGTGAAGCCCACCCAGCGGGCGTGAGCAGGCAGGCTGAAAGCAGCAGGGCAGGCGACAGCAGGCGGTCGGGCATGAGATTTCCGTGTGAATAGTGGTAGCGGGTCATGGTTCTATTGCCTGCAAGAACCAAGAGGCTACACGCATGGTGAAAGCACACGCTCGGCGAGCGTGGGCTTCGAAAGGGGGGTGCTGTGTTTCCAACCCCCTTTCACCGCAGCATCACCAAAGTTTGCTAGGCTTGCAGGCTGGGTGGGTATCATCCACCGCCCGCCTGCTGACCCCGCCTTCCCTTCAATCCCCCCGCCCAGCCGTGACGCACCATGCTCCAGCCGCACCACCAAGCCATCGTTTTTGATTGTGACGGGACCCTGGCCGACTCCATGCCCGCCCACTGGGTCGCGTGGAACAGCACGCTCCAACGCCACGGGCTGGACCACCTGCTGCCGCACGAGCGGTTCATGGCCCTGGGCGGCGTTCCGGCGACGCGTATCTTTGAGATGCTCGCCGCGGAGTCCGGCCGAACGCTCGATGCCGCCGCGCTGACCACCGAGAAATACGCGGCCTACTTCGCAGCAGCGCACCACATCCAGCCCATCGCCCCGACCGTCGCGCTCGCGCGTAAATACAAGGGCCGTGTACCCATCGCGGTGGCGACCGGGTCCACACGGCTGGGGGTCTCTCGAACGCTCGAAGCGATCGGCCTGCTCGACCACTTCGATGCGGTCATCACCGCCGACGACGTGACCCATCACAAGCCCCACCCCGAAACCTTCCTCAAGGCGGCCGCAGCCCTGGGCATTGCCCCGGCGTTCTGCCTGGCGTTTGAAGACACGGAGGTCGGCATGCAATCCGCCCGCGATGCCGGGATGGATGTCATTGATGTGAACGACCTGCTGCAACGCGCCTGAAACGCAAGTTTCCAACGTTTAGCGCGGGGCGTCCGCCCCGGCGTTCCCCGTCACACATGCAACAATTCCGGGGGAAAACGCGGGGGCGGACGCCCCGCGCTAAACATATTGATTGTAGCGCACGGCCGATCAGTCGATGCCTTGTTCGCCCAGCCAGCGCTCGGCGTCGATCGCGGCTTTGCAGCCCATGCCCGCGGCCGTCACCGCCTGACGATACACGCTGTCCACCACATCGCCCGCGAGGAACACGCCCTCGATCTGGCTTGTGCTGCGGTACGGGTCTTTGAGCTTGAGGTAGCCCTCGTGATCGGTGTCGAGCTGGCCATCGAGGAAGGTGGTGATCGGCGTGTGGCCGATGGCCATGAACAGCCCGCCCAGCGTCATCTCGGATTCTTCCTTGGTTTTGTTGTTGAGCAGTTTCACGCCGGTGATGCGTTCGCCGCCGAGCACATCGATGACCTCGGTGTTCCAGTGGAACTGGATCTTGGGGTTGGCTTTGGCGCGGTCGGCCATGACCTGCGAGGCCCGCAGCGCGTCCCGCCGGACGTACACGTGGACCTTGCCTGCATACTTGGCCAGGTACAGCGCTTCTTCCATGGCCGTGTCCCCCCCGCCCACGACGCCCAGGGGCTGGTCGCGGAACATCGGCAGCGCGCCGTCGCACACGGCACAGGCGCTCACACCCCCGCCCGACATCGCCAGACGCATCTCGTTCTCCAGCCCCAGCCAGTTGGCCTTGGCGCCGGTGGCGATAATGATGCTGTGTGCCTTGACCGTGAAGCCGTTGTCCCCGGTCACCACGAATGGCCGCTGAGACAGGTCCACCTTCGCCACGTCCAGGAAGCTTGGGGTGAACAGCCCCCCGGGGACATCCGCCTTGCCGACGACGCCCTTGTCGGTTGCGACGCGGGTGTCGAAGCGCATGGCCTGCTCGTAGAACTTCATCATCATCTCGGGGCCGGTCACGCCCTCGGGGAAGCCGGGGTAGTTCTCAACTTCCGTGGTGAGCATGAGTTGCCCGCCGGGGACCAAATCCTTGCCCGCCGCCCGGCCGGGGAAGACCAGGGGGTTTAGGTTGGCGCGGGCGGCATAAATCGCCGCCGTCCACCCCGCGGGGCCCGAGCCGATGATGACAACCTTTTCAATTGTGCCGTTGCTCTGGTTCATGGTGGGATTCTATAAGTTTCGCCCCCCGACGTTTAGCGCGAACCGCCACTTCCCCCCGTTTAACGCCGGGCGTCCGCCCGCGCGTTCCCCCCGTCTCCCCGCGTCTCCCCCCGTTCCCCCGTACACATACCAACCCGTCCCACCCGGCGCCTATTCCGCGATCGCGCCCCCGCCGTAGCGCCAGGCCCCAAACGTGCAATACTGTTCCGGGGGCCAGGTTCCCGGGGGAAACTTCTGGGGGAAACTTCCGGGGGGGGGGGGCAATGTTGGGGGGACTTTATGCGTTATGGATGCGGGCAGGGCTTGCGGGTCGATAGAATGGGAGGTTGGTTGTCCTTTTTGTGAGGTGTCATGTGAGTGCCCTAACCCCCTTTAGTTGGTTTACAGCAGCCTTGGCCGGGCCGGGCGGGGGTTGGCTTTGGCTTGGGCTGGCGTCGCTGGGGGTGCTGGCCTTGCTGGTGTGGGTCTTGGCGCGGCTGGCCCCCGCTCCGGGCGCTTCGCTGGTGCAGCGGTGGCGGGACACGCAGGAATCCGGGGTCGCCACGGTTGAGTTCGTGCTGGTCTTCCCCATCGTGATGTTTCTGGGCATGCTGCTCTTGCAGATCACCCTGGCGATGGTCGGCAACGCGTATGTGAACTACGCCGCCTTTGCCGCGACCCGAGCCGCGATCGTCCAGATACCCGCGGACCACGGCGACCCGTCCGAGCCGCACAACGTCATCTTCGCCACGCGTGGCTTCGAGAAGTTCGACCGCATCCACGCGGCCGCAGCCTTCGCCGTCATGCCCGTATCGGGTCGGCTCGAAGGCTCGGCGTTCCCCGGCGACCGCGTGCGTGACGGCATGGACAACCTCTTCGCAAGCCAGGGACGCAGCAGCCCCAACTGGGTCGCGAGCATGGTCGAGCAGCGCGTCCACTATGCCGCCGAAAACACCGAGGTCACACTGCTCGAAGCCCTGCCCTCCGGCAGCAACGTCAGCTTCAACACGATCTTCAGCTCCTACGCCTATGCCCCGCGAGAGTCGGTGACGGTGCAGGTGTCACACCGCCTCAACCTCGCCGTCCCCTACGTCCGTGGCATCTTCGCCGACGGCGAGCACACCACCGCCGACGGCCCCGGGGCGTACACCCTCGTCACCGCCAGCGCCACCCTCACCAACGAGGGCGTCAACCCCGACCTGCCCCCGCTCCCGATTTTGCCCAGGCACCCGCAATGATGAGCCGTACTTCGGAAGCTTGACCGCTCCGCCCCAAGCCATCGCCCGCGCCTCGCTCCCCGGCCACCACACCCCATGACCGCCAACCCGACCCAATCCGATACCCTGACCCTCAGCCCCGGCGACACGCTGGAGGGCTACGCCATCGGCGAGCTCCTCGGCCGTGGCGGGACTTCCGCCGTCTGGGCCGCGGTCCACAGCGACTCGGGCGTGCACGTCGCCATCAAACAACTGCTCTTCACCGGCGGGGCGGAAGACGACCTGATCGCCCGCCGCTTCCGCAAAGAGGCCAAGCTCCTGGGCGAGTTGTCGCAGCTCCACCCGCGCATCGTGAAGGTCATCGACTTCATCGATGACCAGCGCGGCGCGTTCCTGGTGATGGAGCGGATCGAGGGCCAATCGCTCGAGGACCTGCTCAACGAATCGGGCGACCCCATCGAGCCGTTGCGGGCGCTCAAGATCGTCCACGCGGTCGCCAATGTGCTTGTCGCGGTGCACGGGCAGGGTGTGGTCCACCGCGACCTCAAGCCCTCGAACCTGCTGCTGCCCGATGGCGGCGGGGTCAAGGTCTGCGACCTGGGCCTCGCGTCGTTCATGGTCGAGCAGGAAGCGCTGCCCGCGGGCTCGGTGCGGTACATGGCCCCGGAGTTGTTCGGCGGCGAGCCGGCGACAGGCAAGGCCGACATCTACGCGCTGGGCATCATCGCCTACGAGATGTTCGCCGGCCGGGCCGCGTTCAACGACGCATTCAAGACCGTGCTGCGCGACCAACGCAACCAGTCGGTCCGCTGGATGAAGTGGCACACCAACCCGCGCGCCACCATCCCATCCCTGCATGAGCTCAACCCCAAGATCCCGCCCCGGCTGTCGGAGCTGGTCGCGCGGATGATGGACAAGGACATCGACCGCCGCGTCGCCACAGCCGAGGAACTGGCCGAGGCGATCGGCAGGCACTTCAACAAGAACCGCCCAGCCGACCGCACCGGCGGAGCCGCCCCGAAACGCACCGCGCCGCCCGCGGCCCCCAACGCCGTGGAGAAGACCGCGACACTCAAGAAAAAGCGCAAGTGGCCGGCGTACCTCGCGCTTGTCGTGTTGCTGGCCGGGGCGGGCGTGGGTGGTTACTTCATGCTCACGCAGCAGGCCGAGGAAACCCAGGCCCGGCAGGCGGTGATCGACGCGGCCGAGGCGCTGATCGTCACGGGCAACCAGCAGTACCAGCAGGGCCTGTTCGCCGACGCACACGAAACCTTCAAGCAGGCCAAAGCGCAGGATGAATCCGTGCTCACCAGCGACATCGGGGACCGGATCACCGCGGGGCTGCTGTTGTCCGGCGCCCGGTTGGACATGGCCGCGGACGCACTGCCCGACGCGCGGGAGAAGCTCGAGACGCTGGATCGGCTCAGCCCGGTGTCCCAGCCGATCTACCCGCGCGACACGATTTTCGCGCTGATCCAGGAGATCGATCGCCGGGCCGGGGTCGACGCGGATGTGCTTGTGATCGGCGGGCTGATCGACGAGGGCCGGCTCGACGACGCGCGGCTGGCGATCGACGCGTATCGCGGCCGGGTTTTGCGCGATGAAGAGACCGACGCGCTGGGCGCGTTGTCGATGCGCATCACCGCCGGGCGG
>JBGTLW010000166.1:0-16568 GCA_041743835.1 Phycisphaeraceae bacterium | reverse complement strand
TTTAGCCGGCTGGTGCGGGGGCCTGAACGCGGCACCCATTGGGTCAAGTTCAGCCGCCGCGACGGCGTCGCGGCCGGGTTGGTGGATACCGGGTCGCTCGATTCGTTGGTGACCGATTCGGCGGCCGCGGCGTCGGCGTGGGGAGGCGGCAGCCGGGTCAACAACGGCGCGATCAACACTTTGCCTGACGGCACCACAACCACCCCGCTCGCCCGGCTGCTGAAGGACACCGGGCGTCGGGTCGGCTTGGTGACGACCACAACCCTCACCCACGCCACACCGGCCGGGTTCGCCGCGAATCAGGCCCGCCGCAAGGATCAACACCTGATCGCGCCGCAGTTTCTCGACACGGTGGACGTGCTGATGGGCGGGGGGCGCGAGTTCTTCGATCCGCTGTCCCGCGACGATGGCGAAGACCTCATCGGCCGGTTCATCGGTGCGGGCTACGCGTTCTGGGATCAACGCGGGCGAGTGTTGGGGCCGGAACGAGCGCCACGCATCCTCGGACTGTTTGGCCGTGGACACCTGCCCTACACCATCGACCACCGCGCCGATCTCACTATCCAGCAGGACGTGCCGACCCTCGCGGAGATGACACGGGCGGCTTTGGCTTCACTCGAAGCGGCCTCCGGCGACCAGGGCTTCTTCCTCATGGTCGAGGGGGGCCGAGTCGATCACGCGGCACACAACAACGACGCCGCGGCTATGCTCTGGGACCAACTCGCCTTCGACGACGCCGTCGGCGAAGCGCTCCACTTCCTTGGCGAACGTCGCGACACCCTCCTGATCATCACCACCGACCACGGCAACGCCAACCCCGGCCTCAACGGCATCGGCACCGCGTATCACCAAACCAACACAAGCTTCGCTCGACTTGCCGGGGTCCGTAGCTCTTTCGATAAGCTCCTGCCCGCGCTGCGCGATGCTGTCGAACCGCCCGCCGCCGTGATCCAGCAGCACACCGGGCTCGATCTGCCCGAGGCTCACGCCCATACCGTCCTCGACGCCATACGATCCGAGATCGCCACCGACACCAACCTGCAACACGCCAATGCGCATGGACTCCTGGGCCAGTCGCTTGGCAACTTCACCGGCGTGCAGTTCACCGGCGTCAGCCACACCCAGGACCTGGCCATCCTGCACGCCTTCGGCCCCGGCGCGGATGATTTCCGCGGCCTGACCCGCAACATCGACACCTTCAGCATCATCGCCCAAGCCTTCAATCTCCGTTACCAACCCTCCGCCACGCCGCAAACGACATCAGCAAAGACCCCCAGCTGATCAGCCGCGATGCCGGGGGCTGTGTAATCCGCCCTCAAGCTATTGTGGCTTGCGGGTCCGTGGCGCACCACCATCAAACAGACGTAACGCTGGCTTTCACGGCTGACTGCGGCGGATTGTTCGTCGGATCAGGAGCCGCGGCTCTGCAGCGGCGTTGACCGGCACCCCTCTCGCGTCGTGTCGATGCTGCCGGCCTATCACGGAACGTGCAGCCGCGCAGCGAAAACCGGCCGGCGACGCGGGTGTCGCACAGGCACAGGCCGTCTTTGAGGAAGAAGCAGTCTTCGAACGCGAGGGTCTGCTCAAAGCGGGCGTTGTGGAGGTCGACGTAGGCGGGGAACCTGCAGTTCTGATAGAGGACGTGGTTGTGGAAGGTGTGGCTGTGGACGTGGATCCCGCATGGCCGGGACACCGGCGGACGGTAACAGGCCTGTCTTAACTGCTCCGAATGATGCGCCACGTTCACTCATTTTCTCCTCACGCAAATCAACGTTTCGCATAAACATGCAAACTTCCACCTTTTATACTCCATCAATCAATACGCGAAAACTTCTGAACCACCCTCTAGGCGCACTTCATTCCTCCGCTTATACTCGCTAGACACTTACTGCCTGCACCCTTTCGCTTAACACATCTGAGTCGCCCGCGGTTGCGTGCGGCTATGTGGTGTTGCGCGCTGGGATGCACCTGACGCCCGCACCTACACCCAACACACATGAACTCGCCTATGCAACAACCTATCGACTTCAACCCGTTGGATGAACTGTCGCTTTACGCCTGTGACTCGGGGCTGCCGCCGTACTTGCCCTATGCCTCTACTTCAATCTACGGTTCGGCGCGTTACCCCGGCCTTGGAGACCTTGCGGATGTGCTTGGAGGGCACGCTGGTGCAGAGGACGGATCGCTGGTCTGGAGCGGCTGCTTCCCCATGCTGGCGGACGATAAGAAAAAGGTCTTCACGGTTGAAGTGCAGCGCCATGGCATTGCGCTTGACAGTGAAACACGCGCTAGAAACATCCTCATCGTGGGGCAGACCGGCTCGGGCAAGAATCAGAAGCTTCTGAACCCTGCCATGCTGAGCTCGATTGTTGATACCGACCCCCACGCCAGCCACGTGGTCATGGACGTCAAGGGCGACCTGTACGCGTTGATCGAGGAGGCGATTGCCGACATGCCCGAGGAGGAGAGGCCGCGCCTGCTTGCATTAAACCTGACTAACCCTGCTCGCTCCGTAGGCATCAATCTGCTGTCTTGTGCGGATGACAATGAAATGACCTCAGATATTGCTGCGGCTTGCTACGGCCTCCAGCCGCGCGCTCGTGGCGATTCTCCCTTCTTCCGGGAAAATGCCTGTCGTTTCATCACCGCCATGGCATTTGTCCTGCGTTCGTTGCGTGGCTCGGTTTCGTACCCGATGCTCACAGAGGCGTTTGATCTGCCCGAATCCGAGCTGCGCAAGCTCTTATGCTTGGGCATAGCCAATTGCGAGATGCATACGGCTTCAGTACTTGGCTTCCTCAATGACGGCGGGTCAAACGCCTCGACCGTCATGGCCGAGGTCTCCATGTTGCTAAGGTGCTTTGCAAGCCCCGATGTGGCGGCAGTCACATCGAGCAACGAGTTCACGCCGACCGAGCTCCTGGACAGGCCCACGGTGCTGGTCATCGAGGCCCCTTCTCACGCCCTGGGCAAGGTGGCGCCGGCGTTGAACCTTTTTCTACAGAAGCTGTTGCGCATGTTTGCTCATGCCGCCGAGAGTTCACCGGGCGGACGCCTGCCGCGCCGTGTACACCTGTTCCTGGACGAGTTCTGCAACTTCGGTACGATCCCCGACTACGCAGCATCGGCGAACACCTGGCGGTCGCGCGGGGTCTCCTGTATGGCCTGCGTGCAGAGCCTGGGCCAACTCGGGGAGGTTTACGGGGACGCGGCCGAGAGCGTACTCACCAGCTTCAACACCATCATCTTCCAACCCCCGGTCATGCAAGCCGATTCCCGTTATGCCTCCAACCTCGCAGGCACCACCACGCTCGTGCACCCGCGCATCGTCGAGCGTCGCACCCTCCTTGCTGATGAAACCACGATTGCCCGGCACGTGGAGCGCAGTGAGGAGTTGGTCAGCCGACCCCTACTGCTGCCCGAGCAGATCAACCAGAGCCCGCCGCACCCCGTGCTTGGCCGCGCCGCACTGGTCGCCTTGCCGGGCAAGACGCCATTTTTTGCATGGTTCCGCCCCGCCTACGAGTTACCGCAGTGGCGGAAGAAGGTGATGCGGGCTAAGTCGCAATCTCGCGCGATTGCATTGCGCAAAGTGCCATTGAAATATGAACCGTGGTACCCAATCTATACGCGCGACAAGGAGTCGGAAGAGCGCCGTAACGAAGCACAAAAGCAGCAAGACTCCGGCACAGATAGATCGACATTCACGGATGTACATGGCTGGTCTAACGACAAGATTGTACACAAACTGGAAGATGTCAAGGACACGCTTGATTTTGTTAATTGCACCGATAGCGCCAGGAGGTGGTGGGAGGCCTTTGAGAATGAAAACAAGAGCCGTCTGCCGCTGGTACTCCGGCTGGCGGAAGAGCTGGCCAATCGCAACGCAACCATCACGGAATTTTTTCTTGCTCATGTCTATTCCAATTCGGACAATATCCAAGCCAACCTCTTTTTCTTGGACTACACGCGGCTGAAGCAGAAAGAAGGCCCTCGTATTCAATCTCCAACCGTCGATGACGTGGAAACAGATGTCGAAGCTGATGAAGCTTCGGATTGGAACGACGACGGTTTGGCTGACCACGATGAAACAGATGGCTCGGACTGGGATGGGGATGAAGAGCAGGACGACGACGATGTCGTCAGCGACGCGGGCACATATGCATCCTCCCAGGAAAGGGGGGATGACGAGCAGGATGTTTTCGAGATTCCATTCTGAACGGGAACCGTGCCATGCCGCGAGGCGGCCCTGTCGGGGAGGGTCGCAGATGATGGCCACAAAATACTGCGGTCTTTTTTCACTGGCGGATTCAATTCCCATGTACATATGCCGGTGCGTTCACCTGCAGCGTAAAGCGCAGCGGGTTTTTCAGATTTCCATTGTACCGGCGCGGCGCGGCCCTATGATGTAGGCATGGGTTCTCGCAGCAACACAGAACCGGCGTCTCCGCATCCCTCCATCGACATGTACCTTGGCGACGGCGATCCGCGCAGCCTGCCGCCGGCTTTGGACAAGCTATTCACCCACGCCGACCACCTCGGCGCGACGGATATCCACATCGACTGCTGGCAGGCCGAGGGCGCGGTCCGGCTGCGGGTTGATGGCGTGATCCTCAACCACGAGGAGCTTGGCCGCGACGCTGTGCGTCGGTTGATCAACCAGATCAAGGCCGCGGCCGAGATGCATATCGATGGCTCGATGACCGCGCAGGAAGGGCACCTGCGCTGGCATGGCCCGAGGCGGCCGCTGGATGCGCGTGTCACCATCGTCCCCACCGCGCCGCACCACGAGTCGGTCCACATCCGCCTGCTCCCCCCGCCCAGCGAAGCCCTGGCCGCGGAACACCTGGGCCTGCGCCCCGCGCAGCTCGAACGCATCAAGCACCTGCTCCAACACACCGATGGCCTGACGCTGATCAGCGGCCCCACCGGCGCGGGCAAGTCCACCACGCTCTACGCCCTGCTCAGCCGGGACAAAGTGGAGAGGAAGGTCGCCATCGCAATCGAAGACCCCGCCGAGTTCGATCTGCCTTACGTCCGGCAGATCGAGATCGATGAAGACCACGGGCGCGGCATGTCCGAGGCGTTGCGGCTGGCGCTGCGGATGGACCCGGATGTGCTGGCGGTGGGGGAGATATGCGACCGCGATTCCTCACGCATCGCGTCGCACGCCGCCTTGTCCGGGCGCACCGTCTTCGCGACGATCCACGGCAAGGACGCGGCCGCGGCAATCGAGGCGATGCACTTCCTCGGTGCCCCGTTCTATGTCCTGGCTGGGGCGCTGCGCCTGGTGGTTGCGCAGGACCTGGTCCGCGTGCTTTGCAAGCACTGCAAGAAAGCACGGGCGTTGACGCAGGTCGAACAGGAGTTGTTCGCCCGCCACCTCCCCGACGAGCCGGCCCCCGCCGAGGTGTGTGAGCCGGTCGGTTGTGATCACTGCCACAAGTTGGGCTACGCGGGGCGTATCGGCGTGTTCCAGGTCGCGGACTTTGAGCCGGGCCACGCCGCGTGGCTCAGCGAAGAGCCGGACCAGAACCAGATCCGTCGCCAGTTCAAGGACCAGGGCATCCATTCGCTGACCGCCGAGGCCCTGCTGCGGGTGATCGACGGCACGACCAGCCTGGCCGAGTGCAGCCACATCATCGAAGACTAGACCAAGGACAACACACAGAGCGGCGCCCGCAAGGAAGCGGTGCGGTCCTTAATCACGGTCCAAGCTTCGCGAGCCTCAGGCCTGCATTTCGAGGTGGCCCCAGTCATCGCTGCTCTGGCTTGAGGAACACCTCGATCAGGCCTGACGTGCACTCAACTTTTCAAAAAGCCACCGCTCCCTCACGGTTGCTGCTCTGTTGAGCGTGTCAGACATGTTCCAGCCCCATACGGGGGTATTGGTCGGCGGGGGCGTCGCAGGCGGCGAATAGCTCTGACATCTGGCGGCATAGCCGGGCTTCCACGGCCGGGTCGTCCAGGGGTTGCTGCTGCTTTGGGTCGGTGTGCAGGTCAAACAGCAGGTGCTTCGCTGCGGGTGGGGACTTGTGCGGCGCTTTTTGCAGCTTGAGCACGGGCATCCCGCGGGTGAATGAGAACGGCGGCGCGAGTTCCGCTTGGTCGAGGCCAGCCTTCCAGGCACGCATGTTCGTCGGCATCAGCGTGTGGATCGGGCAGGGGGCCTCGGCTACACGGTCACGGTAGTAGGTGTATCTGCCGTCGGTGATGTTCACGCGGTTGTTGTGATAGCCGAAGATCGCCGCGTCGCGCACCGGCGTGTCATTTGCGAGCACCTTGGACAGGTCGTGCCCGAGCATGCGCGCGGTGGGTTGTAGGCCGAAGAAACCAAGCAGCGTGGGCCCAAGGTCGAGCGCGGGCTGGACCAGCGCGGTGCGGTGTGAGCCTGCGGCCTGCTTGTAACGCGGGTCGTAGATGAAGAACGGCGTGTGGCTGATTTCCTCGTAGAGGGGCATCCAGTTCTTGGCCCAGCAGTCGTGTTCGCCTAGCATGAAGCCGTGGTCGGTCCAGAGGATGAGCATCGTGTCTTCCCAGAGGTTGTGCCGATCGAATGCATCGAGCACATCGCCCAATGATTTGTCGCACTTGCTCATGAGGGCCGCGTAGTTGCGCTGCGCCTCCTCGACCTCTTCGGGGCTTTCCTTCACGGGTGCGTAGGCGGGCCAGTCAAACAGCGGCCCGTCGTATTCGCTTGGGTAAAGGTCTTTGTATTCCCGGGCGCTGACAAACGGCTCGTGCGGATCGAAGCACTCGATCTGCAGGAACCAGCGATCCTCTTCCGCGTTGCGCTCGATGAACTCGAGGCCTGCGTGGAAGAGGTGGGTCTGCGGCATCTCTTCGTCGAAGCGCTGCTGCTGGCGGTTCACCCAGTCGGAGCGGCGTCCCTTGCCGTTGATGTTCGGCGGGACCGTCGGCTCGGCGACCTGGCCGATGTGCGGGTCGCCCTCTTGTCCGCGGTGGAACGTCCAGGAATTATAGCGGTTGTGGTAGGTCGCGCCGCCGTCCTCGAAGTAGTGGTAGTGGTCGGTGTCCAGGTGGGTGTACACACCCGCCTCGGAAAGCATCTGGGGGACCGAGTCGTCGAACGGCTCAAGCGGGCCCCACGAGCAATGCAGGAAGTTTGGCCGGGCGGTGTGCATGTCCCGCCGGGCTGGCATGCACGGCATGGAACAGACATACGACGTGTCGAACCGGACGCTGCGCTCCGCCAGCCGCTTGAAGTTCGGCGCGTGGACCCACGTCTGCGGGTTGTAAGGCGGCAGCATGTGCCGATTGAGCGAGTCGAACATGACCATGACGGCTTTCATGGGGAACCTCTTCGTATTAAGGGCGCTGTCTGTTAGAACTTGTATGAGAAGGGGTGCCATGGTCAACGAGCGCCGCGAGGCAGGCCATGCGTGACACCCATCTCGCGTCATTTATGGCACCCGGGCCCATCTCGCACGCATACCTAGCTGGCCAAGCGTAACGATTTACTCCCGACAGGCAACTCATTGGGTAGGCGGCGCGTGTGCGGTAACATGGTGGGGGTGTCGGGGGGCACGGGAGTCCTGGCATGATGCGGTTCACGCGGTGGCGACTGGGTTGGCTGGCCGTGGCTGTGCTGGCTGGTTCGGCCTACGCACAGCCCCCCGCGCCCGCAGCGCCACCCGCGCCGCAGCCCAACACGTCGTCTCCCGAGTCGGTGGAGTCGGGCCATGTGTCTGTTAGTTTCCACGCGCCGCGCACCGTGCTGCGGCTGGGCAGCACGCGGGTGATCCCGTTTGAGGTGCCTAGCGCGACGGACGACGACCGCACACTGCCCGCCTTAGCCGCGACACCCACCGACGACGCGCCGGGCCGGGTCGAGATCATTCGGCCGGCGCAGGTGATCGCGGGGCACACCACGGGCTTCGTGCGTGTGCGACCCACACGCGAGGGTGTCACGACGCTGACGGTGGGTGATGCCACGCTTTCGATCCATGTCGCGCCCGAGTCGCCCGCCACAGCCGCGAACCGCCGCCCGGTGATCCACACCCCGTCCGCCGGTGCGATGGCTTGGGGCAAGATCGCGGTCGGTGTCGATCTGTTTGTAGATAGCGCAGGCACCGCAGACCAAGGCCCGAAGGTGCAACTGGTGCTGCCGGATGGAAAGCGCTTGGACCCAATCACGCAGACCGACCCCAAGGCCGGCCCGACCCGCCAACTCGGGTTCGAGCTGGACCTCGCCACGCACAAGCCCGGGTCGATGCGGCTGATTGCGGAGGCGGTGGACACGGCGGGGCAAGTCACGCAGAGCCGAGCCGTGTGGGTGCAAGTTGTGGACACCGCGGCCGCGGGCGCATCACTGATTCTTGAAGAAGCAGAAGCCCACAAGGACGCCAAGCGCCCCGAGCGGTTTGGTGATCGACCGCTCGCGCTGGGTGATGACGCCAAGGCCTCGGGCGGGAAGTTCGTCGTCAACAACTCAGCCGACCCGATGCTCACCATCCCCATGAGCCTGGAAACAGGCGGGTGGTACCAGGTCGCGGCTGTGTTTGCGGGTGACACAGGTGGTGGTGTGCTGCCGACTGTCGGCCTACGACTCAACGAAGACAACCAGCCCCGCACGGCGGTCCGCCTGGCCGACCGCGCGTGGCGGCGATACCTCGTGGGCCAGCCCATCTACATCAACGATGGCGAGCAGTTCATCCACCTGCGTTTCGAGAACGACTTCAACGCCGGCCGGGCTGGCGACCGCAACCTCCGCATCGACCGCTACGAGTTGCTGCGCGTCGATCAGCTTCCACGTATGGACCACGCGGTGGAAGACACCATCGATGGCGGGCAACTGACCGTGGCGATCGACCCCGCGCTGGCGGGGGCTGTGGTGGGCGGTGCGTTTGATGTGCGAGGCCGCGTGCATGTGGCCTCGCCGGGCGATGGGGATGCGCCGGCGGTGACACTGGTCGTCAATGGCAACGCCATCGCCACGCAATACACCCGCGAGCCGCTGTTCCGTGTCTGGCCAAGCGCCTTGCAGCCGGGCGACAACACGTTGCATCTGCGCGTGGTGACTGGGCGCGGGCTCTGTGGCGACAGCGTCACGATCCCCATCACGCGTATCGCACCCGATGTGCCACGAGTGGCAGATGTGGGCAATCGTCAGTTCCGCTTCTACGTCGCAGACCCCGCGTGGTCCGGCCTGGGGCAGCTCGGCGAAGACCGGGCGGCGGGCGATAACCGCGTGCGTCATTTCAACTCCAACGGCCACGGGGAACTGCGCCTGCCCGAGGACTTGGCGGGCGCGTTTGATGTCATGGTCGATGCACGCGGCGATGTCTTTGAGGGCGAGCCGGTGGCTCAGGTCACGCTGCTGCACGCAGACAACGCGTCGGCGGTGGGGGACGTGAAGGTCGGTACGTCCTACGGCATGCGGCGGGCCGGGGAGGTCAGTCTCGACCGCGGCGCCAAGTCATTGCGTGTCGGCTTCATCAACGACCACTACAAGAAGGGCGCGGGCGACCGCAACCTTGTGTTGCGTGGCGTGATGCTGGCGGAGAAGAGCGCCATTGCCGACACGGCTGCGCCCGTGGTGTCGCTTGCGTACCCCGCGCCGGAGCAGGCGATGTTCGGGGTGGATGCGGTGGTGGCGGTGGTCGGGGACGACAGGCAGTTGGATTGGGTGGAGCTGCTGATCGATGGGAAGCCGACGGGCCAGCGTGTGGGGTTGCGTGAGTCCGGCCGTGGCCGGGTGGTGCTGCCGGTTCTCTGGCGTGGTTATGAGCCGGGCACGCGCCAACTTTCGGTGGTCGCGGTGGACCGCGCGGGGAACAGGGCCACCAGCGAAGCGGTCGCGGTCCGGCTGCTTGCGAGCGCGCCCGAGTCGCTGACGCGTTACGAGCTGGCGCTGCGGACGCTGGATCGGTTTGGCTTCGGGATGGAAACGCCAGCGCTTGCGCAGGCGTTGGTGATGGGTCACCGGGCCTATCTGGCGCAGCAGTTTGGCGGCGAGGCTCCGGACGCGGGTGACCGCGCGGCTTGGGCGTGGGTCAATGCAGCTTTCCCCAATGATGCCGATGGCAGCCATGTGATTCGTCGCGCGATCGGACACGCGGCCCGCACGGACAACCCCGCCCGCGCCCGCTTCACGCTGCTGATGGACAACCACTTCACCACGTGGCAGCAGAAGGCCCGGCCCGAACGCAAAGGGCCCGAGTACCGCGGCCTTGCGGCGCTGGGCTTGGCACCGTTCAGCGATATGCTTTTCCACTCGGCGACAAGCCCGGCCATGCTCTTCTATCTCGATCAGAACCGCAGCTTCGGCCGACGCCTCAACGAGAACTACGCCCGCGAGATCATGGAGCTCCACACTGTCGGCGTCCACGCGGGATACACCCAGCAGGATGTCACCGAGCTTGCCAACCTGCTCACCGGATGGCGCTTTGCCCGCACCGCAAGGCTCGATGGCGGGGGTGGGTACCTCGGCGGCGCCTTCCGCTTCGATCCTCTGCTCAGCGACCCCGCGCCGCGCAGCTTGTTCGGCCTGCGCTTCGAAAGCGTGCCCGCTCCCGAGTTGCGCTACGACCGGGCCCGCACCGTCATCGACATGCTCGCGTCCCACCCGCAGACCGCCCGCTTCGTCGCGCGCAAAATCGCCGAGCATTACACCACCACCCCGGCCGACGCGGAGCTGATCGAGATGTTGGCGCGGGTGTTTCACGAGACCGGCGGGGACACGGGCGCGGTGATGCTGGCCTTGGCGGACTGGCCGGGCCTGTGGGTGCGGGACGCCCAGCCGCGGTTGACGCACCCGCTGAGCCACGGCCTGCGGCTTACGCGGGCGACCGGGCGCGTCGCGGAATACCGCATCGACACCTACCTGCGTCGCGCGGGCTTTGGACTCTTCGACCGGGACACGCCCGATGGCTACCCCGAGGTGGATGCCGCGTACGCCAACACCAATACCATGCTCCAACGCTGGCGGCTCGCGCACGAGATGCGCAATGACCTGGCGGCGCTCGTGCCCGGCCACCTGCATCAGCAGCCGAAGGAGCCCGCCTTGCATCCCGCGTGGCGGCAGCAGGTGGTGGACCTTGTCGCGGTGGGCCTTACCGGCCAGGTGCTGGGCGAACAGTCCAACCGCGCGGTGCTGGAAGTCTTCGCACAGTTGCCAGCCACCGGCGTGGAGGAGGTCCGCACGATCGCCACGCTTGTCGCCCAGATGCCCGAAGCCTCGATGCGTTAACGCCTACGATATGAAGCCACTCCCGCCCCGTAAGCCGATGTGTAGCTAGGCCGATTCACTGACCCGCGTGCCCGCTGTTGAACCCTGACGATGGAGCCGAACCGATGAAGATCACCCGACGCTACTTCCTGCAGACGACCGGCGCGTTGGCGGCTTACTGCGGCATCGCGCCGCTGCAAGCGCTCGGCGCATCCGCCAAGACCCCCGCGGCGCCGGTCGCGCAGGGCAAGACGCTGGTGTCCATCTTCCTCCGCGGCGGGATCGACGGGCTCAACTTCATCGTCCCCTACGCGGACCCCGGCTACGCCAAGCTACGCAACGCACTGCGCATCGCCCGGCCCGGGGAGAACGACGGCTGCCTGGACCTTGACGGGTTCTTCGGCCTCCACCCGCGCGCCGCGGCGCTGCTCCCGGTGTTCGATGCAGGCCACGCGGTCGCGGCTCAGGCGGTGGGCTATGCGAAGAACACACGCTCGCACTTTGAAGAGCAGGATGTCTGGGAGACCGGTGTCATCGGAAACACGATCGGCTCCGACGGCTGGCTCAACCGCCACCTGGTCACCAGCGAGGGGCATGGCCCGGTGCGCGCGGTGGCGCTGGGCGATTCGCTGCCGCGCATCCTCCGGGGTGATGCGTCGGCTTACGCGGTCAAGGGCCTGTCAGACCTGGGCCTGCCGCAGACCGATCGCGCGGCCGCGATCACCGCGGCACTCGAACACGCGTACCAGTCCGATGCGATGTCCGCTCATAAGGACGCACGCACGCTGGCGATCGATACGGGTGCGGATACGCTTGAGGGCATGAAGCTGATCCAGCGGGTGGCTGAGCAGCCCTACAAGCCGGCCGCGGAGTACGCGAACAACGGGCTGGCCCGGCAACTGGCGACCGCGGCGAGGCTCATCAAGGCCAACGTCGGTATCGAGGTCATCCAGATCGACTACGGCGGGTGGGACACGCACAACAACCAGGGTAACGGCATCACCGGGCAGTTTGGCGACAGGCTCGCGGTGCTGGCTGAGGCCCTGGCCGCGTTCACGCAGGACATGGGCGACCACTTGGCCAACACGCTGGTCCTCACGCTCTCGGACTTCGGGCGCACCGGCAAGGAGAACGGCACACGCGGCACGGACCACGGCTGGGCCAACGCCATGCTCGCGCTGGGCGGCGGCGTCGGTGCGGTCGGCGAGAAGGCGGGCGTCGGTTCCGATGCCCGGCGGAAGGTGGTCACCCACTGGCCGGGCCTGCTGCCCGATCAGCTCCACCAGAAGCGCGACCTGATGCACACCATCGACTTCCGGGATGTGCTCAGCGAAGTCGTCGCGGTCCACCTGGGCAACGCGAATCTCGCCAAGGTCATCCCCGGCCACGAGGCCAAGCCTGTGGGGTTACTGGTTTGAGCTTTTTCAGGAACAGGTTTGGTGTGTTGTGGGCACTCATCGCGGGCCTGTGCGCGGGGTGTGGCGGGTCAGTGCAGCAGCCATCGTCTGGCGGCGCGGCCGGGGGGCCACTTGCTGCCGATGCGGACGCCGCGACACGGCTTGCGGCGCACGTGCAGACCATCTGCACCATCGCGCCGCCCCGCGACCACGAGCACCCCGAGAATCTTGAGCGTGTCGCCCGGTACATCACCAGCCAACTCGAAGGCCCAAACGCCCACGTGACGCAGCAGGTCTACGAGGCGTGGGATAAGTCGTACCGCAATGTCAGCGTGCTGTTCGGCGACCCCGCTGCGCCCCGGCTTGTGCTCGGCGCGCATTACGACACGGATGCCCGCACCCGGACCCCCGGAGCCGATGACAACGCCTCGGGCGTGGCGGTGCTGATCGAGCTGGCGCGTCGTCTGCACGAGAGTCCACCGACCGGGGCCATCGCGGTGGAGCTCGTGGCGTACACGCTGGAAGAAGACCCAGGCTTCGCGTCGCGCAACATGGGTTCCATGCGTCACGCGGCCATGCTCAAGGACACGGGCGTGCAGGTCATCGGCATGGTCAGCTTGGAGATGCTCGGCTTTTTCACCGATGAGCCGGGTAGCCAGAAGTTCCCCCTGCCCGCGATGGCGGAGCGTTACCCGGACACCGGCAACTTCATCGCGGTGGTCGGCCGGCCGGAGGACCAGACAATGATCGCGGGCGTTGAAGCGATCATGAAGCGTGCGGCCGAAGACCCGGCGGTGTATTCCCTGGCCGCGCCCGCGGTCGTGCGTGGCATCGCGCTATCCGATCACAGCAGCTACTGGCGTCACGGCTACACCGCCGTGATGATCAGCGACACGTCCTTCTACCGAAACCCGCACTACCACACGCCCAACGACACGCCGGAGACGCTGGACTACCGCCGGATGGCGGGCGTGCTGGATCAGGTCGAAGCGGTGGTCCGCCACCTCGCACGGTAGCCACGGCTACACCTCCTTAAGTCGTCGGCGATACGTTGCGGGCGGGATGCCTGTGGTCTGCTTGAAGACACGTGCGAAGTGATAGGGGTCGTCGTAGCCCACGTGTCGGCCGATCGCGGCAAGCTTCAGATCGGTGCGTGACAGGAGCTGCGCAGCATGGTCCACCCGCATCCGCGTGAGGTATCGCATCGGGCTGGTGCCAAACGCCTTGTGGAAAAGCCGACTGAAGTGCGCGGTGGACAGCGAGAAGGCCTGCGCAAGCTGCGGCAGTGTCACCTGCTGGCTGAGGTGGTCTTGCAGGTATCTGCGCAGCGCGGTTTCATCGAGCACGTGCCGCGGCGGTGCGCTGTCGCCTTGCGATTGGATGCGGTGGCGGATCAGGCCCATGACGCCCACGAGCAGCGCATCGGTGCGCTGGTCATCGCGCTGCGCGAGGGCGGGTGGTCTTGGGTCGCTGGCCCGGCGGTGGGGCCTGGTATCGAGCAGCACCAGCTCGCTTAGCCGTTCGCGGATCAGCGGGTCCAGCCCCATCGGCGCGACAGGCCCGTGCCGCTTGGTCAGCGACCGATGCAGGTCGCGTGCGGCGGGGCCATCGAAGTGGACCCAGAGCCAGGCCCACGGCTCATCCAGCGAGGCGTAGTCCTGCGGCACGCCCGGCGGCATGAGCACCAGATCGCCGGGGCCCGCGTGGTAGGTCTGCCGCCCAAGTCCGACTCGCATACGACCGGCGGTCACATACACCATGAGATAATCGGTAGGCTGCTCCCGCACGGTGCGCACGGGTGGCATCGCGTGAAAGTGTCCGGATTGCGATAAATGCAGCTCCATGCGGTCCTCGTGCGGCGATGGGCCGGGCATATTGAATGATAAGATTATCCATCATTTTGCGAAGCCTGTCCATTGCGGGCAAAGCCGCACCCGCGATGATGTGTGCTATGGAAACGCCACGACCCGCACACGCTCGCGCGAACATTTCACCGCTCACGGCCGAACAACTCGCGACTTATCACACGCTGGGTTACCACATCGCCCGGGTGCTGTGGTCGGCTGAGGAGCTTGCGGCCTGCCGGGAATCATTCGAGGAGTTGGCCACGCGTGGCGAGCCCGTGCGCTTCCCACACCCGCCACATTCGCTTGCGTGGGAACCGCAGCCCGGCTCGGCCGACCCTTTGCGGCGGTACCCGCGCGTCATGCACCCGCACCACTTCAACCCTATCGCCATGCGCATGATGCTCGACCTGCGCATCCATCAGGTGCTCACGGCTCTTCTGGGGGAAGAACCCCTGGCGACGCAGAGCATGTACTACTACAAGCCGCCGGGCGGCAAGGGGCAGGCGCTGCATCAGGACAATTATTTCCTGCGCGTGCGCCCCGACACCTGCATCGCGGCGTGGAGCGCGATCGATCGGTCGTACCCAGCCAACGGCGGGCTGTACCTCTGCCCCGGCACGCACACACTCGATATCCAGTGCCCCGAGTTAGCCAACCCGGACGAAAGTTTCACCACCGACTTTGTCCGCCCCCCGGCCGGCATCGAGCCGGTGCCCGCTGAACTGGAGCCCGGCGATGTGTTGTTCTTCAACGGCTGTGTGGTGCATGGCTCGCGCCCCAACACCTCGCGCGATTGGCGGCGGAGCCTCATCTGCCACTACATGCCCGCTTCATCCACTCACATCTCCGACGCCTACGCCGTGTTCGACTTCGAGGGCAACCGCATCGCCAAAGCGCAAGCGTCCGGCGGCGGGCCCTGTGGCACGAGGTTCGGCGACCACGGCATGATGGTCCGCACCTTTGCCGAGGCCAGAGCGCTTGGCCTTGAGCCCGTCGAGGCTGGCAGCATCCCCGGCTAAGCCGTTCACCACGTCGAGACGCGGCCGATGCGTGGCGCAAGCGTCTCGCAGTGCGCAGCCTGCAAGTGGCTCAGCATCGCCTCGGCTTCCCCGTCGCCCGTCGCCGCGAGGTCGTGCAACTCCATCGGGTCTTCCGCATGGTCGAATAGTTCGAGACGTTGCGGGGTCGGGCGCCAGGTGAGGCGATAGCGCTGGTCGATCAGTGACAGGTTGGTGCTGTCGGCGTCGAGGCCGATCGACTGAATCAACACCGGCCGTCGCCGACCATCGCGGAGCACATCGCGGATCGCTTCGCCGTGCAGGTTCGGCGGCGCTTCGATGCCACACCAGTCACACAGCGACGGCAGCAGGTCGGTGTTGCTGATCGGCGTGGCGCTGCGGGTCGGCAAATCCTGGCCCGGTACGTGCGCGAGCAGCGGGGTGTGGTTGAGTACCCGGCAGGCGTTGTCGCTCTTGCGCAGCAGCCCATAGTCGCCCAGGTAGTCGCCGTGGTCGGAGGTGAACAGCAGCACGGTGTGGTCCCACAGCCCGCGTGCTTTGAGCCGGTCGATGATCCGGCCGACGGCCACGTCGATCAGGTGGACCATGGCGTCGGTGTATTGCCGGACAAGCCGGGCGGTTTGTGCGTCGGCCTGCGCGTGCCCGCCGTGCCGCAGGTCTTCGATGGTTTGGGGGAGCGCTTGTGCCTCTTCCGGGTCGGCCGCGACGGGCATCGTCTCGCGCTGCTCGAACTGTGCCGCCAGCTCGGCCGGGGGCGTGAACGGGGAGTGCGGGTCGGGGATGCCGACCCAGAGGAAGAACGGCTGGTGCGCGTCGGCGTAGTGGTCGATGCGCTCGGCCGCGCGGTCAGCGCACCACATGGTGGGGTGCAACTCCTTTGGGACCGGCGCGGCGAACAGGTCGTCCAGCGGCGTTGGTCGCTCGACTGCCTTGAGGCCGCCGTACACGGTTGCTGCGGTGTCGGGGTGGTTGCGGCGCAGCCAGTGCTCGTAGTGGCCGTGGATGTTGACGCCATGATTCAGCGACAGGTCCACGTGCTGGAAGCCGAAGTACGGCCCGTGCCAATCGTTCATCGCCGGGTCGTGTTCCCAGCGGCGGTTGCACTCTTCGTAGC
>JBGTLW010000165.1:0-14933 GCA_041743835.1 Phycisphaeraceae bacterium | reverse complement strand
GCGGGGACGTAGCCGCGGCCCTTCTTTACGTGGAACTCCATGTCGAAGTCGATCTGCTTGGTCAGCGTCGCGAGCACCATGTCCTTGTTGACGATGGTGATCGAGGTGTCTGCCTCGATCAGGTCGCAGGTGACCTCGCCGGGGCCCTCGGCCTGAAGGCGCATGGTCTTGGGCTCGTCGCCCTCAAGCGACACCACCATGTTCTTGATGTTGAGGATGATGTCGGTGACGTCTTCCTGAACACCTTCGAGCGAGGTGAACTCGTGGGGCGCTCCCTTGAGCTTCACCTTGGTGACGGCGGCGCCTTCCAGCGAAGAAAGCAGGATGCGGCGGAGCGAGTTGCCCACGGTCGTGCCAAAGCCACGCTCGAAAGGCTCGGCGGTGAAGCGGCCATAGGTGCTCGATTTGACCTTGTCGTCGGCAACAACACGGTGCGGAAGTTCCAGACCTCGCCAGCGGATACGCATGACGTTTCTCCATACACAGCAGGTTTCAGGGAAGGACCGAAACAGCTCCCGATCATCACGCTCACGCTCCGCGCTGCTGGGCCGCGGGGATGGCTTCTTTGATCGAGAGGGAGAACGCGGGGTCGGATCGCGAGACTACGCCCGCGACCGGATCGGTTTACACGCGCCGCTTCTTGCGGGGGCGGCAGCCGTTGTGCGGGATGGGTGTGTGGTCTTCGACGGCGGTGACTTTGAGCCCGCTGTGCGCCAGGCCAGTGACGGCCGACTCGCGCCCGGGGCCGGCGCCGCGGATCTTCACCTCGACCTCGGTCATGCCGTACTTCTTGGCGGCCTGAGCCGCGACTTCGGCGGCGCGGGTGGCGGCGAAGGGCGTGCTCTTGCGTGAGCCCTTGAAGCCGACGGTGCCAGCCGAGCCCCAGCACAGGGTCTCGCCGTTGACGTCGGTGATGGTCACCAGGGTGTTGTTGAAGGTCGCCTTGACGTGGGCGATGCCTCGGGTGATGTTCTTGCGGACTTTTTTGGTCTTCTTGGCCATGGGGGTCTTTCGAAGTTAGGCGTTGCCGTGATACCGGCAACTGGCTTCGGGTTACGGCGCGAACGGGGTCGCGTCGGGGGGTATCGCCCGGCCCGATGGGCCGGGGCTGAACGGTTGGGTTACTTCATCGCCTTGACGGACTTCTTGCCGGCGACGGTCTTCTTGCGGCCCTTGCGGGTGCGTGCGTTGGTCTTGGTGCGCTGGCCACGGACGGGCAGGCCCGAGCGGTGGCGCCAGCCGCGGTAGCTGCGGATGTCGCGGAGGCGTTGGATGTTCTGCTGGACCTGCCGACGCAGGGCACCCTCGACGATGTAACCGCCTTCAAGGATGCCAGCGATCTGGGCGAGTTGGTCCTCGGTCAGCGTGTTGGCGCGGACCTGACCATCGACCTCGATGGCCTTGCAGATGTCCTCGGCGAACTTCGGGCCGATGCCATAGATGTACCGCAGCGAGATGCGTAGCGGCTTGTTGTCGGGAATTTCGGTACCGGCGATACGAGGCATTCTTTAGTTCCTGCTGGTTAGGCCTGATGGTATCAATGCGGGTCGGAGGATTGACCAAGCCCAGGTCAACGGGCCTTGGTCAGGGGTTCATCCCTGCCGTTGCTTGTGCTTGGGGTTGGTGCAGATGATGCGCACAACACCCTTGCGTCGGATGACTTTGCAGTTTTCGCAGATGCGTTTTACGGAGCTTCGGACTTTCATGGTCGGTTCTCGTCACGGAGTGCTTTGCCGCAAGCGGCGGGGGTATCAATGCCGGTAGGTGATTCGGCCCTTGGTCAGGTCGTAGGGGCTGACCTCCACGGTCACCCGGTCGCCGGGGAGGATGCGGATGTAAAACTTCCGCATCTTGCCCGAGATCGTCGCGAGGATCTCGTGGTTGTTCTCGGTCAGCTTGACCTTGAACATCGCGCTGGGCATCGCGTCGATGACTTCGCCCTCGAACTGAAGTTTGTCTTCTTTGGCCAATTCGTTCCTTAGTCTTTCACGCCAAGCCGCACGCGGCCATCAGTTCCCGTCGGTCAGTATCTCAACGCCGGTCGCCGTGACCGCCAGTGTGTGCTCGTAATGAGCGCTGCATTTCCCGTCTTCGGTCACGACGGTCCACCCGTCGTCCAGCAGCCTCACGCGGTGGGTCCCGAGGTTGCACATCGGCTCAACCGCGAGCACCACGCCCTCGCGGAGCACGATGTCGTCCCGCATGAGCTCACGCGAGACGAAGTTGGGCACCTTGGGGTCTTCGTGCATCTTCTGCCCGATCCCGTGCCCCACAAAGTCCCGCACGACGCCGTAGCCCTTGCTCTCAGCGTATTTCTGCATTAACCGGGCAACCTGGCTCCACCGTCGGCCAGGCTTCATGTTCTGTATCGCGATCTGGAGGACGTGCTCGGTGTCCCGGCACAGTTCGCGGTTTTCTTTGCTCACGTTGCCTACCAAAATCGCCGTCGCCGCATCACCGCACCAGCCGTCCAACATCACCCCGCAATCGATCCCGACACAGTCGCCGTCCTTCACGACTCGGTCGTCCGCGATGCCGTGCACCACGACCTCGTTGATCGAGATGCAGAGGTTGCTCGGGAAGCCTTCGCCGGGCTTGTAGGTCGGGTAGTTCTTGAACAACCCGACCGCGCCTCTTTTAGCGATCAGCTCACCGGCGAGCTCATCGATCTCCCGTGTTGTCACGCCGGGCTTACAAATCTCCCGGCAGAGGTTATGCACCTCATGCACGATGCGTCCCGCGGCCCGCATCTTCTGCAATTGTGCCCGGTTTTTGAGGACGACCGCCATCAGTGGCCATCCTTTCCCGAGCGTGTCGCCCCCACCGCAGCACGGTAGGGCGAGCCAAGCATTATATCGCAATCCTCGCGGACGAACAACAAGCCAACTCTCCCGGGCGATTTCCGATTGCCGCTCCGGGGAGCTTCCCGCGGGAACTCCTGGGGGGACTTCCGGGGTGCGGGGTCAGACCGCGCCATGTCGGGTGCCTCGGATCCGTGGGCCTTTCCCACCCTCGCCGGAGGCAAGGAAGCCCTGATAATTCCGCATCAACAGGTTCGCTTCGATCCGCTGCACAAAGTCGAGCATCACGCTCACCGCGATCAGCAGGCCCGTACCGCCCAGGAACTGGGTGACGATGAACGGGATGCCGAACATCCCCGAGATAATCGTGGGGATGACCGCGATGATCGCCAGGAACCCGGCACCGACGTAGGTGATCCGCTCCATGACGGTTTCGAGGTAGTCGGCCGTGCGTGGCCCCGGGCGCAGGCCGGGGATAAAGCTGCCGTTGTCCCGTAGCTGGGTCGCCATTTCCTTGGGCTGGAACTGGACGGTGGTCCAGAAGTACGCGAAGAAGTAGATCAGGGCGATATAGACCACGGCATAGAGGTAGCCGGTCATGTTCTTGAAGTTGTCATCCAGGAACGTGATGACTCCCCAGTAACCCTTGAAGAACCCGCCCGCATCCTCGCCGGGGGCGTAGGCTGGGCTGGCCATGTAACCAAAGATCATGGAGGGGAAGATCATCAGCGAGCTGGCGAAGATGATGGGCATCACGCCGCCGTGGTTCACACGCAGGGGCAGGTAGGAACGCTGCCCGCCATACACCCGCCGGCCACGCGTGTGTTTCGCCTGCTGGATGGGGATGCGTCGCTGGCCCTGGGTGATGACGATGGCCCCGGCCGTCACCGCGATGAACGAGGCAACCAGGAACAGGATCGTCATGATGCTGAACTCGCCGGTCCCGCCGGTCACGGAGAACCCCTGGACCAGGATCATGACCGCGTCGTCCATCTGGGCGATGATGCCCGCGGTGATGATGAGCGAGATGCCGTTGCCGATGCCGTACTTGTCGATCTGCTCACCGAGCCACATGAGGAAGGTGGTGCCGGCCGTCAGCGCGAGGATGCCGCAGGTCCAGAACAGCACCGCCCCCCCGCCCTCCAAGAACTCGGCATAGACCAGCGGCTGCGAGTTCGGCCCGCTGCGGGTGAGGAAGGACAGCCAGAAAGCCGCCTGCACGAGGCACAGGCCGACGGTGGCGTAGCGTGTGTACTCGGTGATTTTCTGCCGCCCGGCCGGGCCTTCCTTCTGCAGGGCTTTGAGCCGTTCACTGACCGTGGTCAGGAGTTGGAAGATAATCGCGGCGGAGATGTAGGGCATGATGCCCAGGCCGAAGATCGTGGATTGGCCCAGCGCACCGCCGGTGAAGATCTGGACGTACAGCAGCAGGTTGCCCACCGCGCCGCCGGAGGCGTCCTCGGCGAACTTGGCGAGCGCGGCCTGGTCGATGCCGGGCAAGGGGATAAAGAACCCGATGCGGTAGATGCCGAGCATCGCCAACGTGAAAAGGATCTTGTTGCGAAGGTCCTTGATCCGCCAGATGTTCAGGAAGGCTTGGAGCATGTAATTAGCTTTGAGCTTTGAGCAATGAGCTTCGGGCGTACATCAGGCGGGTGTTGGTGTGGGCGTGGGCATCGAGCACTTGGCTCAGAGCTTTTCACTCACTGCTGGGTCACGGTCCCGCCGGCCTTCTCAAGCTTCTCCTTGGCGGTCGCGCTGAACTTGGCGGCGGTCACCGTGAACTTCTTCTTGGTCTCGCCGGTGCCCAGCACCTTGATGGGCATCTTCCCATCGCGGACCAGGCCGACCTTCACGAGCATGTCCGCGTTGACCTCGGCCCCGTCTTCAAAGCGGGCGTCGAGTGCCGCGATGTTGACGACGGCATACTCCGTGCGGAACGCCACGTTGGAGAAGCCACGCTTGGGGAAGCGGGTGTAGAACGGCACCTGACCGCCTTCGTAGGCGGCCTTGCGGGAGTAACCCGACCGGGAGCCGGCACCCTTGTGCCCGCGGCCGGAGGTCTTGCCCGTGCCTGAGCCCTGGCCTCGACCGATGCGCTTGCGCGACTTGTAACGGCCAACCTTGTCAGTAATTTCGTGGATCATCATGGCGGCGGTCTCCGCTCACCTGCGCGGCCGTAGGGCCGGCGGTTGGGGTTGATTGCTTGCTTAGTCCTGGGACGCTTCGGGGGAATCGGGGGCGGGGGCTTCAGCGACGGCGGTGGCGGTGTCGCTGGCTCCCTCGGCGGGTTGTTCTGCGGGCTGCTCGGCCGGCTTGGCCTTGGGGGCCTTGACAGTCTTCTGGACCTTGGGGGACTTGGCTTCCGCGGCTTCCATGGACTTGCGGCTGTCGGCGAGGAACTCATCCACCTCCGAAGCCGCGATCTCCACACCACGCAGCGTCGCGATCGACTCGCGGGTCCGCAGGCCACGCAGGCCCTCGACCACGGCCTTGCACAGGTTGATCTTGTTGGTCGAGCCGTAGGCCTTGGACAGGCAGTCGTGCACGCCAGCCATCTCCAACACGGCGCGGACGGTGCCGCCCGCGATGACGCCCGTGCCGGGGGCGGCGGGGATCAGCCGGACGCTCGAAGCCTTGAACCGGCCGTTGATCTCGTGCGGGATGGTCCCGCTGTTGAGATTGACCTTGAACATGTTCTTCTTGGCGTCCTTCTGGGCCTTCTCGATACCGGCGGGGACCCCGGGGCCCTTGCCATAACCGATGCCCACGTTCCCGTTGCGGTCACCGACCACGACCAGCGCGGCGAACGAGAAGTTACGCCCGCCCTTGACGGTCTTGGAGGTGCGGAAGATGCCGACGGTCGTCGACTCAAGCCCGCCCGTGTCTTCGTTTCTGTCTCTGAGTTTTTCAGCCATTGTTTTCAGCCTTGAGCTATGAGCGTGGAGCCGTGAGCTTGGATCGCCTTGAGCTTGGTGCTCATGGCTTTAGCGCTCACCGCGATCTTAAAACTTCAAACCCCCCTCGCGGGCGGCGTCGGCCAGGGCCTTGACCCGGCCGTGGTATCGGAACCCGTTGCGGTCGAACGCGACCTCGCTGACACCGGCCGACTTCGCGGCCTTGGCGATCGCGGTGCCCACCAGCTTCGCGGCCTCGATGTTCGCGCTGACCTCGGCCTTGGACGCCACCGTGCTCGCCGAGGCGACTGTGGTCCCGGTCATGTCGTCGATCACCTGCGCGTACATGTGCTTGGAGCTGCGGTACACCGACAGCCGGGGCTTGCCCGTTGTCCCGTACACACGCTTGCGGATGCCGATCTTGCGGCGGGTGCGGCTGGCCTGTTTGGCTTTGACTTTGTCCATGGTAGTGGCCTTGAGCAGTGAGCGATAAACGTGGAGCGATTAAACGGGAACTTGCGCGGCCTGAAGGATCAAGCCCGCCGCCCCGAGCCACCGGCCCGGGGCCTGTTGGATGCGGCTTTGCTTAGCCGCCGCTGCCGAAGGCCTTGCCAGCCTTGCGGATGATGACCTCGTCGGAGTACTTGATGCCCTTGGCGTTGTAGGGCTCGGGCTTGCGGTGCGAGCGGATCTGTGCGGCACACAGGCCGACCTTCTGCTTGTCCGCGCCGGTGACAGCGATCTTCGTGCCGCCCTGGATCTCGACGGTGACGCCCTCGGGGATCGGGACCACGCGGGTATCCGCGAAGCCGACCTTGAGGTTGACCTTGCGGCCCTGCACCGCGGCGCTCCAACCGACGCCATTGATTTCGAGGTCCTTCTTGTAGCCGGTGGTCACGCCGGTGATCATGTTGGCGATCAACGAGCGGGTCAGGCCATGCATCGCGCGGGCGGTGCGGGAGTCACCCTTGCGGGCGATTTCGACCTGGGCGTCTGCTTCGTTGACACTGACCGAGACCTCGGGGCGGTGCGTGTAGTTCAGCGTGCCGAGCTTGCCCTGGACGGACACCTCGTTGCGGTTGACCTTGACGGTCACGCCCTTGGCGATGGGGACGGGTTTTTTTCCGATTCGTGACATTGTGTTCAGCCTTGAGCTATGCGTTCTGAAGCGGTGCGTCAGAACTCGTGTTGCTTTCCCGTATGGCTTGCCTTGGCTTTTGGCTCAAGGCTCGCCGGTTTGGCTCCTTACTCCACCGTGCAGAGCAACTCGCCGCCGACCTTTTCGTCGCGGCACTGACGATCCGAGAGCACACCCTTGGGTGTCGTGAGGATGGCGATCCCCAGGCCAGCCAGCGGGCGGGGCAGGTCGCGGACGCGGGTGTACACACGGCGGCCGGGCTTGGACTCACGGACGACGGTGTGGATCAGCTTCTCGCCTTCCGGGCCGTACTTGAGCTGGATGCGGATGGACCCCTGCTTGTCGATCGTCTCGACGACGTCGTAGCCGGAGATGTAGCCCTCGTGCTGTAGCACCTGGGCGATACCGCGGCAGACCTTGGAGTTGCGGCACTCCACGGTCTTCGCGCTGTTGCGCGCCGCGTTGCGGATCCGCGTAAGCATGTCGGCGATGGGGTCGGATAGGGACATTTGTTTCTGCCTTGAGCTGTGAGCTTGGAGCTACTTAAGTTCGGTTCTTCAATCCCACCCCGCCTCAGGTGTATTGCCTGGAGCCGGGGCCATTGCTTTGTTACCAGGACGCCTTCCGCATCCCCGGGATCTTGCCTTCGAGGGCAAGCTCGCGGAGCTTGATGCGTGAGATCTTGAACTTGCGGTACACGCTGCGGCTGCGGCCGGTCAGGGCGCAGAGGTTTCGCACACGGGTGGGGCTGGCGTTGCGGGGCAGCATCTGCAGGCCCGCGTAGTCGCCGTCCTTCTTGAGCTGGTGCCTGAGGTCGGCGTATTTGGCGACCGTCGCGGCGACCTTCTTGTTGCGTTCGATGGTGGATTTGGATGCCATATCGATTCGGTCCTTACCCCGTGGGGTCAGTTGTTCTTTGCTTCCTGCTTACGGAACGGGACGCCCATCTCGGTGAGGGCAAGCTTGGTGATCTGATCGGTGGAGTTACGGAAGACCAGGTTGATGTTCATGCCGTGGGTGAACTTCGCGTTGGCCATGTCCACCTCGGGGAAGATGCCCTGCTCGGTGATGCCGAAGGCGTAGGAGCCGCGGCCATCGAAGCTGGTGTCCTTGAGGCCACGGAAGTCCTTGATCCGGGGGATCGCGAGGCTGATGAGTCGGTCGAGGAACTCCCACATGCGGTTGCCCCGCAGGGTGACCATCGCGCCGACCTCGTAGCCGGCCCGGAGCTTAAAGTTGGCGACCGACTTCTTGGCCCGCTTCATGATGGGCTTTTGGCCGGTGATGAGCGCGAGGTCTTCGATGACCTGCTCGCGGGCGTTGGCGTTGAGCTTGGTGCCTTCGAGCTGCTTGCCGAGGCCGACGGTCACGACGATCTTCTCAAGCCGTGGCAACGCCATCGGGTTGGTGATGCCGAAGTCGGCCTTGATCTTCTCGCAGACCTGCTGCTGGAATTGGTCTTTTAGTCGCGGTGTCATGGTATTCGTTCCTTCCGCGAATCGGGCTGGATTGGCCCGACTCCGGTCCCGGCCCCACATGGGCCGGGGCGCTGCGATGTCTGCTTACTTCTTGGCCTTCTTCAACTCGGGGCCTAGCTGCTCGCCGGTGGTAACGGCGACGCGGACCTTGCTGCCGTCGGCCTTGGTCTCAAAACGCACGCGGGTGGGCTTGCCGCCGGCGATGGGGCTGACGTTGGAGATGTGGATCGGCATCTCCCGGCGGACCACGCCGCCCTGCGGGTTGGCTTCGGACCGGCGGGTGTGCTTGGTGCGGATGTTCACACCCTCAACCACCACGCGGTCGTCCTCGAGGATCATGCGCAGGACCTTGCCCTGACGCCCGCGATCCTTGCCCGAGGTGACCTGCACCGTGTCGCCTTTTCTTACGTGTCGTGCCATATCATTTAGCCTTGCGCTATGAGCTTTGAGCGATGAGTCAAAGCCCGGGTACCTGTTTCCTTGCCGCGGGTCATGGGGTTATCCCAAGGCTCGCGGCCCACTGCGTCTCACACCACCTCGCTGGCCAGGGAGACGATCTTCATGTAGTTCTGCTCACGCAACTCACGGGCGACCGCACCGAAGATGCGGGTGCCACGGGGGTTGCCGTTGTCGTCGATCAGCACGACCGCGTTCTTGTCAAAGCGGACGTAGCTGCCGTCGGCTCGGCGGACCGGATAGTTGGTCCTCACGACCACGCCCTTGACGATCGTCCCGGCCTTGAGGTCGCTGCCGGGCAACGACTTCTTGACCGAGCACACGACCTTGTCGCCGAGGCTGGCGGACTTGCGGCTAAAACGGCCGCGGGCGGTCGAGCCGCCCAGGACGCGGATCACGTAGGCGATCTTCGCGCCGGAGTTGTCGGCCACATCGACTCTGGATTCTGCTTGGATCATCGCTTAACTCCGTGTGACGCGGGGGCCGCGCCACACCGCTGTTTACTCGTTGGTTTCTTCGGCGGTTGCGCCCGTGGCTTCAACCGGGGCTTCGGTGGCGACCTCCACAGTGGCGGTGGCCTTCTCGATCACACGCAGCATCCGCCAGCTCTTGGTCTTGCTCAGGGGGCGGCAGGGGGCGATCTCCACACGGTCGCCCATGCCGGCTTCGTTGGTCTCGTCGTGCACGTGGAAGTTCGCGCTGCGGGCGATGTACTTGCCGTACTTGGGGTGGATGGACTGGTACTGCACCGACACCGTGCGGGTCTTGTCCCGCTTGTCGGAGACGACCACACCGATGCGTGTACCTTTGATTGCGGCGCGTGTGCTCATACCGAGGCTCCCTTCAATTCCCGCGACCGCTTCTCAGTCAGCAGGCGGGCGATGTCTTTACGCAGGTGGCCGGACTGGCGGGGGTTCTCGAGTTTCTCGGTGACCGCCTGTCCTTTGAGTTCAAAGAGCTTCTTGCGGAGGTTTGCGGCCTCCTCGACCAGCTCCTGGTCCTTCATCTTGTGCAGTTCTGATTTCTTAATCATGGCTTGTATCCCGACCCCGCAGCGGTGCGGGGACAAAAGGGCGGCGGTTGGTTACGCGTGCCTCCGCTCAACGAAGCGGCAGGGGTAAGGCATCTTGTGCGCCACACGCAGGAACGCCTTCTTGGCGATGTCGCGGGGCACGCCGGTCAGCTCGAACAGGATCGTGCCGGGCTTCACGCGGGCGGCCCAGTACTCGGGCTCGGCCTTGCCCTTACCCATGCGGGTTTCCAGGGGCTTCTTGCTGATGGGCTTGTCCGGGAACACCCGCACAAACAGCTTGCCCTCGCGGGACACGTACTGGCGGGCGGCGATACGGCCGGCCTCGATCTGGCGTGCGGTCAGCCAGCCACCGGAGGTGACTTGCAGCCCGTACTCACCGTAAGCGACGTAGTTGCCGCGCTGGGCGTTCCCCTTGAGGGTGCCGCGCTGTTGCTTGCGGAACTTGACGCGTTTGGGCATCAGTGGCATGGTTCAATCCTTAGCGGTCAGCTTCCAGCGGTCGGCGTTTGGCCAACCATTCGTAACCCGCCTGACACGATCGCTTCTCAAGCGGCTCGCCGACGGGCCATAGCGATCTCAGTGACGACCCCGGGCACGGGCGCGGGCACCGGCTGCCCGCGATTCGAGTTCCTGTTCCTGCTGGGCCTGGTACATGCCCTTGTAAACCCACACCTTCACGCCGATCGTCCCGTAGGTCGTCAGCGATTCGGCGAAGCCGTAGTCCACGTTCGCCTGCAGCGTCTGCAGGGGGATCGAGCCGAGGCGGATCACCTCGTTACGGCTCATCTCGTGGCCACCGAGCCGACCCGAGAGCAAGACCTTCACACCGACAGCCCCGGCGGTCATGGCGGCTTCGGCCTTCATCTTCAGCACCCGGCGGAACGACGCACGCTTCTTGAGCTGCTCGGCGATCGACTCGGCGATGAGCTTGGAGTCCATGTCCGGCTTGCTGATCTCGATGCAGTTGATCGAGACGTTGCGGCCGGTCTTGCCCTGGAGCTCAGCGGTCAGCTCGTCGATGTTCTGGCCCTTAGGCCCGATGACCAGCCCGGGACGGGCGGTCTTGATGATGACCTTGAGCTCTTCGCGGGTCCGCTCGATCAGCACGTCGCTGACCGCGGCAAAAGGCGGGCGACGGTTGAGGCGGAAGTCCAGGAACTCACGGATCTTCTGGTCCTCGACCAGCAGCTCGCCGTAGAGCGCCTTGGGGGCGAACCAGCGCGAGCGGTGGGCTTCGGTGATCCCGACGCGGAAGCCGAATGGATGTACTTTTTGTCCCATGGTTCTACTTTCTATCAGCCGGGCCTGTTCAGCCCCGCATCGGCTCGCCGCGACCCTGGGCCGCGGCCTCACAAGTTGCGATTATCTTTCGTCCACGCTGATGGTGATGTGGCTGGTCCGCTTGAGGATCGCGTGGGCCCGGCCACGGTCCTTGGGCTGCCAACGCTTCATCGTCGGGCCGGAGTCCACGCGGGCATCGGTCACCACGAGGCGGCGGACGTCTGCTTCGGCCTGGTCGGCGTTGTTCTGAGCGGCCAGCAGGGCGTTCTTCACGAACACGGCGGCCCGCTTCTTCGACACTTCCAGCAGGATCAACGCCTCGCTGACGGGCTTGCCGCGGACAAGGTCCACAACCAGCTTCGCCTTGCTGGGGCTGATGCGGGCGCCGCGATGGATGTTGGTGTAAGGCATGTGCGTTCTCTTCTCGATGCTCGGGCCGGGCTTTATTGGCCGGCTCGGTAGGGTTCAATTAGCGTGGGCCGCCCGCGGCGGAGCGCTGGGCCTTGGTGCCGGTGGTGTGGGCGCGGAACGAACGGGTCAGGCTGAACTCGCCGAGCTTGTGCCCGACCATGTCCTCGGTCACGAAGACGCTGTTAAACACCTTGCCGTTGTGGACAAGGAAGGTGTGCCCGACGAACTCGGGAACGATCGTGCACGCACGCGCCCAGGTCTTGACCGGCTCTTTCTTCCCCATCTGCGTCAGCTTCTCGACCTTTCGGTAGAGCTTGAAGTCGACAAAGGGGCCTTTTTTCAGTGATCGTGCCATATCGTTTGGTCCGAACGCCGAGGGGTGTCGTTCCCTCGGCTATGCGTGGGTGATTGCTTACTTGAGTTTCAACTGCCCGTACCGCTTGCTCACACGGCGGCGGATAATGCGTTTGTTGGAGGCCTTGCCGTGCTGCCGTGTCCGGCCGCCCTTGGCGAGCGTGCCCGACTTGCTGGCGGGCGGGCGGTTGCCCTTCGACCCGCCGTCGCCACCGCCCATGGGGTGGTCGTGGTGGTTCTTGGCCATGCCGCGGGTGTGCGGGCGACGCCCGAGGTGGCGGGACTTGCCGGCCTTACCCAGCCGGGTCTTGTTGTGATCGACGTTGCCGACCTGGCCGACGGTTGCACGGCACTCCACCGACACCTGACGCATTTCGCCGGAGGGCAGCACCAGCGTCGCCCACTTGCCTTCCTTGTTGGTCAGGCGTGCATACATGCCGGCCGAGCGGCAAAGCTGCCCGCCCTTGCCCGGCACCATCTCGATGCAGTGGACGTTAAGGCCCGAGGGGATGCTCTTCAGGGGCATGGCGTTGCCGACCTGCGGCTCAGCCTTGGTGCTCGACGACACGACGGTCATGCCATCGGTCAGCCCGATCGGGGCGAGGATGTAACGCTTCTCGCCGTCCGCGTACTCCAGGAGCGCGATGTTGGCCGAGCGGTTGGGGTCGTATTCGATGCCGACGACTTTCGCCTCGACATCGAGCTTGGCCCGCTGGAAGTCCATCACGCGGTAGCGCTGCTTGTTGCCGCCGCCGCGCGAGGGGATGGTGATTTTGCCCTGGTTGTTGCGTCCGCCGTGCTTGCGTTGCGAGCGCAGCAGCGTCTTCTCGGGCTTCTGCTTGGTGACCTCGGAGTAGAGGTTCACCGATGCGTTGCGCCGGCCGGGGGATGTTCTTTTGTAAACGCGAATGGCCATGATAGTTACCTGTTTAGCCCGATCGCTGGCGACCGTGGCAAGTATCGTTAGAACAGCTCGATCTTGTCGTCCTCGTGTAGGTGCACGGTCGCACGCTTCCAATCGCTGCTCTTGGCGGCGCCGAAACGGGTGCGGAAGTATTGTCCCTTGCGGACCTGGGTCGCCACGCTCTGGACACGGACGCCGTAGAGCTCCTCGATCGCTTTCTTGATCTGGGGCTTGCGGGCACGCATGTCCACCTCGAAGGAGAAGCGGTTGCGGAGGTCGGACTCCCGCGTGGACTTCTCGGTCACCAGGGGACGCTTGATCACGGTGGTCGCTTCCATTACGCGGCCTCCACGGTTTGGGCCACGTCGGACTTAGACGACTCGGCCTGCTTGGTGATGGTTTGGATGTAAGCCTCGAATGCGGCCTTGTCGATCACGATGTACCGATGACTAAGCAGGTCATACGCGTTGAGGCGGCTGACCTGGGTGACGGTGGCGGTGTCGATGTTGCGGGCCGAACGTGCGGCGTTCGAAGTGGTGTCCCCCAGGGCGATCAGGCAGGAACGGTCGATGCCCAGGGACTGAAGAAGTGAGGCAAACTGCTTGGTTGAGGGCGAATCAAACTCGACGTTGTCGATGAGCTTGATTTCGCTGTCCACGGCCTTGGCGAGGATGGCGTTGCGGTTCGCAAGCCGGCGCATCTTGGTCGGCATCTCCAGCCGCCAGCTCTTGGGCTTCTTGCCGAAGGCCACGCCACCACCACGCATGATGTTGGTGCGGATCGGCCCGCGTCGGGCGTTGCCCGTGCCCTTCTGTTTGTAGAGCTTGCGGGTGGAGCCTTCGACCTGACCGCGACCCTTGGTGGCGGCTGAGCCTTGGCGGGCATTGGCGTGGTAGCGGACGTAGGCCTGCTTGAGCAGGGCCGGACGGATCTCTCCACCGAGGACCTGTTCATCGACCTCGACGCTGCCGACTTCGCTGCCGGACTGATTGTAAACGGGAATTTGGATCATCTTCATTACCTACGGGCCGGGCTTTAAGCCGGGCGTACGTTCTATTCGCCGTGCAGGACCGCCCAAACGGGCTGATCAAGGGTCCTGGCGACTCGGTTCTACGGGCCGATTGTCGCGGTGAAGCAGTCTCGGTTCGGGCCTGAGGGGGAAACCTCAGCAGCCTTTACGACTTACCCCGCCTTGGCGATTGCCGCCTTGCCCTTAAAGAGCCGCGTGGCCTCCCGAATCATGAGTAATCCCTGCTTCGCTCCGGGCACCGGGCCCTTCACCAGCAGGAGGTTCTTGTCTTTGTCTATCCCGACGACCTGCATCGAGCGGACCGTCACACGTTCGTTGCCCATCTGGCCCGCCATACGGATGCCCTTCTTGGGCTTACCCGTGCCGCGGTTGCTGGATCGGCCGCAGACCGAGCCGGGCGAGCGGTGCTTCCGCTCCACGCCGTGGCTGGACTCGAGGCCGGCGAAGTTGTGACGCTTCATCACGCCCTGGAAGCCCTTGCCCTTGCTGGTCCCGATCACGTCCACAAACTTCACATCCGTGAAGACTTCGACGGTCAGTTCCTGCCCGAGTTGATACTCCGCAGACCCGCCCTCGCTTAGCCGCACCTCGCTGTGGTGCCGCTTGGGAGACAGGCCAGCCTTGCCGTCGTGGCCGATCATCTGGAAGGTCGAGTTGCGGCCCTTCACATCGTCAAAAGCGATCTGGACAGCCTCGTAGCCGTCCGTTTCCACGCTCTTGACCTGGCTGACGAAGCACGGCCCGGCCGCGATGACGGTGACCGGGAGGTTCTTCCCATCACCGTCGTACAGGCGGGTCATGCCGATTTTTCTACCTAGAATTGCTGCGGCCATCGGTCGTATCTCCGGGGCTGGCTTTCGCCTGATCTTGCCTGCTCGCTACCGGTCTTTTCGGCGCGAGGGCAGCGGATCGGGGCCCTTCTTGATTTCCAACATCTGCCGACCCCATCGGGCCGGCCCTCAATTTACGCCTTAATCTTCACAAACACACCCGCAGGCACGACAAGGCGGTTCAGCGCCTCGACGGTGCGTGCATTGGGTTCTTTGATGTCGATGATCCGCTTGTGGGTGCGGATCTCGAACTGCTCACGGGCTTTCTTGTCGATGTGCGGGCCACGGAGAACTGTGTACCGCTCGATCCGCGTCGGGAG
>JBGTLW010000164.1:0-11618 GCA_041743835.1 Phycisphaeraceae bacterium | reverse complement strand
CTTGCAATTTCACCCGACCGTTCGGACCCAAGACCATTTCGCACACGCCCTCCCCCAGCCACACACAGACTCCAGCCTGGAGCGACGACGACCTGACACGCGACCCGCATGCCGCGGCCGACAAAGCCCGACGCGTCGAGGCGATGTTTGCCGCCATCGCGCGCAGCTATGACCTGAACAATCGGCTGCACTCGATGTGGCGCGACCAGGCGTGGCGGCGGGCCGCGGTGCGCATGGCGAAGGTGCAACGCAGCGACGTGGTGCTGGATATCGCTTGTGGCACGGGCGATCTGGCGATGGCGTTCCGCAAGGCTGGGGCTGCACAGGTCATCGGGCTGGACTTTACCGTCCCCATGCTCCGCGTCGCGCAGCGCAAACGGACCGGGGCCGGCAGCCTCGCCTACCATGCAGGCGACGCCATGCGGCTGCCCATCGCCGATGCATCGGCGGACGTGGTGTCGATCGCGTTCGGCATCCGTAACGTCGCCCGGCCACAGGCGGCGCTTCATGAGTTCTACCGCGTGCTGCGGCCCGGCGGGCGGCTGATCGTCCTGGAGTTCAGCCAGCCCACCAACCCCCTGATCCGTGGCTTTGACAGGTTCTACCGCGAGCAGGTCATGCCCCGCACCGCGACACTCATCGCGCGCGACAAGAGCGGGGCTTACAAGTACCTGCCCAAGTCGGTGAGCACGTTCCTGTCCCGCGAGCAGATGACCAGTAACATCGCATCCGCAGGATTCAATGAGGTGAGCCACAAGGTGCTGACCTTCGGCATCGCGGTGTGCTACCGCGGGATCAAGTCGGCGGCGTGCATCAGTCCAAAGGGTTGATGACCAGGCCGGTCGCGAGCTTGGGGAAGAAGAAGGTGCTCTTGGGGGGCATCACCTCGTTGGCCAGCGACACCGCCATGACCGATTCAAGCGGCGTGGGCTGCATGATGATCGCCAGGGTCGAGCCTTCGTCACGCCCGTCCTCCTTGAGCATCTTGGGGATTGCAAATGTGTCGGCTGTGTATTGCAGCCGCAGGGCCGCCCCAGCCGTTTCGCCTCCAAAGTGCTTGGCGAGCACGCGCTCGATGAGCAGTTCCTGCACCACCGCGACATCCAGCTTCCGCCACGACTCCGAGCGATCGGGAAAGAGCTCTGCCAACGGGTCCTCATCAAACGTCGCCAACCAGACCCGCCCATCCTCGCGGCAATAAAGCCCGACCGCGTGATGGCCCGACCTGTGCAGCTCGTCGGGCAGCGATTGCAGCTCCTCCAACGGCAGTTCGGTCTGGAAAAGTCGCATGTCGTCGCGGAGGCTGACCGCTTTGGCAAGGTCGCGCATCGAGAACCGCTGCAACCCACGGACAATCCGGTGTGTCGGCAGCACGATCATGCCGGGGTCCTCGCTGGCCACAAGGACAAACAAGCAGCCCCCCGCACCCGGAAGGTCCGGGTGGTCTTTCGAGAACTGCAACGCCGTGGTGTAGCGGTGGTGGCCGTCGGCGATGAAGACGTCGGTCGTTTCAAAGAACGTGCTGAGCAGCTTCAACGTGGCGTGGTCGCTGATCCACCAGCAGCGGTGCAAGACGCCATCGTTCGCGGTGGTGCCGTGGAAATCCGGCGGTTGGCGGTCGCAAACCCCAGCCAGTTGCCCGGCCACGGTGCCGTCGCGGTCGGAGAAAATGCCGAAGATCGGGCTGAGCTGCGCTGAGGTCGCGGCCATGAGTTTGGTGCGATCGCCGATCCCCCCCGCGATCGTCATCTCGTGCCGAAAAATCCCCCCGCCCGGACGGTTGAACTCCTCGACACCGAGCACCGCAAACATCCCGCGACGGCGGATGGTCTGACCCCGGAGCTTGTACACCTGCTCGTAGGCCACGACTGAAGGCTCGCTGCCACGCTCCAGGACTCCGTCCGCCAACCACTGCCGATACGTCTGCCCCGCCGCGTCGTATGCCTCATCCGGGCCGACCGTCTTGGGCGGGGTGACCGGCAGGTCGATCGCCACGATGTTGTGCGGGTCTATTGCAAGTAGCGCCTGCTTGGGCCCCTCGTCGAGTACGTCATACGGCGGGGCGATCTTCGTGGAAACATCCCTGCCCGTCGGGTTGGCGTAGTGGATGGGAGCGAAGGGTTGAAGCGTGGGCATGTGTGCCTTTCCGGTGTGCGGTGGTGCAGGAGATCGCCAGCCGCGCTCGGCGACAGCAGAGCGTGACAAGCAGCACGGGCATGATGGCCACGCGCTGTGATCTACGAGGAAGTAAGGTATCCGCCGCCCCAACCACACGCCACCGAAGGGGGCGCTGCGGCGGGACTCGCGGTTATTGCAGGTTGCTCAGCGTGGTTTCGCCGGTGGAAGCCTCGACGGTGAGCGTGATCGTCATGCCATCGGCCCCGAGGGTGATGGTGGCGTCACTCGCCTGATCGATCTGGCCATACAGCCCGAACACAAAACGGTCCGCGGTGGCGCCAGTGTCGCCATTCATGGACAGCCCGACAATGGACACGCCCGCGAGTTGCTTGGCACGCCCCTCCCCGAAGGTCACGCGGAACGGCTCGCCACCGATGGGGTTGGTGATCGGCGTGTCGGGGTCTGAGACGGTGCCGATGTGATAGCTCGCGGTGTCGGTGTCGAAGACAACCGTCCGCAGGTCGCTGCCGTGGGTGATCGATTCGTTCTGCGCAAACGCGAGGTCGGCGGCAAGCAGCTTGCCCGCCTCGCGGAGCTTCGTGGTGCTGGTGCTGCCGAGCATAGGCACCGCCAAACCGGCCGCGATGCCGATGATCAGCACCGTGATGAGTAGCTCCACCAAGGTGAAGCCTGCGCGTCTGGCGGGCTTTGGGGTGGTGCGATCCGGGCGCGGCGTGCCGTGGCAACTCGTGAGCATAGGTCCATGATCGACAAGGCGCAGCGGATACTTCACGTCGGCGGTCACTACTGGGCCGGACGTTTGACCCGCGAGGTCTGCGCAGGCGTTACAGACGGCACAGCTTGGCCGATAACCGCCCATCACTCCACCTTTGCCGATTAATCCGGCGGCGTCGGTGGTCGATGTTCACCCCATCGGATTGCGACCACGGCCCAGGGAGGATCGGTGATGCCCCGCCAGAAACACGCGGCAAGGACAGCACCCGGCAGCCGCGCCGGCTTCACGTTGATCGAGGCCCTGCTGGCGTCGGCGGTTTTGGCGTTCGTGGTCGCGGCGCTGACCCAGGCGATCGTCGCCGGGCAGATGCAGACCTACGACGCCATGCACTCGGGCCGGGCGATGGCGCTGGCCGAGGCCATGATGGAAGAAATCCTCGTGCTCCCCTACGACGACCCCGGCGGCGGCCTGGTCATCGGCCCGGACGCCGGCGAAGTCACCCGGCAGGACTTCGACGACATCGACGACTACCACGGGTTCACCGAGGCCCTGGGAACCCTCACAGATGCCGAGGGCAACCTGTACCCAAGCCTGTTCCAGAAGTTCACACGATTCGTCACCGTCACCGCAGACACGGTGGATATCCCCGCCTTCAACAGCACCCAGCACGGCATAACCATCACCGTCACCGTCCGCGAAGGCGACAACGGCCGCGAGTGGACCGTGACTCGCTTTGTCCCCGAGCCAGCACTATGAGCCACAAGCCCCACCGCCACCAGAGCCATCGCACCACGGGCCGTCGCGGCATGACGCTCATCGAGCTGCTGCTGGCGATGATGATCACCGCCATGGTCGGCGCCGCCATCGCGGGCATGCTCGCGGCGGTGAGCTACGGCACCGATTCATCCAAAGACATCCGCTCGCTCGTGGCACGCAACAAAGCCTTGAGCGCACGGGTCAGCGCCGCGATCCGTGGCTCGAAGATGGTGCTGGATCAGGGGGACAACTACCTCGTGCTATGGATGAACGATGACGACGACAACGGTGTGCCCAGCCTGCTGGAGCTGCGGCGGATCAACTTCGACCCAGGCACCGGCGAGCTCTCATCCTACACCGCGCCCGATGACGCCGCCGACGTGAGCTACGCCCTGGATGATGACTTTGTGGTCATCACCGACGCGCTGATGGGTGACGACCTCGCGGGCACCGCCAGCTTCCCCAAAGAACTGTGGGCCAAGCGGGTCAACTCGTGGACATTGGCCCTGGACAACCCCGACCCGCAATCCGCACGGCTGGTCAGCTACCTGATCGAGCTATCGGCTGGCGACATGTCAGACACCGCGCTCGCAGCGGTCGGCATGCGCAACTAAACCCAAACAGCATCCCAGTAATCAGCAACACCACGCGACAGAAGCACACCAATGCCACTCGCCACCACACCCACCGGACCCCGGCCCGCCCACCGTCGTGGTATGGCGATGGCACTGGTGCTCATTGCCCTGATTGTGGGGACCATCGCCGCCGTCACCTTCCTGGTCGGCCAGAGCACCACCCACGGCATCAGCACCAACATCGATCGTCACGCCAAGGCAAGGCTCATCGCAGAGACCGGCCTGACCACCGCGCTCGAGTACGTGAAGCAGACCGAGAGCTGGCGCACCGAGCAGGCCGAGGGCTACTGGCTCGCCAAGCAGCCGTATGCCGGGGGCAGCTTCCGCATCCTGTTTGAAGACACCGACGGCGACCTGACCAACAACGAGTCGGACATCTGCACCGTCTGGGCCATCGGCGAGTTCCAGGGTGTAACCCACACCGTTAGCGCACGGATCACCCCCACCGTCCCGCCCGCGGCCAACAACCTGCTGCTGGTCGTCGGGGATGCCACGTCGCCGCACGCCCAGGACATCCTGCGCGTGAAGCAGGCGCAGGCGTGGGAATACAACGTCGTGTTGATCGACGATGGCGATTCGCAGGCCGCGTTCAACGAGCAATTCGCGCTCAATGATGTCGTCTGGGTCTCCCCCACCGCGACGTACAGCAGCCTGCGGGAGAAGCTGCTCAATTCACCAATCGGTGTGGTGGTGGCGAACCCCAAGCAATGGCAATCACTCAAGCTCTCCACCGCGGTCCCCAGCCACACCACGGGCGTGGGCGTGACGGTGAGCGACACCGCGCACTACATCACCGAGCCGTTCCTCAACGGGCCCCTGGATATCTTCACCGAGTCAGACGACATCGTGCGGATCACCGCGCCGATCAAGTCGGGCGTCCGCACGCTCATCCGCACGTCGGTCGGCGGCCACGATGCGCTGGTGGTTGTTGATGCGGGCGGTGCCCTGTCCGATGGCAGCACGGCCGTGGGCAGGCGGGTCTGGTTACCGTGGGGCAACTCGGCGGACATGCCGTTTGGCAACCTCAATACCGACGGCCTGACGATCCTCAAGCGATCGCTGGTGTGGGCGGCCTCACCACCGCAAGGCCCGCCGGCGCTGGCGCACTGGATGCTCGATGAGACCAGCGGCACCGTCGCCAGAGATTCACGCGGCGAGCACCACGGCGATGTGCTCGGCGGCGCGGTCTGGTCGCTTGGCCAGGTCATCGGGGCGGTGGACTTCGATGGCCACGACGACTACATCAACATCCTCAACCACAGCGACTTCCAGGTCACCCGAGCGCTCACCATCACCGCGTGGGTCCGACCCGAAAGCTTCGGCTCGGGGTCCAATGTCAACGTCGTCCTCCGCAAGGGCGAGGGCAACCCCAACAACTGGCAGTTCGCGGTCAAGGACGGCAAAGCGACCCTCTTCCTGGACACCTACGACGACTACGGCGTGATGGGGAACACCACCCTGCCGCTGAACACCTGGTCGCACATCGCGGGCACATGGGACGGAAGCACCGTGCGCATCTACCTCAACGGCCAACCCGACAATGGCAACGGGGTCAGCCACACCGCGACGCTGGGCACGGACACGCGCCCGCTCTTCATCGGTGGCCGATCCGGCGCAGCGGGGTATGACCGATTCGATGGCAAGATCGACGATGTGCGGTTCTACAACTATGCCGTCAGTGCCGCCGAGCTCCGCGTGCTCTACCGTGAGGGCGAGGCCAGCGGCAAGGCCCCGCGGCTGATCGCAGCGTACTCCTTCGAGGAAGTCAAGCCCGCGCCCGCGCTCGTCGGGCACTGGGCCCTGAACGACGCGGGCACCGCAGGCGGTGGCATCGCGGCTGCTGATGATTTCAGGGTGCACAAGACCGCCCGCATCGACAGCTACTTCGGCAGCAAGGGGCCATACGACATCGCCACAGCCGGGAGCAATGCCTTGGCCTCGACCAACTCCACCACGTCGGGCGACTTCGCACTGGACACCAGCGCGAGCCTCTACGGCAATGCCTACTGCGGTGTGGGTGGCAACCCGAGCCAGGTCATCAGCGGGCACCTGGGCACCATCAACGGCCAACGGCTCGCGCTGACCAAGAGCGTCCCCATCCCCGACGGCGTTGCGCCCACGGGCATGCCCCCAAGCCTCGGCGACCAGACCATCGCCACAGCCATCACCCTCGACAGCAATCGCACCTATCAAAATCTCACGCTCAACAACAACGCGGTCATCACCGTGTCCGGCCATCGCGTGATCTATTGCACGCGTGCGTTCACAGCCAATGGCAATGCCCGCATCGTCATACCCGACGGGTCAAGCCTCACGATCTACACCGGCCGGGCGTTCACCGCCACAGACACAAGCCTCCTCAACGCCGATACGTCAAGGCCCGCCAAGCTGTCCATCATCGGGACCAGCACGTCCTACGACGCAGTGATCCAGGGCAACGCAAATGTCAGTGCCGTGCTACACACCGACCGCACGCTCTATGTGCGCGGCGATGCAGAGTTCTTCGGCTCGGCGACGGCCCGCGACGACATCTACATCGATGACCGGGCACGGGTCCACCTCGATGTCAGCCTGCCGAGCATCGGCATCGATGACCCGCCCGCGGTCGATGAGATGGCGACCAACATGGGACAACTACGCGGCGGCCTCACCGCGCAACAACCCGGAGCCGCGGCCCACACCGGCAACTCCATCCGCCTCAATGGCAGCACCGGCCACGTCGATATCCCCCACCACGACGACTACCTGCTCGACAGCGGGACAATCGCGTTCTGGTTCCGAGCAGACGACGCGGGCAAGGACCAGGGCCTGTTCTCCAAGGACGCCAGCGGGTACGGCACCGGCGGACACCTCAACATCCGCCTGACCGGCGGACGCGTCCTCGCCCGCCTCTCCAGCACCACCGCCAACCACGACCTGAACTCCGGACCGATCCTCTCGGCACGCTGGTACCACGTCGCGATGGCGTTCGGGCCAAACGGCATGACCCTGCACATCGACGGCACACAGGTCGCAACCAACGATTACGTCGGCGGCATGAGCAAGACCTCCGGCGGCAAAGGCAACTACGAACGCATCGGCCTAGGCATCAACAACGAATCGGCGCCCGCGGGCTCGCTCGCCACCTACCAGCCGTTCGCCGGCCGACTCGATGACGTACGCATCTACAGCTATGCCTTGGATACCCCGCAGATCGTGAAACTCATCGCGGGCAACCCGCTTGGCAACTCGACACTCGCGGCATCGACCGTGCCCGACACCGCAAGTTTCGGGGCGGCACTCGACCTGGCGATCCCCGCGACCTCGGCGGTGACGTGGCTGCCCGGCGCGGGGCTCCGCATCGACAAGCCGCAATCCATTGCCTCACGCAACCCCGCCACCAAGATCGCCGAAGCCGTGGGCGAAACCAACCAGTTCAGCGTGGAAATCAAGTACATCCCAGCCAATATCACGCAATCCGGCCCGGCCCGCATCGTGACCATGTCGCACAGCGGCAGCAACCGCAACTTCATGGTCGGCCAATCCGGCGACCGCTTCACCACCCGCCTGCGCACAGTGGAAACCGGGGCGGCTGGCAGCAGCGCGATCGACTCGGACCCGGTGCTCAATGCGGAGGCTGTGGAGCACCTGATCGTGTCCTACGACGGCACGCAACTCACCTTCTACCGCCAAGGCTCCGTGGCAAAGACCGCGCCACTCACCGGCGCACTGACCGGGTGGGACGCGGCGGCGGCGCTCACGCTGGCGTCCGAAGCCGGCGGCAGCCAGCCGTGGCTAGGCACCCTGCAGCGCGTCGCCATCTACGACCGCGCATTCAACGACAGGCAGGCCAGCAATGTGTTCAACGGCCTGGCGCCGGGGCTGGGCGTCGCCACCATACTCAAAACCAATTGGATTGAATCGCCATGACAACAACCCCCCGCCTACACCTCCCCCGCCAAACCCCGCGACGCGGGATGGCGCTGGTGATGGTTCTGATCGCCATGACCATGGCGACCATCCTCGCCGTGACTTTCCTCAGCAGCCAGGGGCCGACCGCGGCCATCGGGCAGAACATCGCGCACCACGCCTCGGCCAGGCTCGTCGCGGAATCGGGCCTCACCGCCGCGATCGAGTACATCCGCAACAGCGAAGACTGGCGGACACAGCAGGTCGATGGCGTCTGGCTTGCCAGCCAGGACTTCGGCGGGGGCAGCTTCCGCATCATGTTTGAAGATGATGACGGCGACCTGACCAACAACACCACCGACCCCGTCACCGTCACCGTCGTCGGCACCTTCAAGGGTGTGACCCATCGGGTCATGGCGCGGATCACGCCGGGCGTGCAGACCGGCCCCGTCGCCGGGCTGTTGGCGCAGCACTACCACAGCGCGTGGTACGACACCTACCCCATCGACAACCTCAACAGCATCGACAAGATCGACTGGGGCCGAACCCCCGAGTACACGGAAGTCGTTGCGAACATCAACCGCAGCAGCACCAACGGCAGCTTCTACAACGGCGGGCCAAGCGATTATTTCGGCGTGCGCTACACCGGCTACGTCACCGTGCCCTCGGGCGGGAACTGGACGTTCTACACCACCAGCGACGACGGCTCCGACCTTTGGATCAACGGCACACGCGTCGTAAACAACGACGGGCTGCACAGCATGCAGGAGCGCTCCGGTTCCATCACACTTACAGCGGGGACGCACAGCTTCGTCGTTCACTTCTTCGAGCGCACCGGCGGAGCAGGCGTGCAGGTGCGGTGGCAAGGCCCGGGCGTGGGTAAGCAGATCATCCCCGCCGAGGCTTTCACCCATGACGGGGCCGCTGCGGCCGAGGAGGAAGCCGAGGGCGTCGTGCCGCAGTTGCTCGCGCTGTATGAGTTCAATGAGATCAAGATCGTGCCCACACTGGTCGGGCACTGGCGGCTTGACGAGACCACCAGCGGGGGCGGCGGGGTCGCGTCCAACAACACAGTCGAGCTGAAGAACAACGCAAGGATCGACAGCTACGACTCGGCCGCGGGGGAGTATGGCGGTGGCAACGTCACCGCCGAGGCCACCGTCGCCACCAACCACACCGGCAACAACCGCATCAAGCTGGCTAACAACAGCCAGATCCATGGCAGTGTTTACACCGGCGTCGGCAGCAACCCGACGAACGTCGTCAACGTCGGGAACAACGCCACGCTCACCGGCACAAAGACTGCGCTCAGCGCAGCGATGCCCGTGCCCAGCTCCATCACCTGGCCCGTGGGGATGCCCGCCAACGAGGGCGACTACAGCATCAACAACACCCAGACCTTCAACAGCGACCGCCACTTCGACAAGCTGGAGCTCAAGAACAACGGCAAGCTCTACATCAGCGGCCACGTGCGAATCCTCTGTGAAGAAGAGTTCACCGTGGACAACAACGCGGAGGTCATCCTCAACCCCGGCGCTACGCTGATGGTGTACGTCAATGACAAGGTGGAGTTCAAGAACAACGCGAAGGTCAACAACGACTCCACTCGGGCCGGGGATTTCCGCCTGCTGATCCTGGATAACAAGAAGCTCACGATCGACAATAACGCGAAGGTCGCGGCCCGCGTCGAGACCGAGGGCGAGGTGGAGTTGAAGAACAACGGCGAACTCTTCGGCAGCATGACCGCCCACGGTGTGGTCACGCTGGACAACAACGCCAAGATCCATGTGGACACGGACCTGCCCAGCGTCACCGGCATCAAGCCGCCGCTGGTGGACTCGGCCCGGGGCAATGACGGAACCTACACCGTCGGCGGCACGCTAGGCCAGGGCGGGGCGATCGCCAGCAGCGGCACCTCCGTCCGATTCGATGGCAGCGACGACTACGCGGTCATACCCCACCACGATGACTACCTGCTCGACGCCGGCTCGCTGTCGCTGTGGTTCCGCACAGAAGACAAATTCAAGAACCAGTCGATCTTCTCCAAAGACCACCTGAACCTGGGCACCGGCGGCCACCTCACCGTCATCATCGAGGCCGGGCAGGTCAAGACCCGGCTGCAAAGCACCAGCGAGACATGGCCCCTCACCGCCGCCGCCGCCATCGAGAGCAACACGTGGCACCACATGGTCTTCACGTGGGGGCCCAACAAGATGCGGCTGTATCTGGACGGCACTGAGATCGGCGACCCGTACAACTACATCGGCGGCACCGGCGCGACCTCCGGCGGGGCCGGCAACTTCGAGCCGATCGTCCTCGGCGCCGACGCCCGGCACAGCAGCGTCGGCCTACCCACGCCGGTTAGCGATTTCTTCAAAGGTCGGATCGATGATGTCCGCATCTACGACCAGGCGCTGGACCTCAATCAGGTGCAGAATCTGGCAGGCGGAAGCGACCCCGGGCCGTCGTCGTTCCCCGGCTACATCGTCGAGGACACCAGCGGCTTCGGCGATCCCTTGAACATGACCGTGCAGGACACCGCCGCGATCGCGTGGATCGACGGCGGCGGGCTGACCATCACCGCACCCACCTCCGTCATCTCCGATGCCCCAGCCACCAAGCTCCACACCGCGCTGACCGCCACCGATCAGATGGCGCTCGAGCTTCGCGTCACCCCCGCCAGCCTCGGGCAGACCGGGCCCGCGCGCATCGTCTCCTACGCCGCCTCGCTGGACTCGCGCAGCTTCATGCTCGGGCAGCACAACACCGAGTTCCATGCACGCGTCCGCACCAGCGACACCGGGCACAACGGCACGCCGGACATCGAGTCGCCGGGCGGGCTGACCCTCGCGCCGCATCACCTGGTCCTCAGCTACGACGGCACCAACGTCACGCTCTACCGCGATGGCAACCTGGTGCAGACCGTCGCCCGCACGGGCACGCTGGACTGGGACAGCAGCTTCAAGCTGTTCTTCGGCGCTGAGGCCGACGGCTCACGCAACTGGCTGGGCACACTTAACCGTGTCGCGGTGTACGACCGTGGGCTGGACGCGGGGCAGGTGGAGAACCTCTACAACGACCTGCCCCCCGGCGCCGCCGGCGGCAGCGGCGTAGGTGCCTTCAACGCCGTCTGGGTCGAGCAACCCTAACCGGGTCGCCCCCGCCGCACCCCATGATGCCCCCGTTTAGCCGCGGGCGTCCGCCCGCGCTCCCCCCGCGTGTGCCCACACCGTTTCACGACGACGCATAACCACAATCGCCAGCAACACCAGACCGCTGACCGCAGCGGCGGGCGTCGGGATCACACTCGGATCCCCTGGGTTCACGGGCCCGCCAGGGTCTATTGGCAAGGGATCGGGGTCCACCGCCTGGCCTAGGTACGTCACTTTGCCACGGAAGTAGTCATTGGCCGAAGTCAGCCCGTAGCCAAGCACCAGGTCCTGCGGCCCATCCACAAGGAACAGGCTGGCCAGCAGCGCCTCGCC
>JBGTLW010000163.1:0-4129 GCA_041743835.1 Phycisphaeraceae bacterium | reverse complement strand
GCCTCGGCCAACGCGGCCGCGTGGCCGGCCTCGTCGGGCGGTGCGTCGTACAGGATACCGCCGCCGGTCGCCCCGATCACTTCGGGGAATGCCGCGTGACGCGGCTGCACCACCGGCACCCCCATCGCCCCCGCCTCCAGCAGATACAGCCCGAACGACTCGCCATACATCGCGGGCACGCTGAGCAGGCTCATCTGCCCCAGCAGCCGCACCTTCTCATCGCGTGTGACATTGGGTGCGACGGTGACGCGCTGACGGATCGGTTCGGGCAAGGCTCGGAGGTGGTCGCTCACCCGCAGCAGGTCGCGTGGCGAAGCGGTGCCGACCAGCAGCAACCGGGCCGTGGCAAACTCGGGTCTGACTGCGAGCGTGTGAAACGCTTGGATCAGCGTGACCACGCCCTTGCCGGGGATCAGCCGGGCGAGGTAACCGATGACCGGTCCATCTGCGGCCGCAGGTACGTGGTCAGTGGATGCCTCCGGGATCAGGTGATCGACATCGATGCCGTTGCGCACCACGCGTATCTTTGTCGCGGGCAGACTGAGCCGGTCACGCATGATGCCCGCGTGATAAGCGCTGACAGGCAGGAACAGGTCGGCAGCCTCCGCAGCCGTGCTCATCATCGCCCACGCCTCATCACGCCACGGCTCGGGCAGGCTATCGACAAATGTATCCTCACCCTGGAGCGTACACGCCACCGCGCAGCCCAGCGCCTGCCGAATCGGACCGGCAAGGCTCAGCAGCAGCGCGTTGTTCAGCAGCACCACATCCGGCGGCGGCGAGGCCCGCAGGAAATCCAGCAGACGGTGCAACTCCCTCGCGGTCTTGCCATGCTCCCCACGGAGCATCTCCACGGTCATGCGTCCAAGCTCGCGGGCGCTGGTCATGTCCGCGCGGTTTGCCGCTCTTCGGAGCAGTGCGGGCTTGTCAAGAAGCCGGGTGATGTAGCCGGGCATTCGGCGGAAGATCGCCGACTTGTGCTGGAGGTAGAGGTTGATGCCGCCCAACTGCACGCCGGTCGCGGGGTCGGTGTCGAGCGGGTCTTCCAGCACCAGCGGGAGGTAAAGCCCCACGATTGAGGCCTGATGTCCCGCGCGTCGGAGCGCTTTGACCAGCGCCTCATCATGCAGGCACGAGCCGCAGTGGAAGTTGCCTGTGCCGGGGGTGAGAAGAACGATTCGCATGATGGTGAACCACGGAACACGAACTCACCGGTTTCTGAGTGTCGTCGGGGCTTGTCAGCGCGCGACGGCCGTGGCGCGGGGCATTGGTCGTCCATGAGCCAGCGGGGCGGGGACATCCACGAACTCGGCCACAGCTTTGAACAGCGGGTCGAAGTCCTTGAATAGGTGGCCGATGAGGCAATCCGTCAGGTCGCCGCGGAGGTGCGGGTGTTTCTTGAGCAGCTTGCCGAAGTTGAAGTCCTCCTCGTAGAAGGCATACACAAGCTTGCGCATGGCCTCGATGCCGTTGCACAGGTCGTCGGCATAGGTGGTGAACGCCTCGGCCGAGACATCCCCACGCGTGAGCGCAGCGTGCGCGGCATCCGCGACCATCTCGCCGGACTTCAATGCGAGGAACACGCCGGATGAAAACACCGGGTCCAGGAACGCGAACGCATCACCGGCCAAGACCAGCCCGTCTGTCGAGCAGTACCGGGAGCGGTAGGAGTAATCGCCGGTGACCCAGATGTCGCCGTAGCGTGTCGCGTCGGCCATGACATCTGCGACCCACGCGTTGGACTGGATCTCGCGCTCAAAGATGGCGTGCAGGTCTTTGCCATCGCGGTAGAGGTAGTCGCGCTCGCCGACGATGCCGAGGCTGATGCGGTCGTTGTGCAGGGGGATGTGCCAGAACCACCCCTTTTGAGGGATGTAGGCGACGGTGGTGGCCCCTTCATCCCGGCCGACGCCGCGCTTGCCCCCGCGGTAGTAGGTCCATAGCGAGATTTTTGAGAGCTGCGGGTCGCGCTCGCGCCAGCCCATGCGGTTGATCGTAAAGCCATCCCGCCCGGTGCAGTCGATGGTCAGCGGCGAGTGAAGCGTTTCGCGCTCGCCCTGCTCGTTTTCGATCTCCACACCGGTGACCCGCCCATCGGCATCCTGTACGAGCTGCTTGGCCGACACGCCGATGCGCACCGTGGCGCCGAGCTCGCGGGCCCGGTCCAGCATCATGCGGTCGAACACCGCGCGCTCGACCTGCCAGGTCTGCCCGGCCGGGTGGCCATCCAGGTGGTCTGTGAAGTAGAACGGCTGGCTCATCTTGCCATCCATCGAGGCGAACTGCACGCTGTGCTTCTGGATGAACGGCGACGCGTTGAGCCGATCGACCATGTCCAGCCGCTTTAGCGTGTGGTAGCAGAACGGCAGCAGTGACTCGCCGACGTGATACCGCGGGAATGTGTCGCGTTCCAGGACGGTGACCGCGTGGCCATGGAGCGCGAGGATGCCCGCGGTGGTGGCCCCGGCCGGTCCGCCGCCAATGACGATGACGTGTGCAGGGTGATGGTTCATCGATGCGGTACTCATAAAGGTTGTCGGGCCCATGCCGTGCTTGGTCTCGCGCTTGCCCCGCTGTTTGGACTGGCGATTTTAGGCACGTCAACCGCTGCCGTCTTACCCCGGCGGGAGGGGCGGGAGCACCTCGATGATCTGCGCCATCGCTCGGCCATCCGCGGTGGTCAGGGTGTTCTTGCGGCCAAATAGCGGCGTATTGTGTCCAGCGCCCAGGGCTTCACGCACAAAGCGGTCCGCCTCGACTTGCAAGAACGCGCTGGGGGCGCTGGTGTAAGCGATCGCCCGCTCGCGCAGAATCCCGCCAAGGGGTTGATGGCAGGCTTCGATCAGCTTCCTCGCTTCGGGGTCGAAGCACTCCAACTCGATGCGGATCGCGCCGAACTCGGCCGTGCGCCCGCTGTTTACGCCGCGCAGCAGCACCTGGCGGAACAGGATGCCGCCGTCAATCCGCTTCTTGAGCACGTGCAGCACCATCGGCTCATCAAAGTGTGCTTCGAGCGTCCCGGTCATGTCTCGCTCGTGGACCAGCAACTTGCGGTAGGGCTGGGGCAGTTGCTCCGCGGGGATCACCGTCGCTCTGGTCGTGCCCTGGTGCTGGATACCCTCAAAGGTCGAGAGCGGGAACAACAGGTCGGCGGATTCGGTGGGTGTATCAGGCATAACGCAGCGCCCGATGCTCGGGGAGGAAGAACGCGTGGAGCAGCCGGTCGATCTGCAAGAGCGCATCGCGGTCGATCGTCAACGCGTCGCCAGCGATCGTCAGGTACCCCTTCTCCTGGTATTGCGTGAGGATGTCGGCCCAGCGTTCAAACGGATCGACGCCGAAACGCTCGATGAACGGCAGCCGTGATACCCGGCCCAGCTTCAGTTGCAGCACCCACTGCCGGATCAGCGCCTCATCTTGCGTGATCGGTAATGCGCGGAAGATCGGTGATTCCCCAGCCTGCACCGCGCTGACATAAGGCGCGATGTCCGCTTGGTTCTGATAGTGGATGCCGCCGCCCCCCGGCTCATCCGGCGTCAGTCCGCCCGAACCCGACGCCAAGTGGCCGAACGAAGAAACACCCACCGCGAGCATGTCCGCGCCGTTCCACAGGTCGTCGCGGTAGAGGAACTTGATCGCGCTGCCATCGCGCACAGCGGTGTAAGCGCTGGTGACGGTGTACCCCTCGGACTCCAGTGCCGCGAACGCTTCCTTCACCCACCGCCGCTTGGTCGCCCAGTCCGCGACGGGGGCTTCGAGCTTGCCCTCGGCCTGCATCTGCTTGTAGATCGTCGTGTTGTACGGGATCTCCATCTGATAAATCGTCACCGCATCGGGCTTGAGTTCGAGGGTGGTCTCGATGTTTTTGTGCCAGTTGTCCTCGGTTTCGCCGAGCATCCCCGCGATGAGATCGATGTTGATCTGCGGCAGCTTGGCGTCGAGTGCCCATTGGTAGGCGTCGTACACCTGACGGCTGCGGTGGGCGCGGTTGTTGAGTTCGAGCACCTGGTCGTCGAAGTTTTCGATGCCCAGTGACAGCCGGGTCACGCCAAGGTCCGCGATCCGCTGCACCTTCTTCGCGTTGAGCGTGCCCGGCTCGCACTCAAAGGCAATCTCATCGGCCTCATCC
>JBGTLW010000162.1:0-8091 GCA_041743835.1 Phycisphaeraceae bacterium | reverse complement strand
GTGGGCGGGTGCGAGGCGGAGGCGATGCCCGCGGCCGCGGCCGTGGAGATGATCCACACGTTCTCGCTGATCCACGACGACCTGCCCGCGATGGATGACGATGCCATGCGTCGCGGCCGACCGACGCTGCACATCCACACCAACGAGGCCATGGCCATCCTCGCGGGTGATGCGCTCACGAGCCTGTCGTTCGAGTTGCTGGTGACGCGCGTGGCCGACCCGGTGCTTGCGGCGGGTCTGGTGCGGGAGCTGACGCTGGGGTGCAACGCGATGATCGCGGGGCAGGTGTACGACACGCTGCCGGACGCCGATGAGCCGCAGCTCCCGCCGCTCGAGCGTCTGGAGCAGACGCACCGCAACAAGACCGGGGCGCTGCTCCGTGCGTCCTGCCGGATGGGCGCGATGTGTGGCGGTGCGGATGAGGCGCAGCTCGCAGCGATCACCGCCTATGCCGACGCCATCGGGCTGATGTTCCAGGTCGTGGATGACCTGCTGGATGTGACCCAGTCCTCGCAGGAGCTTGGCAAGACCGCCGGCAAGGATGAGGCTCAGGGCAAGCTGACTTACCCGTCGCTGCTGGGGCTGGACAAGACCCGGCAGGAGGTGGCCCGGCTGCGGGGGCTGGCGCACGAGGCGCTCCGCCCGCTGGGTGACGCGGCTGGACCCCTGGGGCAGCTATGCGACTATCTCGCCGTCCGCACCAATTAGCGCCGCGGGCCGTATCAACCGATGTAATCACAAGGATTGCCTGCTCAATCCCCCATTTGGCGACCTCTGGACCGCTGGGATCGCCTAGAATACCTTCTGCCACGTCCAGACCACGCACCCAAGACCGATAACCCCGTCCCACGCGAGTTCGGGGAAGTGAACCGCAGCATGGCATACCCGATCCTCGAATCCATCGCTGGCCCGGCCGACCTCAAGGCCCTGCCCCCCGAGCGCCTGCCCGAGCTGGCGCACGATATCCGTCACGCCATCTGCGATCAGGTCGCGCGCACCGGCGGCCACCTGGCGCCGAACCTCGGCGTCGTCGAACTCACCATCGCCCTGCACTACGTCTTCGATTTCTCATACGACCGCCTGCTCTTCGATGTCGGGCACCAGTGCTACCCGCACAAGCTGCTCACCGGCCGACTCCCCCTGCTCGCCGCGTTGCGCGCCGCCAAAGGCATGGCCGGGTTCCCCGAGCCACGCGAGAGCGACTACGACCTGTTCTCCGTCGGCCACGCGGGCACAGCCATCAGCACGGCCGTGGGCCTTGCGCGCGGCGACGACAAGCTCGCCGGGGGCGAAGGCAAGTCCGACCGCAACGTCGTCTCGCTCATCGGCGACTCATCCATCGTCAACGGCGTCGCGCTCGAGGGCATCAACAACGCCGGCACGCTTAAACGCCAGTTCCTCGTGGTCCTCAACGACAACGGGATGTCCATCGGCCACCCGCAGGGCGCGATGGCGTCGTACTTCGACCGCGTCCGGCTCTCGGGCGCTTATCACGACATCAAGAAGCGCGGCCGCAGCGTCCTGGACCGCTTGCCCGGCGGGTCGTACCTGGAAGAGCTTTACCACCGCGGGTCTGAAGCGCTCAAGGCGATGATCGCCTCCGAGCACCTTTTCGAGCACTTCGGGCTGGTCTGTGTCGGGCCGGTGGATGGCCACGACCTGCCCGCGCTGATCGCGATGCTGGAAGAGGTCCGGCAGATCGACCGCCCCGTGCTGCTGCACGCCAAGACGATCAAGGGCAAGGGCTTTGAGTTCTCCGAGGGTGATTCGACCACGTTCCACTCGCCCAAGCCGTTCACGGTGGAGGGCTGCCGGGTGGAGGTGCGTTCCGAGGGCAGGTCGTTCACCGCTGCGTACGCGGACGCGATGATCGAGATGATGAACGGCGACGAGGCCATCGTCGCGGTGACGGCGGCGATGCCCGACGGCACGGGGCTCTCCCGCGTCGCCAAGGCCCACCCCGAGCGTGTGATCGACACCGGCATCTGCGAATCGCACGCGATGGACATGTGCGCCGGCATGGTCAAGGCGGGAAAAACGTTTAGCGGCGGGCGTCCGCCCGCCATCGGCATCAAGCCCTTCTTCGCCGTGTATTCCACCTTCGCCCAGCGTGCGCTGGACCAGGTGTTTCAGGAGGTCGCGTTGCAGGGCCACGCCGTCCGGCTGTGTCTGGACCGCGCGGGGTACGTCGGCGGGGACGGCGCGGTGCACCACGGCTTCATGGACATCGCGATGTTCAGCCCGCTGCCCGGCGTGGTGCAACTGGCCGCGTGCGATGAGCCGACGCTGCGCGCGGGCCTGGCGTTTATGCAGCAATACGACGACGCGTGCAGCGTGATCCGTTACCCGCGCGACAACGTGGCCCAGCGGCCGCTGCAGGACGGCGACAACGTCCCGCCGTTCGTACTCGGCAAAGCCAACCTGATGATGCGCTCGCCGGTGACCAATGGCCAGAAGCTGGCGATCCTCGCGTACGGGACGATGGTGTACCACGCCGCGGAAGCCATGCGCGAGCTGCACCAGCAGGGCTACGACATCGACCTGTACGACGCGCGCTTCGCGATGCCCGTGGATAGCCAGTTGGTCGCGTCGCTGATCGGGGCGGGCACGAAGATTCTGACCATCGAAGACCACGCGCTGGTGGGCGGGTTCGGCGCGAACGTGCTTGCTGCGGCCAGCGATGCGGGTTTGCCGACGCAGGGCGTGCATCGGCTGGGCCACCCGCGGCAGTGGGTCTATCAGGACAGCCGGAGCAAGCAACTTGCCGCGGCCGGCCTGGACAGCGCGAGCATCGCCCGCACCTGCCGCGTCATCCTAAGCAACCACACCCCCGCCCCCACAGACCCCGTGCGCCGGCTCACGACGTGATGGCAATCGGCTTGCTCACCCGTAGAAGAGCGTTGTCAGAGCCGCCTCGTCCCCGAGGCGGGGCCGCCAAGGGCGGCACATGAGCGAGCTTTGCTCGCACCGTCGCGGGGACGCGACGGCTCTGTTGAGGGCAGGCCTACAGGCTTGCTCCCCCGCATTACTCCTTCTGGATATGCAGCGTCTGGCTTACGGGGGTGGCGGTTTTGACTTGGGGCTCGACGCCGCTGCCGAACTGGTGGGCGACGACTTTGACCTGGATCGGGTAGGTCGCGCGGGCGGGCAGGTCCTTGATGATGAGTTTGCCATCCACGACCGCCGCCGGGCCGACGGCGACGTAGTACTCGACCTTAAGCCCCGCGTCGCTCGTGGCCTTTAGCTCGACGGGCTGCGAACCCACTTTGATATCGTCAAGCTGCGGGAAGGAGAGGGTCTGTCCCTTGCCCCGGTCCAGCCCCTTGAAGCCGCGCGGCATCATGCCGACGTGCTCGGTGTAGCGGTGCTTGTCATCGCCCTCGCTGTATGCCATGAACGTGACCCGGTCCTGTGAGCCGGCGGGGTTGAGGTTGTCGAACGTCATGCGGAACTTGTGCTCGCCGACAGGCCGGATGGGGCCGGAGACTTTCTTGACCTTGATCGGTGTGCCGCTGTTGCCGACCGGCTCGCCCGCCTGTGTCCAGCGTGGCCCACCCGCGGGGTCCGTCGCCGGGTACGTGTCGCGGTACGCGGGGTGGACCGCAAACGTCTGCCCATCATCCACCCACGTCATGCCCATGAAGAAATACCGCGCCCCCGCATCGACCCAGAAGCGGTCGTTCCACTTGAGGAACTGGTCGGCCCGGCCAGCCAGCCCCTCGTGGTAAGCGGCTGTGGCCTCCGCCATCGCCTGGTCCACGTGCCAGGCCGCGGCCTGCTTGTCGCCGGTGTAATCCGCGTAAGCAGCGGGGGCGTGCTGCGGGTCGCGCAGGTTGTGGTCGGTGAGGTACCCGCTCGTGGGATCGATGGTTTGCAGCGTCGGGGCTTGTGTCGGGTCGGCTGGGGGTGTCTGGGGCAGGCGGGCCTGCGCAGCCTTGGTGATCCACATTGCGAGGTAGGCCGCGTTGCGGTCGGACCACGCGAAGTGGCCCGCGCCGGGCTCGACCACTGCGTTGCCCAGGTTTCCAGTGTCGGCCTTGCGGAAGGAAACCATCGCGCCGACCGGGTCCTCCCACGATTCCTTGCCCGCCTCGTCGCGCATCTGCCCGCCGAACTCATCGAACTGCCCGATCATCATCAGCGCGGGGATGCTCGGCGGCAGGTGCTTGTCGCCCCAGATCGGTGCCCCGCCACGGTACTGCACCAGCCCGAAGCAGCGGTCCGCGTACCGCCTGGCTTTGTCGTAGGCCTGCGGCCCGCCGGCGGAATGGCCCACGAACATCAAAGGCGAAACCGCGAGCTCCGCGTAGCCCGACTTGGCTGCAAACGCGGGCAGCACGGCCTCGACATCCAGAGTCCCCAGCCCGCCGGTGAGATAGATGATCGCCAACCCGTCCGCAGCGCACGCCTCGCGGATCACCGCATCCTGCACAAAGTCACGCTCCATCAACGTCTGGCCCGCGATGATGACCCCACGCACACGCTCGGCTAGGGGAGGAACCCAGAGAAACGCGGTGACCTCGCGCTCCTTGTCCTTATCCATATAGGTGTACGTCGTCTGATACTGAAACACAGCCCCCCCGCCCCCGCCCCCGCCCCCGGAAGCTTGCCCCGAAGCGCTCCCGGAAGTTTCCCCCGTAACGGGGGATGCCGCAGCAAGCAGCAGTATTGTTATGCAGGCAATGCTTGAACCAATGATGGCAGGTTTGAACATGCGGGTGCTCCGGTTGCTGGGACCATCGGCAGGGTAAGTGAGCCTGAGGAATTATATAAGATTTAGCTTCTGGTGGGCATATGACATAAATTGTCTGGAAACCGCACGTGGTTTCACGCAGTTTCGGGGTTTCCAGCCGCGAGGAGGCTGGCGGTGGCTTGGCGGGGGTCGGCGTCAGCGCAGATGGCACTGCTGACCGCCAGGCCACGGATGCCTGTTGCCCGGATCGCGGGTGCGTTCCCCGGCGTGATGCCGCCGATCGCCAGGTGCGGGGTATCCGGGAAGCTTGCCAGAAATGCTCTGGCGTAGGCTGGGCCAGCGATGTCGGGCTTGTTGTCCACCGTCGTCGTGGGGTACATCGGGCCAAGCCCAAGGTAGTCGGCCCCGAGGGCGAGCGCAGCGCGGGCTTGGGCCAGGTGATTCGTGCTGACCCCCACGATCAACTGCCCGCCAAACATCCTGCGGACCGCGTCGGGGGCAAGGTCTGTCTGCCCGAGGTGGACGCCGTGCGCCCCGGCCGTGAAGGCAACGTCCGGCCGATCATTCACGATCACCGTCGCCCGCCCAGCGACCAGCTCAATCACCTGCCGGACATGCTCCACCAAAGGCCCAGCCTCCATACCCTTCTCGCGGACCTGCACACAGTCCAGCCCCGCCTCCAGCGCCTGCGTCAGCACCCCCGTCCACGGATGATGCGTACACATGGACTGCGTCAGCAGCAAGCACAGCTTCCATTGCCGTGGCTGTGTGTGCCTAAGCGCGGTGTGGAGTCGGCGCTCCAGTTCGTACGCGCGGTAGCGTAGCTGCTCTAAAGCCGTAGATGCCGCAGCCGTGGTGTTTCGGTCCCCGTGTTTCAATTCCGGGGGCATTTCCGGGGGCACTTCCAGGGGCACTTCCGGGGGCAGTTCCGGGGGGGGTGGGAGCAGCTTGGCGTATTCCTCCAGCGTGCGTAGCGCTTCGGTGAGTCGTTTGCCAGCCGCGGTTGCCACGGCCGCGGCACTTGTGCGCGTATGCTCCGCGGGGGTGCTTAGGGTTGTGCCGACATCGTGAGGCGTGTCGCGGTGGGGTTCGAGCGGGGGCATCGTGGCCAACACCCCGGCGAGGTCGTGGCGGAGGCGTTTGAGGTCGCCCGCCAGGGCCGCATCGTTGAGCAGGAACCGTGCGGCATCTTCCATGACCCGCAGCGCTTCGCGGGCGCGGTTGGCGTTGGCGTCGAGGATGCGCAGGGCGTTGTGCATGGTGAGCGGAGGAGGCCGGGGTCAGGGGTTCAGGCGGGTGATACGGGGCCGGGGTTTTTGGGGAGGATGGGTGGTTGGCGGTACTTGCGGGCGTAGATGAAGTAGAGGTTGCGGCAGTAGATGAACGTGCCGGTGAACTGGCCGAGGACGCCGACGACATCCTTCCGCCAGACGAAGTAGACCAGCAGCATCAGCCCGCCGATGAGCCCCAGCCACCAGAACATGGGCGGGATGACCGAGGCCCTGGCCTTCTCCGACGCCAGCCATTGGATGACCATGCGCCCAGCAAAGAGCAGTTGGCCCGCCAGCCCCAGCAGCACCCAGCCAGCCGTCGCCACGGTGGAGATGTTGAGCACCCGCAGCATCAGCCGTTGACCCAGCGTCTGCGATTGGTGCCCGCGCCAGACCGCCTCGGCAAACTCGGTCGGCGTGAGGGTGGACCACCTGCCTTCCGTATCGCGGACCTCGTACATAATCATCTGGTCCCGCTCAATGATGCGGGCGCTGGTGACCTGTGCGGGGTGGATGCGCACGGTGACCGATTGTGTGGCCTGGCCGAGGCGATATCCGCCAAAAAACAACGCGCCCAGCGACAGCAGGCTGACCACGATGAGCACGATGGATTGCGGGCCGGGGCGTTTCATAGCCGGGCCTCAGTAGCGCTGGGGTTAGTTCCGGGGTCGGTTCCGGGGGCGGGGGTCTGTTGCACTGCACAGTCACGATACCGCTTGACCATCCACCGCACCGCGATCAGGTCGTACAACCCAGCCGGGCCTCTGCTCAGCAGGCCCAGGCCGTACTTGGATGTGCCCGCAACACGGGGTCGATGGGTCACGGGCATCTCCGTAATTCGCCCGCCGATCAGCCGGGTAAACGCTGGGATGAACCGGTGCATGCCCTTGAATTGCAGGGGCAAGGCCTTGGCATACGCAGCGCGCATGACCCGGGCGCTGCAGCCGGTGTCGCGGACGCTGTCGCCGAGCACCCACAGCCGGGCCTTACGCCCGATCAGCGAGCCGATCTTGCGGACCAGCGCATCCTGACGTGCGCGCGAGCGGTCGCCCTGCACCAGGTCGGCCTCGCCATCACGCACACGCCTCAGCATGGCGACAAGGTCGGCCGGGTCGTTCTGGAGGTCGGCATCGAGGGTGGCGATGTAGGGCGCGTCTGCTGCGGCAATGCCCGCCCGCATCGCGGCACTCTGGCCCCGCGCTGCTTCCCGCCGCAGCACCAACAGCCACGCGTGCCGGGCCGACAGTTCGGCAAGCCGCTGGGGTGTGGCATCGGTCGAGCCATCATCCACGATGATGAGCTGTGCATCGACACCTTGGGCGCGGATACCGCTCTCGACCTGCTCGACCAGCGGGCCGACGTTGTCCTGTTCGTTGAGCGCGGGGATGACGATGCAAAGCTCAGGCATGCGGCTGTGGGGTCATTGACGCCAGGGGGTCGGGGGTGACGCTGCGGGGGGGTGGTTCCGCGGGTGCGGCCCGCATCAGTGGCCCGCGCGCGATCGGCATGGCAAGGTAGGCCACAAGCACGATCGACCAGATCGACCAGCATACCAGCGACTTGCCGGGGTAATGCTTGAGGGCAAACCGCGTGCTCAGCAGCGTCAGCCCCAGCAGCAGCACGCCGAAGCACAGATGGTAGGACCAATGCACCGGGTACGCGATCGTGTCGTGCAGCCAACCGGCATCGATCAAGGGCTCCTCCAGCCCTAGCCCCAGCGGGATCAGCACCGACAAGGTGACCAGCAGCCCCAGTGTGGGCCAGCGACCAAAGCGCCAGACACGGGCGTGCCGACCCTCCGACGACAAATCCACCAGTCGGCGGAAAAGCTGCCCGATCAGGACCGCTGTCACGGGTAGCAGCAGCAGCACCTCGTGCGGCTCTCCCGCGCCCGGCAGGACGACCACCAGCCCAAGCACCGCCACGAACCACGCCCAACCAATAAACAACCGCGACCGCCAACCGACCGACGACGTGGAAAACGGCTGGGCGATCGCAAACACCATCCACAGGCTCCATGGCATCGCAACCAGCAGTATGAGCAGCAACCGAAACCCAGCCACCTGCAAGTGGTCGCCGAAGTGATTCGTGCCGTGGGGGATGACCGCCGCGATCCAGTGGGTCCAC
>JBGTLW010000161.1:0-3273 GCA_041743835.1 Phycisphaeraceae bacterium | reverse complement strand
GCGACACAGACGCCGCGTGGCCGACCGACTGCGGCGGCGACGAGCGCGGCGGCGGTGGAGATGTTGAACGTGCTGGCGTGGTCGCCCCCCGTGCCACAGGTGTCGATGGCGATCAGCCCGTCGGGGACAGCGACCCGGCTGACCTTGTCGCGCATGACCTGTGCGGCCCCGGTGATCTCGTCGATGGTCGCGCCGCGGTGGGCGATCAGCGCGAGCAGGGCCGCGGTCTGCGTCGGCTCGCTGCGCCCGGTCATGATCTGCTCGAAGGCCTCGGTCGCCTGTTCCCGCGTCAGCGGCTGGTTGTCCACGAGTTGGGAGAGGAAGGCTTTCATGGTCGTTGGTTCGGTTCGATGCGTGGGTTTGGCGGTGGCAGGCCGCCCGAGCGGGACAATTTAGCTTACCCGCCAGCACCCCGCCGCGAGCAGGTACAAGGGCTATTCTTGGCGCCCCCCGCGCCTTGGCGGTATTCACGGCTGCCGGATGTGTGATGCGTGTCACGCATCCACGCGGGCGGGGCGGAGTTCTGCCAGCGTCTTGAGGGCGGGGCGTTTGCCATCGAGCGTGAGGCTGGCGCGGGTCCGCGGGTCGGTGTCGGCCGCGATGTCATCGAGTAAATCGTCGAGCGGGTGGTCGGACACGATCTCAAAGCCCAGGTCGCGGATCATCTGATACGTCCGCCGCCGCTCCGCTCCCTGGCCGTTGAGATAGCCATCGAGGAACAGCGAGTTGGCGGGGTACAGGCACATCGCTTCGAGCGAGCGCAGGTGGAACTCGCGGCCCGCGGCACAGCGGACCTCCGCGCGCGGGTTGGTGAACCGGAACAGACACAACACCCGCAGGCAATACTCCGGCGACAGGCCGGCGGGCTGGTCCAGCACATTGCCCTCAAAAGGCAACAGGAAGTTCACGGGGATCGACTCGCTGCCAAGCTCCCGTAGCTCGAAGGCGATCTCGATCAGGTCCTCGGGTGGCTCGCCCATGCCCGCGATGAGGCCCGAGCAGGTCTGCAGCCCCGCACGCTTGGCAGAGCGCAGGGTGTTGAGCCGGTCGTCGTAGGTGTGGGTCGTGCAGATGCTGCCGTAGCGCTCGCGCGAGGTGTTGAGGTTGTGATTCAGCCGATCCAGCCCGGCTTCGGCGAGGGTCGCGGCCTTGTCGTCGTCGAGCAGCCCCGCGGAGACACAGACCTCCAGCGGGTACGCGGCCTTGATCTTCCGCACCAGGTCCGCAAGGTGGGCCGTGCGCTGGGTGCTCGGGCCTCGCCCCGCAAACACCATGCAGTAACGGTGCGCCCCCGCCTCGTAGGCCCGCTTGGCCTCGGCCAGAACCTCGGCGTCGGTCTTGATGGGGTAGTCGGCGATATCGGCGTCGCTGGTCCGGGCCTGCGTGCAGTAGCTACAGTCCTCGGGGCATCGGCCGTTCTGCGCGTTGTTGAGGATGTGGACCTGCACCGCCTTGCCAAAACGGGCCTTACGCACCGTATAAGCGCTATTGAGCAGCGGGAGTAACTCCACCGCCGGGTCGGTCAATAGGGCCATGCACGCCCCGGGGGTCGGCTGGCGGTCCGCGAGTGCGTCGTCTGTCAGTTGCTGGTAGAAGGCGGGGTCCACGTCGGGCTCCTCTTGGCCGGGAAAGGTACCACCCCGGATGCCCCCATGTTAACATCTGACCATCCTGCCACGCATTCACGATCAAGGACTGCCATGAATAGCCGCGTTTTCTCTCTACGAGGCACCCGCTTTGGTGTGGGGCTGCTGGCCACGGGGCTGTCGCTCTTAGCCGTCGCCGTCGCGCTGGGTCAGGGGGCCACGACCCCGGCGCCCGCCGCCAGCAGCGCCATCGACCCGCAGACCGGGGCTCTGCCCACGCTCCAGCAACTGTTCATGTACTCGCCGACGATCAACGGCATCCTCGCGGGCTTGTCCGTGCTGGCGGTGCTGATGTTCCTGGTCCACCTGCTGACCATCAACGCCCGGGCGATGGTGCCGGCGGACCTTGTCGATGAGCTGACCAAGCTGGTGGTGGGGCGGAAGTACGAGCAGGCGGCCGACCTGTGCCGCCGCAACCGCCGGGTGTTCGTCGCGTCGATCGTGCAGCGTTGCGTGGAGAACCCCAACAAGCATCACAGCGTGGTGATGGACATGATCGACGCCGAGGGCCGGCGACGTGCGGACGTGATCTGGAACCGGATCAGCTACCTCGCGGATGTCAGCAACGTGGCTCCGATGCTGGGGCTGCTGGGCACGGTGCTGGGCATGATCCGCGCGTTTTTCCTGCTGGAGAGCCAGCCGGGCACGGTGAACGCGAAGGTGCTCAGCTCGGGTGTGGGTCAGGCGATGGCGACGACGATGTTCGGGCTGGTGGTGGGGATCGGCGCGTTGGTGCTCTACTCGATCATCAAGGGCCGGGCCACGCGCACGCTCGCCGAGGCCGAGGCCGCGGTCCACGCCATCGCCGACCACGTGAAACGCGACGCGGAGTAAGCGTTGCTTTGGCTTTAGGCCCGCCTGAAACCGGATAACCCCCATGAGCTTCGCCTCTGAAACCCGTGAACGCGTGCGTCCCGTGCTGCCCCTGGCCGCGATGGTGGACGTGCTGTTCCTGTTGCTGATCTTCTTCATGACCGCGTCGGTGTTCCGCGAGGCCGAGGCCCAGATCCCGATCCAGCTCCCCGAGGCGGGCACCGGCACCGCGGCCGTGAGCCGGACCGATCAGATCACCGTGAACATTCAGGCCGACAACAGCGTCTATCTGGGTGAGCGTGAAGTGGCGATCGACGACCTGGCTGGTGAGTTGGCCCGGCTGGTGACCGAGGCGCAGGTGCGTTCGGTTGTGGTGCGTGGCGATGCGGAGTCCAACGTCGGGGTGTTCGTGAAGGTGATGGACCTGGCGCAGCAGGCGGGTGTGGAAGAAGTCTCCGCCGCGACGGTGCGCCCGATCCGGGAGCTTGAGTAGGTGTGTGGCCTGATGATGCTGACGTTTCGACCCTCATTCGCCCGCCGCGTCGTGGCCGCGCTGCTGCTCACCGCCTGCGCGGTGGCGATGCCCCCCGCGCAGGCCGCGGACCCTTCCCACCAGCAGTTCCTCTTTGCCTACAAGCTGGTGCAGCGTGGGGAAGACAAGCTCGCGGCCGAGGCGTTTGACGAGTATCTCACCAACTATGCCTCCGGCGAGAACCGCGGCGACGCGATCTACTACCGGGCCATGCTCGCGCGCCGGGCCGGCCAGCCTCAGGATGCGCTGGATCGGCTCGAAGCGGTGCCCGCGCCGAAGCTG
>JBGTLW010000160.1:0-5342 GCA_041743835.1 Phycisphaeraceae bacterium | reverse complement strand
ACCTAAGCAACCGCATCTTGGTCAACGAAGCAGCGATCGACGCGGCGTGCCAAGAGAGCTGGAACAAACTGACCCCCCAACGCCTTCAATCCATCACCCACGCGTCGTGGCTGACGCACGCGGATTAAGTGGGATTGGTATAAGAAGCGGATTTACTGGCGATCAGCGGGTTTTTCGGGCGCCCAAGCGGGGTTTGGGCGGATATCGGACGCGCGGGCTTGCGTTGGGCTGGGTCGTGGGAGATGAGAGCCAGCGCGACTCACTATGATGCGGCGTTGGGATAGTCGGCACGCTCCGTGTTGCTGGTGCGCGCAATCGTTCAGTCGTCGTGCGCTGGCACGCAGATCGCTTGGGGCTAAGAAACCGAGCTTGATAATGCTGTTTTTGACCGACGATCCCGAGCATATGCGTTGTGTAGGGCTGGCGACGGGGGATTGGGCGCGGGTGGAGGGTGGCGTGGGTTGGTTGGATGCTTGTGGGCAGGTATGGGAGGGGTTGGGGGGCGGTCGGGCGGGGTGGATGTGTGGGGATGCGGAGGGGGTTTGGCCGGGCGCGGGGGATCGGGTGTGGGTGCTGATTCACGAGGCGCGGGGGTCGCAGTTTGATGCGCTGGTGCGGGCGCTGGATGAGGGGGTGGACTTGCCGGACGGCCTGGTGTGTCTGGCTTGCTCGGGCACGGGGTTTCACGGGCAGGGTGGTCGGCCATGGGCGGCGCTGGCGGGCAATCTGCACCTCACGCTTCACTACCGCATCGATGCACCGGCCACGCCGGTGCAAGCGGCGCTGGTCATGCTGCCCGCGGTCGCGGTGGTGCAGGCGGTCGGGGCGCTGTCCAGCGGACTGCTGCGCCCAGAAATCAAGTGGGTCAACGACCTTCTGATCGACGGCCAGAAGATCGCGGGCGTCTTAACCCACACACAAGTCGAGGGCGATCGCGTGACACGCGTCGTGTTCGGCATCGGCCTAAACCTCGCGACACGCCCCGCCCCCGGAACAATCCCCGGAAATCTCCCCGGAACACTCCCCGGAACAGCCCCCGCCCCCGGAAGCTTCCCCGCACCAGCCCCCACCCCCGGAAGTTCCCCCACCCCAGCCCTCGGAACAGGATCCCGCGCAGCGCCAGGAACGCCTTGCGCGATTCAACCCGGCGTCCCCTCTGCGGCGGCGCTCGCGGATTTTGTCCCGGCCTTGTCTGGGCGATTAGGCGATGCGCTGCGGCTGATGGTGGGCTGCGTGGATGGTGGTGTATCGATGATGTTGGATGGGGGCGCGGTAAATCTCTATGCTCTGTACCGAGCGTCGGCTGGGTTCATCGGGCAGCCGGTGCGCATCTGGCCGACGCGTGTGTCGGCGGGCGGTGCGGCTGGGCCGATCGCGGCGGGCAGGGTGTTTGAGCTGCTGCCCGACCTGTCGCTTCGGATCGAGGGCCACCCCGAACCGATCCGCCACGGCCGGATGGAACTTATGACCCCGCCCCCCGGAACAACCCCCGGAACGACCCCCGGATAACCCCCTGGGATAGCCCCCGGGACAACCCCCCGGACATTGACCACCGGACCCGCGACACGGAGGCTTGACGATGGAACTGTGGCTGGTGTGCCTGATCGCGTGTGTCGCGGTGCTGTTGCTGCTCTCGTTGCTGGGGCTGGCGATGTGTTTGCTGACGATGTTATTTCCGCCACCCTCACCCCGGACCGATGCCCCCGTGGTGGGGATTCTGCACGCCGCGGTCGGCGCGTTGCTGCCGGGCTCCCGCATCACCCGTATTGAAGAAACGACCCCGGAGCGGACCAGGTGATTTACACAAAAACCGAGAAGACGATCCGTGTGATGCTCACCACTTTCCGCGACGGGCTGCAGAGCGTGTTCGGCGGGAAGGTGCGTGTCAAGGATGTGCTGCCCGCGATGCAGGCCGCGACCGACGCTGGCATCCGCCACTTCGAGTTTGGTGGCGGTGCTCGCTACCAGGCCCCGTTCTTTTACGCGGGCGAAGACCCGTTCGACTGCATGGACCAGATGCGCGAGGCGGTGGGGCCGGATGTCGAGTTGCAGATCCTCACGCGGTCTGTCTCCGGCGTCACGCTCACCACGCAGAACCTCGCGGCGCTGGACCTCCAGGCCAGGCTGATGCAGAAGCACGGCACGACGTGGGACCGCAACTTCGACTTCCTCAACGACACCGACAACCTGATCAAGACCGCCCAGCCGATCATCGACGCGGGCATGCACCACCAGCTCTGTGTCGCGATGATGGGGCTGCCTTTTGAGTCGGATGTGGTCCACACGCCGGAGTTTTATGTGGATGTGATCAAGCGGGTGCTCGACTCGGGCATCCGCATCGATTCGGTGTGCATGAAGGATGCCTCGGGCACGACCGACCCGCACACCTGTTACCAGACCGCCAAGGGGCTCAAAAAAATCCTCCCGCCGGACGTCCCCCTCTGGCAGCACACGCACGACACAGCCTCCATGGCGGTGGCGTGTTACATGGCTGGGATCGCGGGTGGGGTCGATGGCATCGACCTGTCCGTCCGCCCGCTCGCCTCGGGGACGGTGCAGCCCGACGCGCGCTCGGTCTGGCACGCGCTCAAGGGCACGGGCTACAAGCTCGACCTCGATCAATCGCGCCTGCCGGAGATCGAGGCGCTCTTGGATGAGGGCTTGGCGGATTACAGCTTCAACCCCGTGACCATCGCGGCCGACGCACGCGTGGTGAACTTCCCCATGCCCGGCGGCGCGATCGGGCCCAACGTCCACATGATGCAAAGCGCGGGCATCCTCCACCGCTATGGTGATGTGCTCGAAGAGTTCCCCGTGGTCGTCAAGGCGGGCGGCGCGTGGACCAGCGTCACCCCCGGCAGCCAGCAGTATTGGCTCCAGGCGTTCAACAACGTGCTGCACGGCCGCTGGCAGAAGATCGATCCGGGGTACGGGCGGTCCGTGCTCGGCTACTTTGGTCGGCCATCCATGGCCCCGGACCCGCAGGTGGTGCGCATCGCCGCTGAGCAGTTGGCGCTCGAGCCTTTCACCGGCGACCCGCTCGATGCAGCGCCCGACAGCCTCGGCCCCGCGAAGCAGGCGCTGCGTCAACGCAACCTGCCGGTGACCGATGAGAACGTGTTCCTCGTCGCCTCCGCCATCGTGCCGGGCAAAGACCTTGAACTCAACGAGGGCATCCGGCTGCTCACCGGCAAGGCACGCATCAACCTGCCACTCAAGGTCAAGACCCCGCCAGCCACAGCCCCCGCACCCGCAGCCGACACACAGGCCAGCAAACCCGCCGCACCGGCCGCAGCCCAGCCGGTTGCCTCCGGCCCGGTCACCACGACCTGCACCGTGGTCGAAGGCTCAACCACCCGCACCTTCCGCATCACACTCGACCTGCCGCAGGGCGCCGCGGTCGTAGCGCATCCAGCCAACAACGCCAACACCAACACCAACGCTGATGGCAACGCTGGCGCAGCGCCAACTTCCGGGGAGACGCCGATTTACTCGCCGTTTGAGGGCAAGGTTGAGTTGGTGAAGGTGAACGTGCGTGTGGGCGATCAGGTGGCCGCGGGTCAGGTGGTTGCTGCGGTCGAAGCGATGAAAGCCACGCACGATGTCAAATCGCCTTGCGCGGGCCGGGTCATCGTGATCCACGCGGAGATCGGCTCGGAGGTCTCGTCCGACAAACCCATCCTCGTGCTGGGAGCCTGAAGTGGACGGCTGGCAGAAACTCATCTACGAATCCGGCTTCGCGGGCATCACCTGGCAGAACGCGGTGATGTACATCGTCGCGGGCGTGCTCATCTACCTCGCGGTCCGCAAGAATTACGAGCCACTGCTGCTGATCCCCATAGGTTTCGGTGCGATGCTGGCGAACCTGCCGTTGGCGAACCTCAGCGCGTCGAGCGAGTACGTCCCCCTGGCCGAGGGCGGCAGCACGCCGTTGATGCAGATGATCTACAACATGGGCATCAAGACCGAGCTGCTGCCGCCGCTGATTTTCCTGGGTGTCGGTGCGTTGACGGACTTCCGCCCGCTGTTGAGTCGGCCGATCACGCTGCTGCTGGGTGCGGCTGCGCAGGTGGGCATCTTCATCGCGGCGCTGGGCGCGTTTTACATCTTCGGCTTCACCGCGAAAGAAGCCGCGTCCATCGGCATCATCGGCGGCGCGGATGGCCCGACGTCCATCTTCTTAACCGCCATCCTAGCGCCGCACCTGCTGGGCGCTGTCGCCGTCGCCGCGTACAGCTACATGGCTCTGGTCCCGGTCATCCAGCCGCCGATCCTCCGCCTCCTCACCACCGACCGCGAGCGCCGCATCCAGATGAAGCAGGGCCGGCCGGTGTCCAAGGCCGCCATCATCATCTTCCCCATCATGATCGCCACCCTCGCGTCGCTGGCGATCCCCACCTGTGCGCCGCTCATCGGCATGCTCATGTTCGGCAACCTCCTGCGAGAATCCGGCGTCACCGACCGCCTGGGCAAGACCGCGGGCGGCCCGCTCATCAACATCGTCACCATCTTCCTTGGCCTTGTCGTCGGAGCGACGATGGACGGCGCGAGCTTCTTGCGCTTGCAGACCATCTTCATCATGGTGCTCGGAGCGGTCGCCTTCGCGGGCAGCACCGCGGGGGGCATCCTCTTTGCCAAGCTGCTCAATCTTGTCCTGCCACACGACCGCCGCATCAACCCCTGCATCGGGGCGGCGGGTGTCTCGGCGGTGCCCATGTCGGCACGCGTGGTGCAGCAGTTCGTCTCGGACCACACCGATGGCAAGGTCAACCCGCTCATGGCCGCGATGGGTCCCAACGTCGCCGGCGTGATCGGCTCCGCGGTGGCTGCGGGTATCTTCCTCGCGATGGTCCGCTGAACCGCCCAGTTCATGTTCATACAACCCTTCGGAGAGATTCATGACGCGTACCGCCCTTCCCGTTCTGCTGGTTGCCGCCGCCCTGCTCGTGGCATGTGCCGCTAATGAGGAGCAACCTGCGGGGACTATGATCGCCAAGGGCACCGTCACCGGGCTCAGCGACACGCACGGCAACGTGTACACGAGCATCCGCCCGGATCAGTACGACACGCTCGGCCTCAAGCCCGGCAACCACGTCCACGTCGCCTTTGCTGACGCAGCACTGACACTGGTGATTGGCCTGGATTACACCGACGTGCCCGCCGGCCAGCCGCTGGCGGTGCTGCACCGCGAAGGCCTGACCTTCGCCATCCGCAACGGCAACTTCAGCGCCACCCATGGCATCGCCGTCGGCACGACCTTCACGCTCTCCACCGCACCCAAGCCTTGATGTGTACTACTCGCGGCGTAGCTGCATGGGGGTCCGGCCGGTGACGGCTTTGAT
>JBGTLW010000159.1:0-18464 GCA_041743835.1 Phycisphaeraceae bacterium | reverse complement strand
GCGCATCGATGCGCCCGGCGATCGCGGTGTCCACCACGCCCACCAGCGACTGCAACACCAGCTCCATGAAAGGCCAAACCGCCAGCACCCACACCTGCCTGCGCAGCGAAAGACCCGCCAGCTTGCCTTGCAGCGCACGGGCGGGCACGGGGGTCATCGGCACGGGCGGGACACCACGGGTCATGCAGGGCGGATCATAGGCGAGAGTCGGAGGGCGTATTTCTGATTTCTGAATTGTGATTTCTGAATGCGGCAAACGGCTGAAACGTGCGGGTTTGCTGGGTACGTCATAAGACACAAACCCAAAATCAGAAATCAGAGGTCCCAAATCAGAAGTCCCGCACCGCCCCCGTCGTTATCATTCCACACATGCCACCCACCCCACCCCTGACGCTTGGCCTGATCCAGCACGCGTGCCCGCCCGACGCCACCGCGACGCAAAACATCGCCACCGCCGAGGCACTCATGCGAGAGGCCGCGGCCCGCGGCGCGAACCTGCTGGTCACCCAGGAGCTCTTCGTGTCCCACTACTTCTGCCAGGTCGAGCACGAGTCGCGCCTCAGCCTTGCCGAGCCGATCCCCGGCCCGACCACCGCCCGCCTCGCCGCCCTCGCCAACGAGCTGGCCGTGTGGATCAGCGCCTCGCTCTTCGAGAAACGCGCGCCGGGGGTGTACCACAACACCTCGGTCATGATCGACCCCGCGGGACAGATCACCGGGAAGTACCGCAAGATGCACATCCCCGACGACCCGCGCTTCTACGAGAAGTTCTACTTCACGCCCGGCGACCTGGGCTTCAACGCCCACGCCGTCCACGACCGCAAGGTCGGGATGCTCGTCTGCTGGGACCAGTGGTACCCCGAGGCCGCCCGGCTCACCGCCCTGCGCGGCGCGGAGCTTTTGCTCTACCCCACCGCCATCGGCTGGTTCCACGGCGAGACACCCGAGGACAAGGCCCAGCAGCGGGCCGCGTGGCAGACCATCCAGAAGTCACACGCCATCGCCAACGGCGTGTACGTCGCGGCGTGCAACCGCATCGGCGCCGAAGACGACCTCACGTTCTGGGGCGGGTCGTTCGTCGCGGACCCGGGTGGCAGCGTCATCGCCGAGGCGCCGCAGGATCAGCCGTGCGCCCTGGTCGTCGAGCTGGACATGAGCAAGATCGACGCGTGGCGCAACGGCTGGCCTTTCCTCCGCGATCGGCGGATCGACGCATACAGCGGGATCACCCGGCGGCTACTCGATGATGAAAGCGCGGTGCTCTGATGCTCGAGTCCCCCTGGTTCCCGGTGGTCATGCTGGCGCTGGTGTCGGTGTACGCGGGCTGGCGTGCCAGCGTTTTCTTCCGCAAGGGCCGGCCCGCCATCGGCATCGCGCTGGTGTTTTTGCTGCTGTTCTGCGTGTACGAGGCCGCGCTGCGAACCCACGCGCTGCTCACGTAACCACCGTTTAACGCGGGGGCGGACGCCCCGCGCTAAACAACAACAACGATGACAGCGCCCCCCTCCGCGTTTAGCGCCGGGCGTACGCCCGCGCGTTCCCCCCATTCCCCCGCGCCCCCACGCACCGTGATATCATCGCGTTGGCGTGTATAAAACGCGGGGGACAATACACGCGGGGGCGGACGCCCCGCGCTACACAATTAATCGATGCGACAATGAACGGGCACGCGATGAGTGATGGGTACTACATGCCGGCGGAGTGGGGGCCGCAGGATTGTGTCTGGCTGGTCCCGCCGCACAACCACGAGACCTGGCCGGGCTGTTTCGACAAGGCCGCGGACCAGTTCGCGGTGTTCATGGCCGAGCTTGGCAAGGTCACGCCTGTCCGCACGCCCGAGGGGCTTGGCGTCCCGACCAACGACTCGTGGATCCGCGACTTCGGCCCGATCTGCGTCGTGCCCACACCGCAGGCCGAGCCCCAAGGCCCAAGCCTCATCTACCACGACTTCATCTTCAACGGCTGGGGCGGCAAGTACGAGACGCGCGACCTGGATGATGTCGTGCCCACGCGCCTCGGGGAGAAGCTCGGCATTCCCGTGGTCGCGCACGACCTGGTGCTTGAGGGCGGGTCCATCGAGGTCAACGGCAAGGGCACCGTCATGACCACACGCCAATGCCTGCTCAACGCCAACCGCAACCCCGGCCAGACACCCGCGCAGATCGAGGCCCAGATCCATGCGGCGCTCGGCACGCGGCACCTGGTCTGGCTGCCCGGCGGGATCGCGGGTGACGACACCGATGGCCACATCGACGACGTGGCGCGGTTCATCTCGGCCGACACCGTCGCCATCGTCAGCGCCCCGCTTGGCCACCCCGACCACCCGGTGACGCAGGCCAACCTCGATGCGCTGCGTGCGGCGAGGGATCAGGACGGGCGGGCGCTGCGTGTGGTTGAGTTGCCGATGCCCGAGCCGGTGATGTACGACTTCCCGCCCGACCGCTTCGGGCCCGGGGGCGTGGGGCCTGTGCCGGCGAGCTACGCGAACTTCCTGATCAGCAACGGCTCGGTGCTGGTCCCGGTGTTCGGGCAGGCGAGCGACGACCCGGCCCTGCGCGTGCTGGAGGATGCGATGCCCGGCTACCGCGTGGTGCCGATCCGCGCGGAGTGGCTGGTCGTCGGGCTCGGCGCGCTGCACTGCCTGTCGATGCAGCAACCGCGGGCGGTGTGAAGCTGAGCCGCGCAGCGGTTGCAACGCGGCGGTGACACGGCGCTTCCCGCACGGGGCAAGCATCGGTAAACTCTACACACCGGCCGGGCCGACCGGTTGCATCTCCACACCCCTCCCACAAGGAAACGATCATGGCACTAGGGCTTATCAAGGAATTCCGTGACTTCGCGATGCGTGGCAACGTCATTGATATGGCGGTGGGCATCATCATCGGTGCGGCGTTCGGGAAGATCGTCTCGTCACTCGTGGCCGACATCGTCATGCCGCCGATCGGCCTGATCACCGGCGGCGTGGACTTCCGCGACCTCAAGTACGTGATCCAGGAAGGCACAGCCGACGCCGCGGGCAAGGTGACCGGCGAGGTCGCGATCAACTACGGCACGTTCCTCAACGTGGTGATCGACTTCATCATCGTCGCGTTCGCCATCTTCATGGTCATCAAGGCCATGAACACCGCGAAGAAGCGCTTCGAGCGGCAGAAGGAGCAGGAGGCAGCCGCCCCGGCCGTCCCCCCCGCGGATGTGCAACTGCTCACCGAGATCCGCGACCTGCTCAAGAAGCAGGATTGATCCCCCCCGAAGCCCCCCGGAAGCCCAGGGATTGCAATCCCTGGGCTTCTGCAACCACAAAAAACCACAGGAAGTATCCACATGTGGCGTTCCATCATGCCAACGCTAGCCCAAGCAGACACCCCCCCGCCCCCGGAAGCGGCCCCCGCAGACGTAGCGCCGGCCACGCCGGCCGAGGTCGGCATCGAAGAATCGCTCAACGACGTCGGCACGCTGGCGGGCAACGCGGTGCGGGGCGACACCGATGCGATGCTCCAGTTGTTCCAGTCCTATGGCCTGCCGATGGTGTGGGCGATCATCATCCTCGTCGCGTCGCTGGTCATCGGCAAGGTGCTCGCGGGCACGCTCCGCAACGCGATGACCAAGGCCAGGATCGACGAGACCCTTGGCCGGTTCTTCGGGAAGCTGGTGTATTACCTGGTGCTGGTGCTGGGTGTGATCCTTGCGCTGTCCAAGTTCGGGGTGGATATCACCGCGTTTGCTGCGATCCTCGCGGCGGCGGGGTTTGCGGTGGGCATGGCGTTGTCGGGGACGCTGGCGAACTTCGCGTCGGGGGTGCTGCTGCTGATCTTCCGGCCGTTCAAGGTCGGGGATGTCATCAATGCCGCGGGCATCACCGCCAAGGTCAATGAGATCGAGCTGTTCACCACCACGTTCGACACCTTCGACAACCGCCGGATCATCGTGCCCAACGGCCAGATCTATGGCGGGACGATCGAGAACATCACGTTCAACCCCCACCGCCGGGTCGATGTGAACGTGGGGATCGCTTACGCGGCTGACCTGGACCGGACGCGGGAGGTGCTTTGCAAGGCGGCCGAGTCGCTGAGCGACAAGATGGTGGCTGGGGACGGCCGGGGCTATCAGGTGATGCTGGTGGATTTGGGCGGTTCGTCGGTGAACTGGGTGGTGCGTTTGTGGTGCCGAAAAGAGGATTTTTGGCCCGTGAAGGAGGCCCTGACCCGCGCGGTGAAGCAGCACCTGGACGCAGCGGACATCAGCATCCCGTTCCCGCAGATGGATGTCCACCTCAAGGGGCCGGGGGTGCGGGTGGAGGCCTGACGGGGTTATTCAGGACGCCCGCTGCTTTTTTTGCCCGCTGGGTGGATATTGTGTTAAGCTATGTTCATGTAAGACACGCCCGGGGTAGGGCGTGGTGAGTAGAAACTCCATCCCCCCTTTTGCCTGGAGGCAATCATGCGACAGTTTGCAATGTTGGTACTGGTGGCCACGTTCGGTTTGGGTATCGCGGTTGGCTGCGAAGACAAGCCCGAGTCGCCCGCTGTTCCCAGCGACGCGGCCAAGAAGGTCGAAGAAGGCGCGAAGAAGGTCGAAGATGCGACGAAGGATGCCTACAAGGCAGCCGAGAAGAAGGCTGAAGAAGGCGCCGAGAAGCTCGAAGACGCGGCCGAGAAGCTCGCCGAGTAACCACGGCACGGCATCCCGCCGAGAGATCATGAAAAACCGAGGCCCCGCGGCCTCGGTTTTTTTATGTCGGTGCTGTTTCGCAGCACAGGCGACGCGGCTGCCTCAGCGTTGTGCATGGCCTGCGCTTCGCTTGACCATGGCACCCCGAGCACTGCATACACAAACGCTCAAGACGCGGCGGGTCGGACGGCTGGGGGTGGCGCGTTCTCAAGCGAGCGGTACTCGCGCGAGTCGATCAGCGCCAGGCCGATGAACACCGCAAGGAACGCGAACGACGCCAGCAGCACGAAGCCATTGAACGGAGCATCCCAGTACAGGTGCATGAAGAACGCCCCGACGAGGGCCGCCTTCACCACCGCGATCGCCAGCGCGACCCAGATGTTGGCGGGGCCAAGGTCCACCCACGTCACCGCGACGGTCACAAACGTGAGAAACAGCAGCGCCAGCAGCACCGCGGCCAACAACCACAACGGCACGGCGTGCGGCTTGTCGTGGGGCGTGTCGTGCGGGTGCTCGGCGGCATACGCGGTGTGGGCGTGTGTGTCGGTCATGGTGGGGTCCGGGGGGGGGTTGGCCGGGGGGAAGCCCAGGGATTGCAATCCCTGGGCTTCGGGCTCGTTCAGTGGATCAAATACAACAGCGGGAACAGGAAGATCCAGATCAGGTCCACCAGGTGCCAGTAGAGCCCGACCAGATCGACGGGGGTGTAGTAGCTTGGGCCGAAGGCGCCGAACGCTGCGCGGACCATGATCCAGAAGATCAGCCCCATGCCGATGACCACGTGGATGCCGTGGAGCCCGGTCATGAGGAAGTAGATCTGGAAGAAGATGTGGACACGGCTCTTGTCCTGCGCGTGCAGCTCATCGAAGCCCGGGTAGCTGTGGCCGGGGTTCTCGGGGATGCCTAGCTGCCGTTCGAGGACGGGCGCGGCATACTCGCCGGTGTACGCGGGCGCGGTGCCCAGCGACCCGATCGGCGCGGGGCGGGCGGTCGCCCTATCAATGGCTGGGGGCATGGCGTACGCGGCCACGGGTACCAGCGTCGGCACTGCGGTGTCGGGTGCATCGGGCGTGTGCTGATCTTCCGCGTGGTCGGCATCGTGGTCCGAGCCGTGGTGGCCGCCGACATATTCTTTCGCGGCCTTGGCCTGCTCGGGGTTCACCAGCGTGCCGCCCTTCTGGTAGAAGGCGTTGCGTTCGCCGATGAACAGGGAGTACCACGCGTCGGGCGAGTCGTAGGAGACGTGCTTCCACTTGCCCGCGTACTCGATGGTCTTGATGACCATGAAGCCCACGCCGCCCAGGAGCGTGAGCGCGAGCAGGATGACCAGCAGGCTTTTCTGCCCGAGCTGCGCCGCCCGCACGCCCCAGGCCATGGTGAACGACGAGAGCAGGAGGACGACGGTGTTGATCGCTCCCCACTTGGTGTCCAGCGCCTGGTGTGCGAACTCGAAGACCTCGGGGTGGTTGCCTCGGTAGATGGCATACGCGCAGAACAGCCCGCCGAACATCAGGATCTCGGTCGCGAGGAACACCCACATGCCCATCTTCGCCGTGTCGAACTGCTGCTGCGGCGTGTCGAAGTGGTGTGCGAGGTGCGGGTTGTGGTTGTCGTGGTGTGCGTCGCTCATGATGATTGGGATTGGACCACGAAGCTGCGAAGATCACGAAGGGGATGGGGGGGAAGCCCGGGGGAAGTCCGGGGGAAGCCCAGGGGAAGCCCGGGGGAAGCCCAGGGATTGCAATCCCTGGGCTTCGGATTGCAATCCCTGGGCTTCGGGGGTCCTCATCTGCTTTTATGCCTTGCGTGGTGCCTTTCTTGCTTGGTGGTTGGTGTCGTTCAGTGGGCCGGGGCCAGTTCTTTGGCGAGTTTTTCGTCGTAGTCGTACCCGTCGGTCTCGGGGTTGTACTTCCACGCGCGGTAGTCGTAGGGGTCCACGCCCTCGGGGGTGACCTTGAAGTTCTCGTGGATGGGCGGTGACGCGGCGTGCCATTCGAGGCTGTTGCTGCCCCAGGGGTTCTGCGGGGCGCGTCGGCCCTTCACCAGCGACTGCACCCAGTTGAACAGGATCAGGAACAGCCCGATCGTCAGCACGTACGAGCCGAGCGTCGAGATGTGGTGGTACGGCGCGAACTCGGGGGGGTAGTCCACGTATCGGCGGGGCATGCCCTGGCTCCCCGCGACGAACTGGATGAAGAACGTGAGGTTGAAGCCGACGAACGTGAGCAGCCAGGCGATCTTGCCCAGCTTCTCGTCGTACATCTTGCCGAACATCTTGGGCCACCAGTAGTACATCCCGCCGAGGAACGCGAACAGCGTCGAGCCGACCATGACGTAGTGGAAGTGTGCGACGATGAAGTAGGTGTCGTGGAAGTGGATGTCGGTCGCCAGCGCCCCGAGGAACAGGCCCGTGAGCCCGCCGATGGTGAACAGCCAGATGAAGCCGATGGCGTAGAGCATGGGCGTGTCGAGTCGGATGCTGCCGCGGTACATGGTCGCCAGCCAGTTGAACACCTTGATGGCCGAGGGGATGGCGACGCTCATGGTCAGCAGGCTGAACATGGCGTTGAGCAGGTCCGACTGCCCGGAGGTGAACATGTGGTGTCCCCAGACGACGAAGCCGAAGATGGCGATCGCCACCGACGACAGCGCGATGAACTTGTAGCCGAAGATGTGCTTGCGGCTGAAGGACGCGATGATCTCGCTGACCACGCCCAGCCCGGGGAGGATCATGATGTACACCGCGGGGTGCGAGTAGAACCAGAAGAAGTGCTGGTAGAGCACCGGGTCGCCGCCCAGGGCCGGGTCGAAGATGCCCACGCCCAGGGTGCGCTCGGCGATGAGCAGCAGCAGCGTGATGGCGAGCACGGGGGTGGCGAGGATCTGGATGATGCTGGTGGCGTAGAGGGCCCAGAGGAACAGGGGCATCTTGAAGAAGCCCATGTTCTTTGGCCGGAGCATGTGGATGGTGGCGATGAAGTTGACGCCGGTGAGGATGGACGAGAAACCGAGGATAAACGCCCCGGCCGTGGCGGCGGTGACTGCGCCGTGGGCGTAGCTTGTGGAGAACGGGGTGTAGAACGTCCAGCCGGTGTCCAGCCCGCCGGTGCCCAGGACGACGACGAAGAACACCGCGCCGCCCATGTAGCAGTACCACGACCCGAGGTTGAGCCGGGGGAACGCCACATCCTTGGCCCCGAGCATCAGCGGCAGGACGAAGTTGCCCAGGATCGCGGGGATGGCGGGGATGATGAACAGGAAGACCATCACCGCGCCGTGCAGGGTGAACATCTGGTTGTAGGTGTTGGCGACGAACTCGGACTTGCCGCCGAGGTTTGCCGCGAGCCCGCCGGAGTTGAACAGGAGCATGGTGCGCAGCGCGATCGCGAAGATGCCGCCGAGGAAGAACGCCGCGAGCACCGTCACCATGTACATCAGCCCGATCCGCTTGTGATCGAGGGTGAACAGCCAGGAGAAAATCCCCTTGCTGTGGTTGATGTAGTTGTCCCCATGCGGGGGCTTCTCGCCATAAACCCCGGGAACGGGTTGACTGATGACTGACATGGTGTGGTCCTGTTCTTCCTGGTGCTGCCCACCAATGATTTACTCTACAACCCCGACCCCGCCCCCGGAAGTGGCCCCGGACGCATCCCCGGCGTTGTTCTGGTCTGCCTCGGCTCCTTCGGCGTACTCACCCCAGCCCTCGGGGTTGTACCCGTCGCTGAGTTGCTTGATGAACTGCACGAGGCCGTGGATCTTCTTGTCATCGAGCTGGCCCTGGAACGACGCCATATTTTGGCCCTGGTAACCCTGCACGATCTTGGCCTGGGGGTTGAGGATCGACTCGCGGATGTAGTTCTCATCCGCGATGACCGACGGCCCCTGCACGAACTCACGCTCCGAGCCGAAGAGGTTGAGCCAGCTCGGCCCCGTGCCGGCCTTGCCGTCGATCGAGTGGCACGTGGCGCACTGGTTCTGCCAGATCTGTCGGCCAAGGTCCGCGGGGTTGGGGAAACGCTTCACCACGTCCGAGGCGTCGGCCAGCCACGCATCGAACTCCGCACGCGTCCGGTGGACGAACACCTTGCGGTTCATCTGCGAATGGCTCGTCCCGCAGTACTCGGTGCAGTAGAGGTCAAACGTCATCACCGGGGTCTTGAAGTCGGTCGTCCGTGGCGTCGTGGGGTCGGGCCGGGACCACGCAAACGCCCCTTCCTTGTTTATGTGCGGGAAGGCGTCCAGCGCGGCCTGGGCCTTGGCGCGGGTGTCTTCAGTGCCGGCGGCAGCGAGGTTGGCCCGCAACTGCTCGTAGGTGGCCCGGTCTCGCTCGAGCAGCTTCGCGTCCGACTCATCGAGCTTCTTGGCGACGGCCAGGTCTTTGTCATAGATCGCGTCGTCCCAGGACGACTCGAACCACATCGTGTTGTATCGGCCGGGCACCACGTCCTTCTTGGCGCGGAACTGGCGGATGAACACCGAGTGGATCACGTCGTTGGACTGCATGATCAGCTTCACCGGCTGGTCCGCGGGGATGTGCAGGTGCGAGTCGGTGTAGCCGTTGGGGTATTGGAACTGCCAGCTCCACTGGCTGGCGAACACCACGATCTCATACGAGTTGCTCGGGGCCACGGCCATGTTCATGTAGCCCTTGAACCCGAACGCGAAGATCGACAGCACGATGAACACCGGGATGATCGTCCACGTCAGCTCCAGCGCGGTGGAGTGCGTGACCTTGCCGGGCGCGGCGGCGGCCTTGTCCGTCTGCCGGTAATACATGAGGAAGAACACCAGCGTGCCGGCGATCAGCAGCGTGAAGAACACACTGATCCAGTAGATGTAGTAGTACAGCGCGTCGGTGAACCAGGCGTAGGTCGAGGACTGGGACGGCATCCAGCGGATCACCGCCGAGATAATCAGCAGCGACAGCACCATCGCGAAGACGATGAGCAGGATCATCGGCAGCGCCAGCTTCTTGACGGGCGGGTTCGGGTTGGAGGGTGCGTCGTTCATAAGCTTGCTGTTTCGCGTTCTTCCTGCGTCAGTCGCGGGGCGGGGTCCGCCGCCGGGGTGACGGTTGAGTGCATGTTCAGGCCCTGCGCCGCCGCTCACGGAGCCACAGCAGGCCAAGCCCGCCGCCCAGCCCCAGCATCGTCAACGCCCCGCCCGCGGTCATGATCCGCTTGGCACGCAGGACGTACTTCTTCTCCCCGGTGTCGTAGTGACAAAACCACAGCTTGAACCGGTCCACAGCCGAGCCCACCTTGCCGTCCGACGCCTCGACCAGCGCCAGCTCCAGCGGCACACGGGGGAAGCTCTGGCCCGCGATGTACCGCGTGATCTTGCCCTCCGGCGAAAGGATGATAATCACATCCCGGTGCGTGTACTGCTTCGGGCCCGGCAAATACTTGAAGCCGTAACCCACCGCATCCGCCAAGCCCTTGCTCGCGAAGCCCGGCCCGACCAGGAAAGCCCAGTCATCCCGCCCTGCCTCCGGGCGAACGGCCTGCAAGGTCTCAAGCGTCTCGCCCTGCTTGATGTAAGCCGCGGCCACAGAGTCCGTCGGGTCGATGCTCACCGTCAACACACGATACCCCACGCCAGGCTCAAGCTTCACCTCACGCAGGCTCATCGCCAGGTTCTGCAAAATCACCGGGCAAGACATCGGGCAACGGAAATACGTCAGGTTCAAGATCACCGGCGTCGTGCCATCGAAATAATCCGACAGCCGGACCTCCCGGCCATCCGACGCGGTGAACACCTGAGACAGATCAATCGACTCCCCAAGCCGTTCCGTCAAATCCACATCCACCAACTCCAAAGGCATCGGCTCCGCACGGTCAAACTTCACATCCGCAGGCACATGCGTCGGGACACGGATGGGGTCGGGGTTGGGAGTGGGGTCGGTGTTGGGGGTGGGGTTCTGGTGCGGTTCCGGGGGGGAACCGAGGGATGGCAATCCCTCGGCTTTGGGGGTTTCAATATCGCTGCCGGGGGTCGTGACGTGCGCGGGCGCAGAGCCGAGGGATTGCCATCGCTCGGCCTCCCCCCCCGTATTCCCCCCCGCCTCAACCCCACCCCACGCCCCAACCCCCACAGCACACACCCCAACCACACACAAGCAAATTGCTGTGCTGGCCGCGAATCCGTGCTGTGTTCCACCAGTCATCAATGCTCTTTTCGTCGTCTGTCAGCCGGGGTATTCCGGGGTGTTCCGGGGTGTTCCGGGGTGTTCCGGGTAAAGTTCCGGGGACCCATATCGTAGCGCGTTGCCGATCAGGTTCCATCTCGTGCCGCTGCGTCGCGTGCGATTTTCCACGACTCACCCCGGTCTGCCGAGGGCTAGTTCCGGGGTTGGTTCCGGGGGTTAGTTCCTGGGGATTAGTTCCGGGGGTTGCCTGTGGCGATGTGTTGCATCGCCTGTTCGATGGACATCGACCCTTCCGCCGAGCCATCGAGCAGTTTCTGTTGTTCGAGCTTGTGTTCCACCAGGGGCTGGTACACCGGTCGGACCTGTTTCTCGTACACCTCGGCATTCCACACAAACTCGTACCCCGCCCAGATGCCCATCACCGCGGCGATGAACACCAGCGTCGAGCAGATGCCGATCACGAAGACCAGCGGGGTGTTGAGGTTGGGCGTTCCTTTGGGGCCGTCGTGCGCCATGGCTTGGTTCCCATCTCTTTCTTTCGGTTCATCGCCCCCTGTCGGCCGGGCCGCGGGGCGTCTGGTTCAGTGTACGTCGTAGATCGGGGCGGCCGCGGAGGTATCGAGCTTGAGCGATTCGTGCAGCCGGGGGTCGCCCTTGGCGACCAGCGCCACATCCCGCGCCATCCGCAGCCCAGCCGCGACCGCGATCCCGCCGATGCCCACCCACAGCGCCAGTTGCATCACCAGTTCCCCCGCATGGAAGTGGACCTCCGCCAGCGCCGGCACAGGCGCACCGATGCCCGAGCTGAGCACCGGGCGGACCAGCCAGAACAGGTCCACGCCGATCATCACCAGCATCCAGCAGCAGGCGATCGCCAGGCAGGTCCGGTTGCGCTTCACGTGCCGAGAGAGCAGGAACGCGAACGGGATGAGCAGGTGGCCATACAGCAGGATGAGGATCAGCCACGTCCACCCCGAGCCGTACTGCGGCGCCTCGGGCACGGTCGTGACTCCGCGGAGCTGGAACCAGTACGCGATCTCGGGCATCGACGGGTACCAGATGAGGATGTACTGCGAGTACGCGATGTATCCCCAGAAGAAGACGAAGGCAAACAGCAGCTTGCCCAGGTCGTGGTAGTGCTCGGTGCTGACGGTGGGGACCAGGCCTTTGCGTTGCATGAGCATGTGCGCGAGGATGATGACGCACAGCCCGCCGGTGAACGCGTTGGCGAAGTAATAGACGCCGAAGATGGTGGAGTACCACGTCGGGTCCAGGGACATGATGAGGTCGAAGATGCCGAAGGTCACGGTGAAGGCGAAGGCGATGACGCTGATGGGCGCGCGGGCCTCGCGTGCGTTGGTGAGCGCGGGGTCGCCGGTGCGGTCCTGGGTGACCGAGGCCTTGCGGTAATACAGGGCAATCGCGCACCAGATCGCGAGGATGACGACCCACCGGGCCGTGAAGAACCACGGCTGGAGCCAGATGCCCTTGCCCGTGCGGTTCCCGTCGTAGTCAAACAGGAAGTGCAGGACCATCGCCTCGTTCGGCGCTGCGGTGGGTTCGGTGGGGGAACCGAGGGATGGCGATCCCTCGGCTTTTGGGGCGATCACTGCAGCGCTAAAGCCGAGGGATTGCGATCCCTCGGTCTCCGACGCATGTGCATGATCGTGCCCATCATGCTCATGATCGTGATCGTCATCCCCATGATGCGCGCTGGCCGCCAGCACGTCCCACTTCTTGTCCGCCCAGGTGTAGAGCATGCCATCGCCCGACCACACGAAGAAGAGGATCGGGAGAGATAGCATCGCGAGCACGGGCATGGCCGCGGCCGCGTTCTCCGCGACCCTGCGCACCATCACACACCACCCCGCGCGGAACAGGTGCGTGATGATGACAAAGAACATGCAGCCCAGGCAAAGCGCCAGCCAGAACGCGAACGCGATGAGGTAGCAGAACGCGAACCGCCGCCACCCGTCGCCATCCCCATCGAGCACCAGGGCCATGAGCGTGCCGACCGCGAGCCCGAGCACCCCGAGGATGACGCAGACGAACCACAGCCCGAACGCGCTGCCGCCGGGCGTGCGGGTGTCTTGTTCGGTCAGATGGGTCGGGCCAGGGTGGGCCAAGGTTGCGTCTCCGTCGTGTGCGTGGCGTGGGGGTCGTGGTGGTTATTGGTCGGGGGTGTCGGTCATGTCCGATGGGGACGGTTCCGGGGGGGACGGTTCCGGGGGGGACGGTTCCGGGGGGGAACCGAGGGATGGCGATCCCTCGGCTTTGGCGGTGGTGTCTGTTCCGGGGGCTTTGGGTTGGGTTAATTGGAGGGCGCGGACGTAGGCGACGATGGCCCAGCGGTCCTCGGGCGTGATCTGGGCCTTGTACCCGCGCATCGCGCCCTTGCCGTGGGTGATGGTGTTGAACACCTTGCCGTTGGGGTAGGCCTCTTCCTGGAAGATGCCGTCGTGCAGGTTCGCCACAGCCGTCCAACTGGTGGCGGTGTTCCCGCGCTCCATGAGGTACATCGCACGCTGCTGGCTGGTCCCCTGGCCGTTGCCCGAGTCGGCGTGGCAGTGGGCGCAGAAAATGCCATACTTCAACCGCCCGTTCTCCAGCACCGACATGTCCAGACTCACCTGGTCGGGGTAACCCTCGAAGTAGGTAGCGACCACCTCGGCAGCCTCGCCCCCGGAACTGTCCCCGGAACTATCCCCGGAAGCACCCTCCACGACATAGCCACGATAAAAGAAGTCATCAGCCCGCAACTCGCCACGGGCCACGGTCCCCGGCACGGGCGGGCGCATCGTCCGCCCATCAGCGAACACCGCCGACTCGTGCTGCGTCTTGAGCTTCGCCTGGTTGTCCATGTCCAGAAAGATGTGGTACCGCGGCTGGCGGTGCTTGCTCACCCGGTGCTTGGCGATCATCGCCAGGGGAACCCACGACGCAACCATCGACACCACGATCAAAGCCACCAGCCAGAACGGCGGTTTGCTCACATAAAGCCGGAGATCAAGGTCGGGAAGTCGCATGGGGTTTAGGGGCTCGGCGCTAGGCGCTAGGGGTTAGGCGCTAGGTTGAGGGTTTGGGGTCGAAGGTTGGGGGTCTTACGTTGGTCGGTTCATCGAGCAGTAAGGGGTGTTGTTGTGTTGCTGGTTTGGTTCACGTGTCGTCATCAGGCTGGGCCAGGCATCTCGCAATCCTCAAAGCCCGCCACAATTTTCTGTCCCTAGCGCCTAATCCCTAGCGCCTAGCGCCTAATACAAAACCTCTTCCGTGCAAAGCGCCCCCTGCTTCTTCAGCAGCGCGGCCGTCTTTTCCGGGTCGAAGTGCCGGTCACGCGACTCGACCACCAGGATGAACCGGTCGTCGGTCGCCCGCTTGAACGTCTCGTGCTGGAACAGCGGGTGGTAGAGCAGCGGCAGCTTGTTGAGCAGGAACATCCCGAACACCGCGCCGAAGGCCGAGAGCAGGATCGTCAGCTCGAAGATGACGGGGATGAACGCGGGGATGCTCAGGTGCGGCTTGCCGGAGATCAGGTAGGGGTAGGGCTCGAGCGGCGGCGCGCCCGGCGGGCCGGGGATCGCCAGGGCGAAATCGCCCATCGTGAACATCGTCAGCGCAAAACCAATCGTCATGCCCGTGAGCCCCATCGCCAGCACGATCCAGGGCAGGATCGTCGGCCGGATGCCGATCGCACCATCGATGCCGTGGATCGGGAACGGGGAGTGGACATCGAACCGGCGATAACCCGCGTCGCGCATGGCCCGCGCGGCGTGGACCACCTCGGTCACGTCGTCGAACTCCGCCAACATGCCCCACAGGGCGCGCGGCTCATCCGGCTCGGTGTCGTGATGGCTGTCGGGATAGACGGTGGCTTGGGTCATCAGTGGGTCCCCCCGTGCTCGGGCTGCTCGTCGGGGCGGTAGTCGGTGGACATCTCATCGGGCCGCATCGTCCCGCCGGGGCCGGTGTGCGGGTGGCCCTGCGGCATGACGGTCTTGACTTCCGCCATCGCGATGGTCGGCAGGAACTTGAGGAACAGCAGGAAGAACGTGAAGAACAGCCCGAAGCTGCCGACGAGCATCGAGATGTCCACCCACGTCGGGGAGAACTGCGCCCAACTGCTGGGCAGGAAGTCGCGCGACAGCGAGGTCATGACGATCACAAACCGCTCGAACCACATGCCGATGTTCACCGCCATCGCCGCGATCATCACGCCGACCCAGCTCTTACGGACCCGGCGGAACCACAGGATCTGCGGGATCACGCAGTTGCAGATGGTCATGGCCCAGAACCCGGCCATGTAGTTGCCCATCGGGCGGTTGAAGAAGGTGAACTGCTCGTAGTGGTGGCCCGAGTACCACGCGGTGAAGAACTCGATGGAGTACGCGTAGCACACGATCATGCCCGTGCCGAGCATGACCTTGGCGCAGTTCTCGATGTGACGCCAGGTGATGATGTCTTCCAGGCCGAAGATCTTGCGGCAGGGCACCGCGAGCGTGATGACCATGGCGAACCCGCCATAGATCGCACCCGCGACGAAGTAGGGCGGGAAGATCGTCGTCGTCCAGCCCGGGAGCTGAGACACCGCGAAGTCGAACGACACAACGCTGTGGACCGAGAGCACCAGCGGCGTGGCGAGCGCGGCCAAGAGCAGGTACGCCTTCTCGAAGCGGTGCCAGTGCCGGCTGCTGCCGTTCCACCCCAGCGAGGCGATGCCGTAGCCCACCTTCCCGATCATGTTCTTCGACCGGTCGCGCAGCGTCGCGAGGTCCGGCACCATGCCGGTGTACCAGAACAGGGCGGAGACCGTGGCATACGTCCCCACCGCGAACACGTCCCAGAGCAGCGGCGAGCGGAACTGCGGCCACATCGCCATCTGGTTCGGGTACGGGAAAAGCCAGAACGCCAGCCACGGCCGACCCACGTGGATGCCGGGGAAAAGCCCGGCGCACATGACCGCGAAGATGGTCATGGCCTCGGCGAAGCGGTTGATGCTGGTGCGCCAGTTCTGGCGGAACAGGAACAAGATCGCGGAGATCAGCGTGCCCGCGTGACCGATGCCGACCCAGAACACGAAGTTGACGATGGGGAAGCCCCACGCGACCGGCTGGTTGTTGCCCCACACGCCGGGGCCGGTGACCACCAGGTACCCGATCATGAGGCCCAGGTAACCCAAGAGCGACAGCGAGATGCTGATCGCGGCCAACCACCACAACTGTGGGCGACTCATCGCGATGCCGGTGACGCGGTCGGTCAGCGTCGTGAGGTTCAGCCCGCCGAGCACCAGCGTCGCGCGCGACCTTGGGTCGTCGTGCGTGTTGTCCACAGCCGGTGTGGGGGGTTCGGGTTGTGTCGTCAGGGTTGCCATGGTCGGTTTCAGCTATCGAAGCCGAGGGATCGCCATCCCTCGGTCCCAGTCGTTACACATCACACATGCGGGTTACGGATCTTCGCCAGGTGTTTGGTTCGGGGGCGCGGGTTGAGTTCTTCGAGCAGGTCGTACGCACGGTTGTTGCGGTGGACGGCCGAGACCTTCGCGGTCGGGTCGTTGAGGTTGCCGAAGATGATCGCATCGGTCGGGCAGCTCTCCTGGCACGCGGTGACGACCTCGCCATCCTTCACGTCGGGCGTGTCGCGGGTGTGCCCGGCCAGGCCCTGCTTCGCGCGGGCCCACTCGGCCTTGGCGCTGATCTTGGCGCCGGCGATCCGCTGCGTGCAGTACGTACACTTCTCCATCACGCCACGCATACGGACGGTGACCTCGGGGTTGAACACCATGCGGGTGATCTGGTCGATCGCGCCCTGCTGCTGGGTGTCGGGGATGTTGAGCCAGGGCTTGGCGCTGGCCCCGCCACGGACATCCCGCGCGTGGTAGTCGTAATAGTTGAACCGCCGGACCTTGTACGGGCAGTTGTTCGAGCAGTACCGCGTGCCGATGCAGCGGTTGTACACCATCGTGTTGAGGCCCTCGCTGTCGTGCACCGTCGCGGCGACGGGGCACACCTGCTCGCACGGCGCGTTCTCGCAGTGCACACACGCCACCGGCTGGTGGACCGCCTGCACGTCGTCCCGCGACGGGTCGCCCTTGAAGTAGGTGTCGATCCGCAGCCAGTGCATCTCGCGCGACATCGCCACCATCGACTTGCCGACGACGGGGATGTTGTTCTCCGCCTGACACGCCACGACGCAGGCGTTGCAGCCTATGCAACTGTTCATGTCGATGGCCATGCCCCAGGCGTGGGGGTCGTTGAACGCGGTGGGCGGCTCCCAGCCCTCGGGCGCGTCGGGGTGCCTGGCCTTGAGCTCGGCTGCGCGCTTCTGGAATTGCGCGCTGTTGGGGCCGGGGAAGAGCTGGAGCGACAGGTTCGCATCATGCGCCCCGAACGCGTGGCTCTTCTTCTTGAGGTAGTTGTCCAGCGTGGTTTCGTAGATGAGCTTGCCGGATGCGCCGGGCTTGCCCGCGCGTTTTTCCAGGGCCCACGCGGCGGGCATGTCCGTGCCGTGGTTCTTGCCGTTGACCAGCTCGGGGTCGATGAGGTGGTGGACCGTCGTCGTGGCCAGGGCGGTGTGGCCTGGCGCTTTGGCGACGGTGGCCGGGGCGATGTGGGGCGAGGCGGAGGTGCGTAGCGTGTAGGTATTCACGCCGACCTGATTGCCGATGTGACCGGCGCGGCTGCGGCCGTAGCCGAGCGTCAGCGCGAGCGACCCGGGCGCTTGGCCGGGCAGGACGTAAGCCGGGACATCGAGCGTCGTGCCAGCCACGCTGATGCGGAGGTGGTCGCCGTTCTTCACGTTCAGCGTTTTGGCGTCGGCGATGCTGATGGCGGCGACGTTGTCCCAGGTGATCTTGCTCAGGGGCTTGGGCAGTTCCTGCAGCCAGCCGTTGTTCGCGAATCGGCCGTCGTACAGGCACGGGTCCGCGGCGAAGGTGACTTCAAAGGCGCTGCCCGCCGCATCGCTCGGCGTGGCCGGGGCGGGGAAGCCGGTGAGCCTGACGTCGGTGGTTCTCGCATCGGTCGCGGGGAACAGGCCGTTGTGCAGCGCGGCCCGCCACTGGGCATCGGAGCGGTCGGCATGGGTCTGGCGGGTGAGCGAGTAGCCATCCTGATACGGCGTGACCGCTTCGCCGAGGACCAGCGCGAGGACCTCGGCCGCGGTTCGCCCGCCGGTGGTTCGCTTGGCGTCTTCAAACAGCGGGCGGAGTGTCGGCTGCTGGATGCTCAGCGTGCCATCCCACGCGAGCCCATCGCCCCAGGACTCCAGCGCGTGGGCTGCGGGCAGTTGCCAGTCGCACAGCTCACTGGTTTCGTCGTGGTAAAGGCCGAGGCGGATGGTGGTCTTCACCTTGCCCAGGGCCTCGGCAAGGGGCACGTCGGCGGGCGCGTCGTAGGCGGGGTTGCCGCCGAGGATCACCAGCGTGTCGATCTCCCCAGCCTGCATGCGCCGGACGAGCGTGGCGAGCTGCTCGATCGCGGGCGTCGTCTGCGCATCTGGCTCGTCGATGAAGCGGACGATCCCGGCCGGGACAACGCCCAAGCCATCATTGATCGCGTGGCACAGGGCGTGGATGTCGGCTGGCTGCGCGTGGCCGGGGATCAGGACCGCCTGACCCGCGTGGCGTTGCAGGTCGCTGGCGAGCTTGCGGGCG
>JBGTLW010000158.1:0-2998 GCA_041743835.1 Phycisphaeraceae bacterium | reverse complement strand
CTGGTGGCAGGCCACGCGCGTGAGCATGGGGTTGCATGTGGAGGTCCGCAAGGACGCCTTCGACCACGCGGCCTGGCTGCGGCTGCACCGCGTGCAGGCGCTCAAGTCGGGCGGCGTCGCGGGCATCCTGCGCGACGACGCGGGCGCGGTCGGCGGCCTCATCTTCGAGATGCTCTACAACCCCTGGCGCGCTATCGCGCAGCTGGCGGGGTCGCTGGCGATCCTGATGTTCGTGGATTGGCGGCTGCTGCTGGGCGCGATGCTGGTCCTGCCGGTGGTCTGGGTGACTCACCGGACCTGGATCTCGCGGATACGCCCGATGTTCCACGACGTGCGCAATACCCGCCGCATCACCGATGCGCACGCCACCGAGGCGTTCGGCGGGATGCGTGTGGTGCGGGCGTTCGGCAGGCAGACCACCGAGTCCGCCAACTTCACCACCAACTCCAACATGATGATCCGGCAGGAACTGCACGCGTGGTGGTGGATGCGCGGCATCGACACCGCCTGGGCGGTGCTCATCCCCCTCGCCTCGGCGGCCTTGCTTTGGTACGGCGGATTGCGGATTCTGGACGACCGTGCGGCCGTGGCAGCCGGCACGATGAACCCCAGTGCCGCGCTCACGGTGGGCGATCTGGTGGTCTTCCTCGGTTACCTCTCCGCGCTCCTCGGGCCGATCGCCACACTGGCCGCCACCGCCACCGGGCTTCAGAACAGCCTGGCAGGGCTCGACCGCATCCTGGACCTGCTCGATGAGCCGCGCGAGATGCCCAGCCTGCCCGGCGCGATCAAACCCACGCGTGAGACGGTGCGTGGCCAGATCACACTGGAGAACGTGAGCTTCGCCTACCCCCGCAATGAGCACCGCGTGCTCCACAACATCAGCCTCGCGGTCGAGCCCGGGCAGATGGTCGCGCTGGTGGGGCCAAGCGGCGCGGGCAAGACCACGTTCTGCAACCTCGTCGCGCGGTTCTATGACCCCACCGAGGGCCGGGTGACGCTCGATGGCATCGACCTGCGGCAATACGACGTCGAGAGTTTCCGGCGGCTGCTGGGCGTCGTCGAGCAGGACATCTTCCTGTTCGATGGCACCATCGCGGCGAACATCGGCTATGGCCTACGGGACGCCACCTACGAGCAAATCGAGCGTGCCGCCCAGCTTGCCAACGCGCACGACTTCATCGCGGAGATGCCCGACGCCTATGACACGCTCATTGGGGAGCGCGGCGTCAAGCTGTCGGGCGGTCAACGGCAACGGCTGGCCATCGCGCGTGCCCTGCTGGCCGACCCCAAGATCCTCATCTTGGACGAAGCCACCAGCAACCTGGACACCGCCAGCGAAAGGTTGATCCAGGCCAGCCTGCTCGCCCTGCTGCGTGACCGTACGAGCTTTGTCATCGCGCACCGCTTGTCCACCATCACCCACGCCGATCTGATTGTCGTGCTGGACCAGGGCCGCATTGTCGAGACCGGCACCCATCGCGAACTGCTCGCGGGCGACGGGACCTATCAACGCATGATCCAGATGCAGTTGGCGTCCTCGGAACTCAGCGGCGACATCTCCGAGACTGAGACGAGCCCGGCAGCGCTGGTGTGAGCACGTGAAGTTATGCTGTGCCGATGAGCGCCCGGCCGCACAAACTCGAGTTGTACCGCGCAGCCGTGCAGCACCCGTTGGCCGAAGTCGCGGGTCTGGCGAGGGTGTATCGGTACTACTTCAAGCGCGAGGCGCTCCTGCTGCGTGAAGACTTTGCGGGGACATGCGATGTCGCGGCCACATGGTGCGAGTCCCACCCACACAGGCAGGCGATGGCGGTCGACCACCATGGCCCAACCGTCCGCTGGGCCAAGCGAATTCACGCCCAACGTGAAGACCTTCATATCGTCCATGCCGACGTGCTGGACATTACCGCCCCGCGGGTCGATATCGTCGCGTCACTCAACTTCAGCACCCTCATCTACCACGACCGGCCCACGCTGCTGAACTACTTCAAGCACGCCCGCCGGTGCCTCCGACCATCTACCTCCCGGGCTAGGGACAATTCCGGGGGCGGGGGTGGTTCCGGGGGCGATTCCGGGGGGGGTTCCGGGGGGGGTGGGGTGTTTGTTATGGACCTTTATGGTGGCCCTGGCGCGATGCGCGTCGGTACACAGACCCGCCGGGTCGCGCCGACCGCCGGCGAGCCGTTCGATTATCACTGGGAGCAGCGGGCCTTCAATACGGTGACCGCCCGGACGGACTGCCGTATCCATTTCACGCACGGCGACGGCTCCACGACGCGCAACGCCTTCCGCTACGACTGGCGACTGTGGACGCCCCCGGAAATCCTCAGCACCCTGCTCGAAGCCGGTTTCAACCGGGTGGACATGTGGTGCGATCGACTCGATCCCCGGACAGGGCAATCCGATGGCCGATACCGCCCCATCCGCCGGATGCCCAGCCGCGAAGACTGGGCGGCGTACCTCGTGGGTATCCGGGGCTGAGCGCCTCGGCCAGACGCACCTTCGGTCTTGCGAAATTCCAGATTTTGCAGTAACTTATGGGACCGTATGCTTTTGTATTCAGCCGTGGCACGCACGGCTTCTGATGGCATACTTGCATCGCCCGTAATGCCCGACTCCTGGCCCCAAAGGAATCCACTCGTGCTGATCCTCATCGTAGCTGGCGGACCCGACAAGGGCCGTATCTTCGAACTACTGGACGACACGGAAGTCATCCTCGGTCGCGAAGGCGACAAGGTCCGCCTCAACGACCCCAAGTGCTCGCGCCATCACGCCAGGCTCACCCAGCAGGGCGACGCGTGGTTCATCGAAGACAACGGCTCACGCCACGGCACACACCGCAACCACAAGCCCATCACCGGGCGCACCCAGATTCACCCCGGCGATTACGTGCAGATCGGCTCGACGGTCCTGGTGGTCGGTGAGATGCAGACCGAACATGCCGAGCGGCTGGCGCTGATCGGCGCAACCGCTGCCGCCGGCCCAGCGCACGAGC
>JBGTLW010000157.1:0-6909 GCA_041743835.1 Phycisphaeraceae bacterium | reverse complement strand
GAAGCACGAGGCGGTGCGTGAGCTTCAGCGTGCCGGCCACCGTGTCGCGATGGTCGGCGATGGGATCAACGACGCGCCGGCGCTGGCGGCGGCGGACATGGGCGTGGCGGTGGGCGGGGGCACGGACATCGCGGGTCATGCCGGGCACGTGGTGCTGGTCGGCGCGGACCTGATGAATGTGCCGCGCGCAGTGTCGCTTAGCCGGGCCACGATGAAGCGGATTTACATGGGGCTGGGCTGGGCGTTTGGGTACAACATCGTGCTCATCCCGCTGGCGGTGGCGGGGGTGATGCACCCGATGTTCGCGGCCGGGGCGATGGCGTTATCCAGCGTCAGCGTGGTGCTCAACGCGCTGTGGCTCCGCCGCGCGTGGAAGCCCGGCACGGCCGTTGCGCCCACGCAATAGCCGCCCGCGATGCGCGTCGCAAGGATGGCTCTCATCAAGCGGGTGTGATTCAGGCGTCGGGGGTCTTCGGGGATCGCGGCGGTCTGCGCTGCTCGGTAGTCCAGCAGCCGCTTCTCCAGGGCCGGGTCGCTGGTCGCGAGGATCGCGGCGGCAAACAGGGCCGCATTCACCGCGCCGTGGCTTCCCTGGCTCATGGTCGCCACGGGGATGCCCTTGGGCATGTTGCACGTGGAGAGCAGCGCATCGAGCCCGCCCGCCAGCTTGCCTTCCATCGGCACGCCGAGCACGGGCAGGTGGGTCAGCGCGGCCATGACACCCGCGAGGTGGGCGCTCATGCCCGCCGCGGCGATGACGACTTTGAGGCCACGATCCGCGGCGGTGGTCGCGAAGTCGTGCGCCCGCTGCGGGGTGCGGTGGGCCGAGCACACCTTCATCTCGTAGCCGATGCCAAGCTGTTCGAGGACCTGGGCGCACTGACGCATCACCGGCGCATCCGAGGCGCTGCCCATCACGATACCGACCTTGATGTGGGGTTCGCTCATGGGCGGGAGTTTAGCGGATCGCCCGCCGGGGGCAAAGCGACCCGAATCACCCTGCGCCAATAGCCCGCGGATTACGTCCGCACGCGTGGGCAACCGCCCGTGCGGACGTTGTCCGCGGGCTATTGAATGGAGATGATGTCAGTTGTTCGAGTCTTTCCCGCGCTATCACGTTCGGCCGAAACGCTTCTCCAGGTCCTTGAGCGTCAGCCGCAGCGTCGTGGGTCGGCCGTGCGGGCAGTTGCTCGAACGCTCGATCTCGCCACGCCTGGCGAGCAGCGCGTTCAACTCCTCGGGCGTCATCCGGTCCCCAGCCTTCACCGCGGCCTTGCAGCTCATCAGGTCGATTACCTCGTGCAGGGCAGACTCGATCGCGGTCGCATCGCCCGCGGCTAGGTCCCCGGCCTCGGCCTTGTCCAACAGCTCTTCCATGAACGGCACGACTTCCACGCCACGGCTGAACAGAAAACTGGGGAACGCGTGCACACCCACCGCGTCCGGGCCCATCGGCTCGGCTTCGATCCCGATCCGCTCCAGCAACGGATTAAGCTCCTCAAGCAGCGCTTGACGCGACGCGCCCGCACGCACCACCTCGGGCATGAGCAGCCGTTGACTCTCTAAAGGCTTGCCTTCGCCAAGCACCCGCCGGCTCAGCTCCTCGAACATCACGCGCTCGTGCAACGCGTGCTGGTCCACGATCAGAATCCCGCCATCCTCATCCTCGGTCACGACGTAACTGTTACGGACCTGAAGGATCGTCGCCACCGACGGGTGAGCCGCTAAGGGCAAAGCGGGCGAATCGTCGTCGGCATCGGCGGCGAACATCGGGTTGTCCTTCGCCAACTCGCGTTTCACTTCCTCGTACACGAAGCCCTTCTGCTTCGGGTCCATCTGCCGGAAGTAATCGACGAACTGCGACGCGGATCGGGGCGGCTCGGTTGCGTGCGACGGGCCGTGGCCGGTGCCAGACCCAGGGCCGGGGGCGGGGCTGGGGCCGGGGCCGGCACGCTGGTCCATAGACCCGCGCCACCCGCCATCGCTCGCGCCGACGCTGGGTGTTAAGTCCGCGCCGAGCAGCCGTTGACGCAACGCGGAGAGCACCACCCCATGCACCGCGCTGGGCTGGCGGAAGCGGACCTCGGCCTTGGCGGGGTGGACGTTCACATCCACCTGCCGCGGGTCCATCTCAAGAAAGACCACCGCCACCGGGAAGCGGTCCATCGGCATCAGCCCGCGGTAGGCTTCCTTGATGGCGTGCTGGAGGTTGCGGTCGCGGATGGGTCGGCCGTTGATCGCAAGGTACTGCGCTGTGCCGTTGCCCCGCGCGATGGAAGGAAGCCCAGCCAGTCCCCACACACTGATGGGCAGTTGCCCCGCCTCGCCACGCAGCTCGCGGTGCTCGAACTCGAGTAAGGCCTCTTCGATGTCCTTGCCCAGCACGTCGATGCACCGGCGGGCGCGGTCGGGCGTCTGGGGCAGGTCCAGGGTCTTGCGGTCGTTGTGCGACAACGTGAAGGCGACACGCGGGTGCATCATCGCGGTGCGCTGCACGGTGTCGTTGATCCGGCCGATCTCCGCCTGCGGCGACCGCATGAACTTCCGCCGGGCCGGGGTATTATAGAACAGGTCGCGTACCTCGATCACCGTGCCCGGCGCACACCCGGCCGGCAGCACCCCGCTGATGCGTTCGCCCGCGACTTCGAGGGTCGCGCCTGACTCGGCGGTCCGGCCTTCGGCTGTGGCGCGGCTGGTGATGCGGAGGCGGGCGATCGAGCCGATGGACGCCAGCGCCTCGCCCCGGAACCCGAACGTGCCGATCGCCTCAAGGTCGGCCGCGGACGCCAACTTGCTCGTCGCGTGCGGCTCCACCGCGAGCAGCAGGTCGTCCTCAGCGATCCCCGCGCCGTCGTCGGAGATGCGGATGAGTGTGGCCCCGCCCTGCTCGATGGTGATGTCGATGCGCGTGGCCCCGGCGTCGAGGCTGTTCTCGATCAGCTCCTTGACCACCGACGCGGGACGCTCGATCACCTCGCCCGCAGCGATCTGGTTCACCAGCAGTGTGGGCAGCTTTCGAATCCGCATCCGGTTATCGTAGCATGGTCAGCAACCCAGTTACCCACCCGACCCAACCCCGTCGTGCCCGCTGAGACACGGTTATGGGCCGGCAATCCCCCTTGTTTCGGACACGCCATGCAACCGATTGAAACAACGCTGGTCAACAATCATCCGATCGACTGGTACGACCTCCTGGACCTGACGCTTGAGGGCCGCGCATTCCCCGCTGCCGAATGCGAACACCCTTACGACCGCCTGCCCGCGCGGGCGCGGGCGCTGGTGACCGATCGCGTGTGGGAGCTTTCGCGCGAGTCTGCTGGCATCCGCGGGCGGTTTGTCACCGATGCGCGGCAACTCCACGCCCGCTGGTGGATTCGTGGCCCGCAGAACATCATGGCTCACATGCCCCACTCCGGGCAGGTCGGGCTGGACCTGTACGCAGACGACGCGGGCAAGCCGCGCTACGCCGGGTCGTGCTTCAACAACAGCATCGGTGCCGGCGAGATGCAGGGGGTTTTCTGCGGCGGGATGGACGGCCAGAGCCGGGCCTTCACGCTGTACCTGCCCTACCGCAGATCGGTGGGCCGCGTGCTTGTGGGCACCCCGGCCGGGAGCAGCATGTCCCCCGCCCCGCCCGCGACGCTCAAGCCGTTGTGCTACTACGGCACATCCATCGTGCACGGAAGCGCCGCAAACCGCGCGGGCATGACCTATCCCGCGATCACATCCCGGCGGTTGGGGCGGCCGTTCTTCAACTTCGGGTTCGGTGGCAACGGGCCGATGCACCTGGAGATGGCGCAGATTTTGGCCGAGTTGGATGCCGCAGTGTTCATCATCGCGGGGTGCGAGAACATGAGCCCCGAGCTGGTCGCTGAGCGGACCGAGCCCTTCACGCAGATTCTGCGTGCCAAGCACCCCGTGACGCCGATCCTCTTCATCGGCAACCTGCTTTACGCGCACGGTTGGCTCGACGCCGGGGCGAAGGCGGCTGTGGATGGCAAGAACGCGAACCTTGCCGCAGCTGTGGAGCGCATTCGTGGCGCGGGCGACCGCAACGTCCACCTGCTGGCCGGGCCACTCATCGGCGACGATGGCGAGGCCACGGGCGATGGTGTCCACCCCACGGACCTGGGCTTCTGGCGCATGGCCGAGCAGGTGACCCCAGCCATTGCTAAGTTGCTGACACCAGAGGCTTAACGTGGTGCGACGCAAGGCCCGCGTATATGATCTGCCCGCGACGAACCACCCCGCCCATCCTTGTGTGACACGCATGCCCATCACCGCCTCCGACGTTGTTTTGTTCCAGGGAGACTCCATCACCGACTGTGGCCGCTCGCGCGAGGCGGGCGCGGATGGCAAGTCTGTCATGGGTGAGGGTTATGCCGCGATGGCTGGGGCGAAGCTGCAACAAGCCTACCCCGGCATCACTGTCCACAACCGCGGCATCTCGGGCAACCGGGTCACCGACCTCAAGCAGCGCTGGCAGGCAGACGCGCTGGACCTGCGCCCGACGGTCCTGTCCATCCTCATCGGTGTCAACGACACGTGGCACGGCATCGCCAAGGGGACGCCGGAGAACGGCACGACTGTCGCCCACTACGAAGCGGTGTACCGGCAACTACTCACCGAAACCCGGCAAGCGCTGCCGCGTGTCCAGCTGGTCATCTGCCAGCCCTTCACCACGCAGTCCGGCGCGGTGCTTGAGTTCAACTTCCACCCCGACATCGACCAGCGCAGCGCGGTCGCCCAGAAACTTGCGGGCGAGTTCGATGCGTTGTGGGTCCCGTTCCACGCGATGTTTGAGACACTTAGCCGGGAACAGCCGCCCGCCGCGTGGGCAGCCGATGGTGTCCACCCCAGCCCGCAGGGTCACCGGGCCATGGCCGACCTATGGTTCAAGGTCGTCACCGGCCAATAAAACACGCCCGCACTTAACCTGTATGCGGAAGGGTCGGGCCGCGCAGAAATCAAAAGCTCACAAAGCGCCCATTTTCTCTAGATTTTCAGGGCTTCGACATATTCTTTTTTGCACGGGAATGAACCACGTATGCCGAGCGTTTCGTAGTAAGATATGAGTAGTTAAGCGCTTCATGCTTTCCCGCCGATGTATCCACAGGTCCGCGTCTTTCACGGGCCATGTTCGAGACAATCTGATCGCGAGGCCGACCCTGTTTGCGGCCACGGAGCGTTTGGATGGTGATTTGCTTCCCACCCCCAAGAATGGAGGCCGGTTTGCTGAAAAAAACACAAGCACCCCGCGGTGGAATCCTGATGGCTGGCCTGCTGGCCTGCTGCTGGGCACTGCCTGCCACGGCCGAGCGCACGCCGGAAACGCACAGCCTCGCCAACCCGGACATGACCCCGCTGATCCAACCCACCCCGTTGGAGCCGAATGAGGTGCTAAACTTCCCCGACGACCGCGCGTTCCTCGATGAGTGGCAGCGGCGGTGCTTCCTCTTCTTCTGGGAGCAGTCCAACCCCGAGACCGGCATGACCGCCGACCGAGCCCCCGCGGACGGCAGCCGACGCGTCCAGGATGATGGCCTGCCCATCGGCAGCATCGCATCGGTCGGCTTCGGGCTCACCGCGATCTGCATCGCCGACGAGCGCGGCTGGATCGCCTCGGATGCCGCCCGCACCCGCGTCGAGAAGACCCTGCGATTCCTGCTCGACACCGCCGACCAGAAGGAAGGCTTCTTCTATCACTTCGTCGATATGACCACCGGCAAGCGGGCCTGGGAGAGCGAAGTCTCCTCCATCGACACCGCCCTGGTCATCGCCGGCGTGCTCACCGCGCGGCAGTACTACAAGGGCACGGTCATCGAGGAACTCGCCACCAAGCTCTACGACCGCGTCAACTGGCCCTGGATGATGGGCGACGGCACCACGCTCTCGATGGGCTGGACCCCCGAGGAGGGCTTCATCCCCTACCGCTGGGACCACTTCTCCGAGCACCTGGTGCTTCAGATCATGGGCCTGGGTTCCAACACCCACCCGCTGCCGAGCCAGACCTGGGACGCGTGGACCCGTGGCCCGGTCCGCGAGTACGAGGGCAAGCAGTTCATGTCGTACCCGCCGCTGTTCGTCCACCAGTTCTCCCACGCGTGGGTGGACTTCCGTGGCAAGCGCGACAACTACGCCGACTACTGGACCAACTCCATCGTCGCGACCCGCGCCCACCGCGCGATGTTCGCCGAGCTCAACGACCGCTTCCCGCACTACAGCAACATGCTCTGGGGCCTGACCAGCTCGGACTCGGCCAACGGCTACACCGCCTGGGGCGGGCCGGACCCCTCCCCGCACATCGACGGCACCGTCGTCCCCTGTGCCGCGGCCGGCTCCATCCCCTTCAAGCCCCAGGAGTGCATCGCCGCCGTCCGACACATGTACGACGCCTACGGCAGCAAGATCTGGAAGCGTTACGGCCTGGCCGACGCCTTTAACCCACACACCGGCTGGGTCGCCAAAGACGTCATCGGCATCGACGTGGGCATCACCATCCTCATGATCGAGAACGAGCGATCCGGCTTCGTCTGGAACCAGTTCATGGCCAACCCCGAGATCAAGCGGGCCATGGCCACCGCCAGCTTCCGACCCCTGCCCGAAAACCACCCCCCGGACGTGGCCCTGTTCTTCGACCGCGGAGCCAAGCCCATGCACACCCCCGAGCCGCCCGCAGCCCACGACGACGACACGCTGCTCGATGGCCCGATGGGGATGGGCACCAGCGACGACGGCCCGCTGCCCGACAGCGAGATGGTCTCCCGCTAAGCCATCGACGAACCCCCAACGGCATCACTCACGCGCCGGCAAGCGCCTCGGACAAGCTCGACGACGCCGCGCGGCTGCCCGCGCGCGAACCCGCAGCACCCGACGCCGAATCCCCCGCGATACCCAGCACCTCCGAGG
>JBGTLW010000156.1:0-3704 GCA_041743835.1 Phycisphaeraceae bacterium | reverse complement strand
ACCACGCGTGCCCGATCTGCCGACGGGCGCACAAGGCGCTGCACGCTGCGCGCGACCGGGCCGGCGATGGACTGGCGTTGGTGCTGCTGCCCGTCCCGCTCAACCCCCGGTGCCACCCGGCACTGCCGGGCACGATGGGCGACCATTTCGAGGAGAGCTGCGAGCGATCCCGGCTGCTCATCGCTGTGGCGCTGGCGGATCGAAGCAAGGTCGAGCCGTTTGAAACGTGGATGTTCGCGGGTCAATCCCACCGCACCGCCACAGAAGCCCGCGCCCACGCGGAGACCTTGCTCGGCCGCGAAGCGCTGGACCGGGCGCTCGCCGACCCACGCGTGGAACAGGCCATCGCACGCAACGTCGAGGCGTTCGCCGCAGCGGGTGCCGACCGCGTGCCCGTGCTGCTCGCGCCACATACCCCCCCGATCTACGGCCGGATCGACGACCCGGACACCATCGACAAGTTCCTCCAAGAAGCCCGCGCCAACCACCCCACCACTGCCCAGCCCTAGCGGGTGCAACGGTTGCAATCCGTTAGCACAGCCCCACGGCGCGGGTTATAGTCTGGTACCGCGACCATGCGCTGTGGAGCAACCCTTGACCCAACCTAGCCACGACCTTCCGCGTGATGATGTCCAACTGCTCGAAGAGGCCGCACGCGGCTACCGCGAGCTAGAGGCAAGCATCAGCAGCGTGGTCATCGGCCAGACGGGGGTCGTGCGGGCGCTACTCGCGGCGATCTTCAGCGAGGGGCACGTGCTGCTGATCGGCGTGCCGGGGCTGGCCAAGACGCTGCTGGTGAAAACGCTCGCGCAGACGCTGGGCTGGCGCTTCCACCGCATCCAGTTCACCCCGGACATGATGCCCGCCGACATCACAGGCATGGAGCTGCTGCAGCACGATGACGCGGGCGGGCGGCAGATGGTCTTCACACCCGGCCCGATCTTCGCGAACATCATCCTCGCCGACGAGATCAACCGCACCCCGCCCAAGACCCAGGCCGCGCTCCTCGAAGCCATGCAGGAACGGCAAGTCACCTCCATGGGCAAGCGCTACGAACTGGAGCGGCCTTTCATCGTCGTCGCCACGCAGAACCCGATCGAGCAGGAAGGGACCTACCCGCTGCCCGAGGCGCAGCTCGACCGCTTCATGTTCAGCCTGTGGATGGACTACCCCTCGGTGGAAGACGAAGAGCAGATCGTCATGCAGACCACCGCGGCCGCGCCGCCGGAGCTCGCGCCGGTGTTCACACGTGAACAGCTCGTCGCGTTTCAGCAGCTTGTGCGGCGGGTGCCTGTGAGCAGGCACGTGGTGGGCTACGCGGTCGCCATCGCCCGCGCGACCCGGCCGGGCAGCGACGCGGCCGACCCCTTCGCCAAGCAGTACGTGGAGTGGGGAGCGGGCACGCGCGCGGCTCAGTACATGGTGCTGGCGGGCAAGGCGATGGCGGTGCTCGATGGGCAACCCACCGTCAGCAGCCAGCACATCCGCCAGGCTGCGCCGTTCGTGCTGCGCCACCGCGTGCTGGCCAACTACCAGGCCTCGGGCGAGGGCATCAGCGTCACCGACATCATCGACCGCATCGTGGGGCGGGTCGCCGAGCCTTCCTCAGCAGTTTGATGTGCCGCACACGCGGGGCCGCGGCACAGCGTGAAGCGCTGGCGCTGCCCCGGCCCCGTTGGTTCCCCCGGCTTGTCATACCGTGAACGACCAACCCCCCCCCCAGCCCGAGCCGCAAGCCAACCACCGCTACCTCCGCGTCGGCGAGCTCGCGCACCTGCGCCATCACGTGTTCTCGCCCCGCCGCAGGATCGAAGGCCAGTACGCCGGCCGACACGCCACGCCGCAGCGGGGCCACGCGATCGAGTTCAACGACTACCGCGAGTACGTCCCCGGAGACACGCTCAGCGACATCGACTGGAAAGTGTTCGCACGCTCCGATCGGCTCTACATCAAACAATTCGAGCACCAGGCGGATATGACCGTCAACCTGCTCATCGACGCGTCGGCGTCGATGAATTACCCCGTCCAAGCCACCGACCGCGACGCGCAAACCTCCTGGCTGGCGCAACTCGGCGCGGCCGGGCGCAAGGTCCGCAAGGCCCCCGACCGCGCGGCGACCTCCAAGTACGACCAGGCCTGCCTCATGGCCGCTGCCATCGCGTTCCTCACCATCAAGCAGCAGGACCGCGTCGCGCTGGGCATCGCATCCGCAGGCCTGCGCAACTTTGTCCCGGCAGGCAGCGCGTGGCGTCAGCTCCACACGATGCTCAGGCTCATGGAACAGCCCCCGGCGGGCAAGGCAACCCTCTCACAAGCCATCCCCGACATGCTCCGCCGCACCCACCGCCGCGGCATCTTCGTCATCTTCACCGACCTGCTGGACCACCCCGACACACTCGCCCCCGCGCTCACGCAACTCACCCACCGCGGCATGGAAGTTGTCATCTTCCACATCCAGCACCCCGACGAGCAACGCCTGCCGGATGTGGAAGATGCCATCTTTGTGGACAGCGAAACCGGCCAACGCCTCCGCCTCAACACAGGCGACCTCCGCCAGAAGTACCAGGAAGCCTGCACACAACGCATGAAGCACTGGCACAACCTTTTCCGCACCGGGCGCGGACGCATCGACTACCAACTGGTCAGCACGCAGTCGCATTACAGTGAGGCGCTGCGGGGCTACCTGATCAACCGCGCCACCATGCAGTGACCCATGACGACCCTCGCGTTCATCTCGTTGTCGCTGCCCGCCATGCTGGCTGGGCTTGTGCTGCTGAGCCTGCCCATCCTCGCGCACCTGCTCAACCGCAAGGCCAAGCGCACCCTCGTGTTCCCCAGCATCGAGCTGATGACCGCCGCAGCCGCGAGCCAGGCCTCGATGTTCCGCCTCAGACGCTGGCTACTGCTTTTGCTGCGGTGTCTGGCGGTCACGCTGCTGGTGCTCGGGTTTGCTCAGCCGCTGTGGATCGGGCGAGAGGCGCGGGCCGGGGAGTCGGCCCACAGCGCCGGCGTTGTGGTGCTCATGGATATCAGCGCCTCGGCCACGCAACTGGCCGGGGGCATCGCCGCGATCCAGACCATACGCACCTCAGCCGCACGCACACTCGACCAGATCGCCACCGGCAGCGATACCGCAAACCTCATCCTCGGCTCGGCACGACCCACCGCAGCATTTACACGGATGACCGCAAACCACGACGCCGTGCGTCAGGCGATTCTCGCGGCCCAACCCGTGGCCGAGCGCATGGACCTGCCCGCATCGCTTAGCCTCGCGGGTCAGATGCTCGAGGGTGTCCGAGGCAGGCGGCATCTGGTGATCGTCAGCGACTTCCAGGCCACGAACTGGTCCGACATCGTCACCCCCGGCCCCAGTGGCCAGCCCCCGGCCTGGGCCGCGAAACTGCCGCCGGGCACGACGGTCACCCTCATCGCGCCCGACACCACACCACCGCCAAACCTCGCGCTATCGCACGCCGCAGCGCGACCCGCCACGCCCATCGTCGCGCGCGCCGCGCAGCTCACCACACGCGTGACCAATCACAGCGACGCCCCGGCTGCGGCCACGGTCGGCGTGCTGATCGACGGCCGAACGGCCGGCAGCATGCATGTCGAACTGGCCGGGCGAGAGTCGCGTGAGCTGAGCTTCCCCGCAACTTTCGACACAGAAGCTGAGCACCGCGTCACGTTCACGCTCGGCCGCGATG
>JBGTLW010000155.1:0-11902 GCA_041743835.1 Phycisphaeraceae bacterium | reverse complement strand
CACGGCGCGATGAGCATCAGGCGGTGAGCCTCGTAGTGGATCGCCGCCCACGACAAGCCGATGCCCACGCCCGCCACCAGCGCGATCGGCACCACCAGCCGCCACCGCCACGCCAGCAGCAATGCCGCGCCAACCAGCAGGAGCTTGCGCGTCACCTCGGCATTGATGCCCGCCCCATCCCGCTCGAAGAGCCAGCGCTCGGGCAGCGCATGGTGCGGGATGCGGAACTCGGCGAGCAGTGCATCGGCCTCGGCCCGGACCGCCGGGTCGCCGCCGCCACCAAACGACCACGCGGTGTAGAGCAGCATCCCCCCGGTGGGCACCAGGAACAGCGCCGCGACGATCAGCAGGTGACGCCACGGCCGGGCGCGGGTGTTGCGCGGATCGTCGCCAGCCGTCTCCTCAGCATCAGTCACATCGGATGGGGCGTCGGTCGTATCGGGCTTTTGCGTCTGGGTGTGGCGTCGTGTGGTGCGGAGTGCGCCGGTGGCGAGGATGGACAGCGCCCCCACCATGAGCGCCCCGACGGTGATGAGGTAAGTCGGGTGGAACACCGCGCCGCCGGCCATGAGCAGGGCCGCGGTTTTGTCCCGCCGATGCGCAAAGGCCGCGAGCCCGAGGATGACCATCGCCCCGAACATGGCCGGCTGGAACTCGCCGCTCATCACCCCCTGCCCCGCGACGCCGCCCCAGTCCCGGAGCCAGACCCACGGGTCGCCCCGCGTCAGCCAGACCCAGGTGCTGTCTGACTCCGCCAGCTTCTGCGCGAGCGCCTCCCGCCGCAGCGGGGTCGGCAGCATGTGGGCCGCGAACCACGGCGACCGCAGCGTCACCATCACGCCGAAGACCACCACACCCAGCGACAAGCCCCGCCAACTCCCGCCCGCCCACTTCGCCGGCCAGCCCGGCAGCGCGGTGGCCAGGCCCGTGAGTCCCAACGCAAACAGCCCCGCCATCGCGAAAGAGCCGACGTAAAAGCCGTACTCCCCCCAGAGGGTAAACAGCGTCGCCACGAGTGCCGACCAGATCGGGAACGGGTCGGTGGTGTTGGCCAGCCAGTCGTGTTCGAGGTGACCCACACCCGCCAGCGCCAGGCCGTGGAGCATCTTCGTGTTCTGGTTCCCGGCAAAGGGCTGCGCGTGGCGCATGACCGCGCCCGCCAACAATGCCGCGCTGATGACAATGATCATCCACAGCAGCGCCCGACCGAGCCGGGCCCCGGCTTTGGCCGCCCAGCCATCGTGCTCAATCCGCAGATCAGGCATCGGTATTCAGCGTGGGGTCGGGGCGGTAGAGCTTGACGTTGCCCAAGGCCCAGACCTTCTCGGTGAACTCGCCGCCCAGGTCGAAGGCTTCTGCCGCGTCCTCCGGGTCGGGGCGCGCGGCGGACACCGCCATGTTCATCTTCGCGTCGAGGTTGTCCACCATCGAGATAAAAATCGCCTCGGGCGTCGCGGGGATTTTCAGCGCCCCGAACTCCGGCACGCCGTGGTGCGACAGGATGATGTGGTGGAGCACCTGCTGGATCGGCTCGGGGACCTTCACCGGGTCGTCCGGGTCGCTTTCGAGCGCGTCGATTTTTTGTTGCAGCCGGATGACGCCACGGGCGATGTGGCCGACGAGTTGGCCGTCGGTCGAGTAGCCAAAGCCCTGCTCCCAGGTCAGCTCATCGCACTTGCCCAGGTCGTGGAGGAACAGGCCCAGGATGACGATGTCGGCCGAGAGCTGGGGGTAGAGCGGGAGCAGCGCTTCGGCCGCTCGGAGCAGGCCCAGGGTGTGTTCGAGCAGCCCGCCGAGGTACGCGTGGTGCAGGGTTTGCGCGGCCGGGGCCTGACAGAACTTGTCCATCAACCCGCCATCAGACAGGTACATGTTCGCCAGCGCCTGCACAGCCGGGTGCTTGATCGTGTTGAGCTTGCCGACCACCTCGGCAAACATCGCATCGACGTCGTACTTGGTCGAGGGCAACAGCTCCGCCATCTCCTCACGCGTCGGCTCGTGGGCGCGGATGGTCTGGACGATGACCTGCATCTCGCCCTGATACGGCTGGGTCTGGCCGGTGATGTACACAAAGCCATCGGTCGGGAGCTGGGCGAACTGCTCCTCGGTGGTGTTCCACGCGCGCATGGGTGTGCGGCCGGTCTTATCCGCCAACAACCCGCGGAGGTAGGGCTTGCCGCCCTTGGTCTGCCCGAGCTGACAGTTCTGGATGGCGTAAGCGCCTTCGATGAACTCGGCCGGCTGGAGGTATTTGATGTAAGCGTGTTCGGGCACGGGCGGGTCCTCGATCGGTGAACGGTGGTGGCGGGCGGTGGGATAGAGCGTCCCATCTTAGCGGCTGCGACCGGGCGGGCGTGATGGAGCCGACAGAATCCTCTTAACGCTGCATTTCAGGCCGCGGGTGACGGATATGATCTTGAGCCTGCGAAGCCAAGGAGCCGTTCGATGCCCGTGAATGTCAAGCAAGCCGCCCGTCGTGAATTGCACCTCCCCACGCTCGATGACATCCTCGCCGAGGCCGAAGCGATTGCCTCGACCGCTCATACGACGACGGGGAATCACAGCGCTTCCGAGTTGATCTGGCACGTGGCGTATTTCATCGACAAGTCCGCGACGGGTTTTGGGTACCGCGCGCCGCTGCCGGTGTGGGTTGTGGGCAACCTGCTCAAGCGCGTGGGGATTGCGCAACGGCCGATCAAGCCGGGCATCCGTCCGCCCAAGTCCCTGGACCGCCGGTTCTGGCCGGGCGGGGGCGTGACGCTGGATGATGCGTTGGCTTACCTCCGCCGGTCGATCGGGGCTGCGCGCGAGCCGGGGAGCATGACCCACCCCAGCCCCGTGCTCGGCCGACTGACCCACGACCAGTGGGCCACCCTCCACTGCCGCCACGCGGAGATGCACTTTTCGTTCATCCAGCGGTAAGCGCAAGCGTTACTCCGCTGCCGTTCATCGCCACGCATAATTTCCGGGGGCAGGGCCTGACGCGGTGTTGTCACTGCGGCGTGGTCAACTACGTGCGTGACGATTTCCGGGGCGTCACAACTGCCGTCGGAAGGCTTTATCCGAGCCGCCTCGTCCCCGAGGCGGCTCGGATGATCGCAATGCTACAACCCCGCCTCGGGGACGCGACGGCTCGGATGATGGCAATGCTCCCGGGCAGCCCGGCCCTTTTGCGTGGCGGGTGGGCATGGGTTGCCGATACGATGGTTAGCCACACGGTTCCGGAGATTTGCCCTTGCCCGCTGACTATAGTCGCATCCATCGCCTGCTCCGCATCCTCACGCTGATCCAGGCCGACAGCTCGTGGACAGCCCAACGGCTGGCCAGCGAGTGCGCGGTGACCGTGCGCACCATCTACCGCGACATGAAGATGCTCGAAGGCGCGGGCGTCCCGTACTTCCACGACACGCAGACCAATGGCTACCAGGTGCGGCGGGACTTCTTCATGCCCCCGGTGGAGCTGACGCTCGATGAGTCCTTGGCTCTGATCGCGCTGGGCGAGCAGGTGGCCGACAAAGAGCAGATCCCGATGGTGCGCCCGGCCGCACGCGCCATCGCCAAGGTCCGCAGCCAGTTGCCCGCCAGCGTCCGGGCGTAGATCGACAAGCTCGCGCCTCACGTCCACGTCAAGCTCCCGGCCGCCGGCCCGCACGACGGGTTCGAGGACGTGTACGACCGCGTCCGGCAAGCGATCGCGGAGGGCAGAGCCCTGACCTGCCGGTACGAGTCGGTGGACGATGGCAAGGCGATCAAGGCCAAGCGCGACCAGGAGTTTGTCTTCAAGCCTTACGCACTGTTCTTCAGCCAGCGCGCGTGGTACACGGTGGGTCATCACAGCGGGCGCGACGCCCTGCGCTGCCTCAAGCTCAACCGCTTCACGGATGTGGCCGCGACCAAACTCAAGTACACCATCCCCAAAGACTTCACCCTGACGGACCACCTTGGCAAGGCCTGGCGGATGATCCGGGGCGGGACGACGCATGACGTGGAGGTGCGTTTCGATGCAAACTTTGCCGAGACGATAGCCGACACCGCCTGGCACGCCACGCAGCAGATCGACTACCACGACGATGGGTCGATCACCTTCCGCTGCGAGGTGGATGGGCTGGATGAGATCGTCTGGTGGGTGCTGAGCATGGGGCCACACTGCCAGGTCATGAAGCCCAAGGCCTTGCGCGACCGCGTGGTCGCGCTGGCGCAGCAGGTGGTGGACCGCTACCGCGCGTGAGTTGACCCAATGACCACCATGCGTGGCAAACCGTCACCCGCCACGCCACCTATCACCCGATGCGACCGCACCACGTGCCAACCGGATTGTCCCTTGAGCGTGCCCGACGCTGGTGCGTCGTCAAGACCGAGCACGACTGCCGGGAAGCCCGTCGGCGGGGTCGGCCGATGAGCCGGTTCAACGCGCGTCGGTTGCTGGAGAGGCGGGTTCGGGGGGTGGAGCGGGGGGAGGGGGGGAGGGGGGGGAGCCGAGGGATGGCAATCCCTCGGCTTTGATGCATTTTAAGCAGGCCCTCAGGGATTTGAACCCCGACTAACTGGACCAGAACCAGTCGTGCTACCGTTACACCAAGGGCCTAAGGTGGGTGAACTTCTGGCGTTCATCGTACCGCGTGGGTTGGCGGCTGGTCAAACGTTCATCGGATGGTGCGCGCAGCCGTGACGAATTATCCTTGGCCACGGATCGCGGTGATGGCTTGCGTGCGGTCGTCGGCGGCAAACACAGCCGTGCCCGCGACGATGCAATCCACCCCAGCCTCCGCGACGCGGGCCGCGTTCCTGGGCCCGACCCCGCCGTCGATCTGCACCCGCGTGCGGTCGGGCAGCCGATCGCGCAGCCAGCGCGTCTTGGTCAGCACGGCGTCCATGAACGCCTGACCGCCGAAGCCCGGCACGACACTCATGACCAGCACCAGGTCCAGCTTGTCCAGAAATGGCTCGAGCGGCTGGGCGGGGGTGTAGGGGTTGATGACCATGCCCGCGTCCATCCCCAGCGCGTGGATGCGGTCGATCAGCGCGTGCCCATCCACCCCAGCCGGGTGAAAGGGCGCGGTGACTTCCAGGTGGAACGAGCAGTGGTTCGCCCCGGCCTGTGCGAACGGCTCAACGAACAGGTCAGGCCGCTCCACCATCAGATGCACATCCAGATACGCCTCGGGCAGATGCTCCCGCAGGCTCGCGACCACCGGCACACCGAATGTCAGGTTGGGCACGAAGTGCCCATCCATCACATCGCAGTGCAGCAGGTCCGCCCCGCGTGCCAGCACGTCCGCGCCTTCCTCGCCAAGCCGGGCTAAGTCGGCCGCGAGCAGCGATGGGGCGATCAATGGCCGTGCGGGTTTGCGCTTCAGGTCCAGCATGGTCTTAAAAACTGAGGTTGACGCCCAGGCGGAAGTAGAACTCGTCGGAGATGTCGCGGACGTTGTCGGTGTCGCGGCTGTCGAAGCCGCGCTCGAAGGACTGGTCGAAGGCGTAGCCGACCGCGCCGACGAGCGTGGCCTGGGGGATGAAGCCCCAGCGCGCGCCGACCTCAGCTCTGCTCTGCTCGAAGAACAGCCGGCGGTGCTTGTCGTCGTTCTGGATGTGGTAGCCGGTGGTGTCCTTGCGGTAGCCGGCAAAGAGGCTGACCTGCTCGGTGAGTGCGTAGTCAACATCGAGGCTGACGCCCAGCGGGACGATCCATCGCCCGGTGAGTGTCCACTTGTCGTCGGGCGTCCAGGTGATGCTGTTGATGGGCAGGCCGAGCATGTAGCTGACCTGCTCGTTGTAGCGTTGTGCGTAAGTGAACCCCGGCAGCGGGATGTCGGGGAAGATGTTTCGGTTGCCGTCGTAGTCCACGAGGAGTGTGAGGATCGCTCCGCTTTCGAGGCGGCGGGACGCGGTGAGTGATGCGAGGCCGTGCCACGCGTCCCCGTCGTTCCACGGCGTGTTGCCCGCGTATCCCACGCCGAGGGTGCCGCTGACCTGCCAGCCGTCCCAGACGCCGAGCATGGAGCCCAGCGCGACTTCCTGTGCTGACAGCCGCTCGGGGAGCGCGGCGTCATCGGTCTTAATCTCCAGTTGGCTCACCGCCCAGCCCATCGACAGCGCGTCGCGTTCGGTGCCGGTGCGGGCCCTGCCGACGCTGATGAAGCGTGACAGCTCGACATCAGCGCCGCCATCGCTGGCCTTGCCGTCGTACCCGAGTTGGGCGGAGTTGGCGGCGCTGAGTTGCCTGCCGTCTTCCCACGGCAGGAGGATCAGCGCGGAGCTGACCTGGGCCTGTGCGTGCCAGGCGAGCGTCACACACAAGAAGCCTGCCGACACGACAGCTAATATTCGCATGGTGTTCTCGGTGGTTGGTATTGGGAGCCGGCTTACTTACTTATCGGCGGCCTTGCCGACACGCTCTTCGATCTTGCTGAGGACCGCGAGGCCGAGGTCTTCATCGCCGAACGCGCCGACGCGGATGGTGACGCGTGACTGTGTCTCGCCTTCGCGCGTGACGTTGACGGTGATCTTCTTGTCGGAAGCGGTGTATCCCGTGGCCCGGCCATCGAGCTCGGTGGAGGCGCTGGTGATGCGGAGCAGCTCCAGATCGCTCAAGGACTTCTCTGCGGCCTTGGTGACTTCCTGCGGGCCGGCGTTGACGATGGTCGAGAGCGTGCCAAGCCGGTTACTCACGCCGGGCTGTGGCGTGGAGCACGCGGCCAGGGTCAGGGCCAAACAAACGAGGGCGAACATCAGGGTGGTAGCGGTTTTCATAGCAGACCTTTCGGGGTGGGGTGGGGGTTGCAACTGACTGAGTATAGCCATCGTATTCATTTATCCGGTTTCTCATAAAGAAAACTGACCAGCGCGGTGAAGGCAAAGAACAGGGCGAAGACGATCCCGACGGTGAAAGCCCGCGCGGGTTGGCTGTAGCCGCCCACGGCCGCGACCCCCGCGCACATCAGGGCGCTGAGGGCGACAAACGCCAGGCAGCCGGTGCGAGCCCGGGCGAGCGTGCGGTCGAGTTTTTCCTGACGATTGGCGATCGCGCTGCCGAAGCCGGCCCGGGTGGTGCTGTCGTAGGCGTTGCCACACTCGGGGCACCGGCCCGACAGCGGGAGCCCGCAAAGGTCGTACCCACACTCCAGACAGACACCCTCACGGACCACATCCATCCGGCTATCCTACCGATTGTCCCGGCCGGATTCCCAAAACAGAGCCGCGACCGTAAGGGAGCGGTGTCCCCCGCATCGGTTGCCCCGCATCAACCGAGCCGCCTCGTCCCCGAGGCGGTCCGCCTCGTCCCCGAGGCGGCTCTGTGAAAGCACGCTTTGGCGTGCATGAGAAAGGCACCCGCTCCCTCACGGTCGCGGCTCGTTTAGGAGGGGACACCGCTCCCTGACGGTCGCGGCTCTGTCAAGGCGATGGGGGTTTATCCGCTGCCACAGGAGGTCCCTCGTGTTGATCCCATGGGACACCCTCAGCCCCGCTGCACTCGCTGGCGTCATCGAAGAATACGTCACGCGGGATGGCACGGACCTTAGCGACGTGCCCGCCAAAGCCGCGCGTGTCAAGAATGCCCTGCGCACTGGCCGACTGGTCATCGTGTTCGACCCCGAAGACCAAACCTGCAACCTGCTCCCCCCGGAAGCTGTGCCCCCGGATGGTGCCGATTCCAAAACAGAGCCGCGACCGTGAGGGAGCGGTGTCCCCGCATCAGTTGCCCCCGCATCAACCGAGCCGCCTCGTCCCCGAGGCGGTCCGCCTCGTCCCCGAGGCGGCTCTGTGAAAGCACGCTTTGGCGTGCATGAGAAAGGCACCCGCTCCCTGACGGTCGCGGCTCTGACAAGGCGGGGCTCTGATGAGGCGTGGCGATGGGGGTTAAGATGCGGGGATGAGTGTGGCGGTTACATCATCAGCCCGGTTGTATCCCCCTCGGCTGCGGGCGTGGTGGGTCGATCTATTCCCGATCGCGGCATCGGGCGTGGCGCTGGCGCTTGTGTTTCCCCCGGTGGGCTGGTGGTGGCTCTCGTTTGTCGCGCTGTGCCCAGCGCTGTGGGTCGCGGCCCGGGCGGTGCGCGGCCGGCGGGTGTTGCTGTTTGGCTTTGGGGTGTATCTGGTGTGGTGGTTATTGATGGCCCGCTGGCTGGGGTCGGTCGGCGTCGGGCCGTGGCTGGGGGCCTCGGTGGTGCAGGCGGGGTACTTCGCGGGCGGGCTGTTCGCGGTGTGGGTGCTGTGTCGGCGGATGCGCTTGCCGATGACGCTGGCTGCGGCCGTCGGCTGGTCGGTGATGGACCTGACACGCGGGCACCTCCCCTTTGGCGGGTTTAGCTGGTTCTCGCTGGGCCACACGCAGGCGGGCTGGACGCAGGGCGGCGGGGCGAGCTGGATCGCGCAGACCGCGGATGTGTTCGGGCAGCACTTTGTCGGCCTGCTGGTGGCGATGGTGAACGGCCTGGTGGTGGACGTGGCGATCCGTGGCCGGGGGGCGAGGCGCATGTTGATCGTGACAGCGGTGGTGTTGGCGGTGGCGGCGGGGTATGGCTGGTGGCGCGTGGCTCAGACGGATCGCGTCACGTCGCCGGGCCCCACCATCGCGGTCGTGCAGAACAACGTGCCGATGGACAACCGCCGACCCTTCAGCATGGAGGACGATGCGGCACGCTGGGCCGAGCTGGTGGCGTTGTCGGATCGCGCGAACGCTTCGTCGCCGGACGTGATCGTCTGGCCCGAGTCGAGCCTGATGTTTGCGATCAACGATGAGTCTGTCGCGGCGTTCCCCGGCCGGGTGTCGGGCGCTTCGTTCATCCGCGCCCAGCTTGAAGACCTGACCAGACGGTTGGGGACCGACCTGCTGCTTGGTGGCGCGGCCCACTTCGATTGGCGCGACATCACCGATGAGGACGGCAAGACGTTTCTCGTGCCCGGCCGGCGACGGAACAGGGTGTACCACGTCTATGCCGACGGCCGGCTCGCCCCGACGACCTACGACAAGACCCACCTGGTGCCCTTCGGCGAATACATCCCCGGCTCGCAGGCGCTGCCCATCCTCAAAACGATTGTGCTCAAGTGGTTCAGCCCGTGGGAGTGGGACTACACGGTGGACCCCGGCGATCAGCGGTCGAGGTTTGAGATCGCGTACACGGCAGGGGCCGACGGCGGTGAAGAGCAACGGGTGGCCCGGCTGGTCACGCCGATCTGTTTCGAGGACACGGTGCCGCGGCGGTGTCGGCTGCTGGTGTATCGCACAGGCGAGGGCAAGGCCGACGTGCTGGTGAATCAGACCAACGACGGCTGGTTCTGGTTCGGCTCGCGCCCGCAGCCGGGCGACAACCAGCCCCCCGCCTACCGGCCCACGGGCCAGAACATCCAGCACCTGCAGCTCGCGTCGCTGCGGAGCATCGAGAATAGGGTCCCCACTGCAAGGTCGGTGAACACGGGTGTGTCGGGGTTTATCGACTCGGCCGGGCGCATCGGGCCACTGGTCGAGCACGAGGGCAAGCAGCAACTGGTCGCGGGTGTGGGTTCGCATCGGGTGATGCTCGACCCGCGTCGGACGTGGTATGGTTGGTGGGGGGATGGCCCGATGTGGGTTTTGGGCTTGTTGACGTATGGATTGGTGGTGGCTGGCCTTGTGCGGCCGTGGCTGCATGGCCGATGATGGGTGGGACCCCCGGAACCCCACAGGATCTATCCGAGTCGAGGTGAAACATGACCATGAACGCTTGGAAATGGCAATTAACGGCGGCGGGGTGCTGGCTGGTGATCGCCAGCAGCTACGCTCAAACAGCCCCCGCGCCAGTCGCACCGGCTCCACCCCCGACTGCGGCCCAGGTGATCGCCGATGCCGAGGACCGCGCGCTGCGTGAGATCGTCGAGGCCTCGCGGTCTGACGATGCGCAGCTCCGCAGCAGCGCGATGGAGGCGATCCTGCCCCGGCCAAGGCGTGCCCTGCCCATGGCTCAACTGGCGGTGGCGGATGAGAACCCCGCGGTGCGTTTCGCGGCCTTGGTCACGGTGGGGCGGCTTCAGCTTGAGCCCTTGGGACGCAAGGCCCAGCAGATGATGTCGGACCCCGACCCGTCGGTGCGGGCTGCGGCGATCTTTGCCGCGACTCGCTGCGGGGTGAAGGTGGACATGAACGAGCTGCCCGTGCTGCTGACGCACAACGAGGTGTCGGTGCGGGCGAACGCCGCGATGCTGCTGGGGATGCTGGGCGACCCCACCGCTGTGCCGATGCTGCGGGAGACGGCCCAGCAGCGCGTGCCCCGCGCGGCCCAACTCCGCCAGACAATCCTCCGCCTGCAATTTGCCGAGGCGATGGCCAGGCTCGGCGAGGATAAGGAACTCGAACCGATCCGCGCAGCCCTGTTCTCGCAGGACTATGAGGTGCGGGTGCTCGCCGCCCAGATGCTCGGCGAACTGGGCGATCAGAGCATGGCCCGGGCGCTACAGGGGATGCTCGGCGATGAGCCGGTTGAACTCAAGCTGGCGGCGGCGTTGTCTCTGGCAAAGCTTGGCGACCCGTCGGGGAGGGCGGCTGCGTTGGAGGCCTCGCGGTTGGATGCGGCCACGATCGCGTCCCAGGCCGAGGCATTTGTGAGACGCAACCCCCGCAGCGAGTTTGCCCCGGTGTACCGGGCGCTGTTGCAGGATGTGGAGCAGCAGCGATCAGTGTCGGCCCTGGCGCGGGGGCAGGCGGCCTTCGTGCTGGCCCAGTTGGATGGCCAGGACACCGCGGGGGCGCTGGTGAAGCTGCTGGAGGACCACGACCCCCTGGTCCGCCTGTCCGCCGCCGCCGGCGTGCTGGTCCGCGCCGACCGTTAATGTCACTTCCCCCCCCCCGAAGCCCACGGACTGAGTCCGTGGGTCTCCGCGCGCCCCCCCTCCCCACCCCCGTTTGGTTCCGTCATTCACGGAATGATGTTCATGGTTGACACGGACGGGATGTTGGAGGAAGATACGTCTTCCGTACAACCCCGCAAGTGTAGATAGCTAGCGGGTTTGGTTCCTTCCCCTGCCTCTGTTTGTGAGGGCCATGCCTTGAGCATCCTGACCAAAACCTTCGTCGTACTGGTGACCATTTGTTCGATCGTGTTGGTTGCCTTGGTGGTGCCCTTCGTGGCCACGCAGGACGACCTGACCCGCCAGCTTCAGGATGCGAAGAACGCGCACCTCGCTGCGGAGAAAGCCGCTGCGATGCTGGAGAGCGAGCTGACGGTGGCCCGTTCGGGCAACTCGGCGACGATCCAGAGCCTGAACCAGACGATCGCGTCGCTCAACGCGCAGATCGAGACCGAGAAGGCAGCCCGCGTGCTCGCTCAGGCCGACGCCCAGGCCGCGAAGGCGAACATGATCGAGCTCAAGGCCGACTTCACCGGGCTCAACGGCGCGATGCAGGAGCAGGTCAAGACCAACCAGTTGCTGACCACCCAGCTCACCAAGGCCCAGGAAACCATCCAGACCCAGGGCACCCGCATCCTCCAGTTGGCTGACGCGCTGGATGCCGAGACAAGCCAGGTCCAGACCCTCACCCGCAACGTCCGTCGGCTCAACGAGTCGATGGTCGATGTGCGTGACCAGCTTGAAACCGCGCAGGCCCAGCTCGCCTTGGTCCCCGCCGAGGTCCGGCAGCAGTACATCGAGGGTGATCAGGTCGTGGTAGCGAGCGGGCCAACGGAACCCGTCGTTGGCCAGATCGTCGCGGTGGATGACCAGGGCGACGGCGTGATCCTCGTGCAGGTCAACGTGGGCGAGTCCGATGGCATCAAGCAGGGCATGAAGTTCCTCGTGCATCAGGGCAGCGAGTTCAAGGGCACGCTGATCATCAGCAACGTGGACCGCCGCGAGAGCGTGGGTCGTATGGAACTGGTCAAGGTCAGCCCCGTCAAGGGCGATGCCGTGTACGCCGGGCCTTACTGATCCG
>JBGTLW010000154.1:0-4826 GCA_041743835.1 Phycisphaeraceae bacterium | reverse complement strand
GGTGTAAGCGGCTTACCTTGACCCACTTTGGGCTCGACTCGATGGCAAGTTCACATGATCCTCCTTCGGCCGGCCGTCCTGTTCTGGGGCGGCCGGCCTTTTCAATCACGACGATATGACGAATGTGCAGATGGCCACGCGGCACCGGGTTCGGCTCATATGGAGGTTTGCACGGCCATCCCGCAAGTATATCGGCCGTCTGACGCTAAAACACAAAACTTCTGCGCGATTACGGGTGGCCCGGTGAAAACGCGGGGTATGCTTGAACTGATCACACGGTCGCGATTTTGGTTTACTTACCCTATTCACCCCCATCACAGAGGACTCAACCATGCAGAAGCTTCAACGCGCCCTCACCTGCCTTGCCGGGGCGGCGGCCCTGACCCTCGGCGGCGCGGCAAACGCCGCACTGATCAACCTAGACGACAGCGCGACCATCCTGCTTAATCCCAAGGATGGCAATAATCTGCAGTTGCAGGCAACGACCACGATCACCGGCCAGACCTGGAATCAGTTCAGCAACAAGAATGTGGCCACCGGCTCGGTAGGGAATTTGGTCGACTCGGCCAACCAGGCCAGCGGGATCCACCTGTCGGTTCTCAACGGCGCCGGCTTCGCCGCCAACAGTGGCGGGTCCAACGTCACCGTGACCCACGGTGCGGTTGTTTTTCCCGGCGCGGTGACGCAGAGCTACATCGCTGAAAATTTCGGCGGCACCGGCCGGGATGGCCTTATCCAGCTCCGCTTTGCCTCGGATGTGCAGTTGGCCTGGGATATGACCTTCATCGCCTCGCGGAACTCGACCGGCAGCCACCCGGTCCTCTACAACGTCGGCGGCACGTACGGCGGCACCGATGACCGCACCTTCACCGGCGGCGACACACTCCTTCTGCAAAGCAACCAGGAACAGGTGATCGACGAGACGACCTATCGCTTCGACACCGGCACGCTCCCCACCGTCACTTCTGTCTGGAACGATGTGCTCGAAAAGTGGGTCCTTGATCTGCAGATCGCCTACACCGGCAGTGGAACCGGCAACGTTGCGGCCTTCAACGGCATGCACGCGGTGGTCACGGTGGTCCCCGAACCCGCCTCCCTCGCATTGCTCGGCCTCGGTGCCATGTGCATGCTCGGCGGTCGGCGGCGGCGCTGAATCAGCGGCGGCCGACACTCTCTGTTTGATCCTCCTTCGGCCGACCGCTCCTTCCCGGAGTGGTCGGCCTTTTCATTACCCCGGGGGAATGTAAGAAGCGCCGGCACTTCGTGCCGTCCGCTACAACACAGCACACCAACTCAATAGCCCGCGGACAACGCCCGCGCGGTTGGCCGCGCCCGCGTTGCGGGCGAGCTATTGGGGGGAGCTTCATGAACGACTGCAATCGTCTGTGCGCACAGATTCGCGTCACGCCTTTCGGCTCGGCCCGCTCACCTGCAACACCAGCAGCAGCGACCAGAAGCACAGCACAAGGTTCTGCATGGGCAGTTGCAACGCCACGGGCAGGCAATAGATCACGCAGACCGCGGGGGTCCACACCGCCCAGTTGCTGATGATGACGGGCAGGCACCGCCTTTGGTACCACGCCCACGCCCCACGCTTGGCGGGGTCTGACGCGGGCCGGAGCGGGCGCGGCCCCGGGCCGAGGCGGGCGTCTTTCCACTGGTAGGCCAGCACCGTCGTCGGCACCGCCCACACGGTCACCCACAAAACCATGTCCACCAGCACCTTGGCGATGACGACCCCGAGCGTCGGCTCGTGGCCGAACAACCACGCCTGAAGGTCGTAGAACAGGTTGGTCTCAAATCCCTTGTAGCCCCAGAAGACAGCATAGAAAACCAGGTGCGACCACAGGGTTTGTGCGCGGAAGGCCGGGCGGAGCCGCTGCACCACCCACGGGATCACCCCGCCGAAGAGCGCGGTGCTGATGACAGCAAAGGGCCAACCCAGGCTCAACTTGATGTCCCCCAGCCGTTCAAGCCCAGCGGTCACCGGCGGGGCATACCAATACGAAAGCAGCAGCGTCAGGGCAAAGACACTAAGGACCATGCCCGGCACCGTGTTGGCACGCGCCGCGGCCACGCCCGCTTTCCACGGCGGGGCATGGGCTGCGGCTGCCGCTTCCAAAGCAGAATCCGTCGCGGGTGGGGGGCAGGGGCTTGGGCTGAGGGTTGGATTGGGGTCGTGTGGGGGTGCGGTCACGAGGGGATCATATCGGGGACACGCCCACACCCACGCCCCGGCCCAGCGTGATGCCACGATCCCGCCACACGCGTGGCTCGGCGACCACCAAAGCGACCCCAGCCGCACCCTCACGACGTATCATGTGCAACGCTCATGCTCAACCAAGTCATCAACATCGCCCGGAACACGTTCACCGAGTCCATCCGGCAGCCGATCTTCGTGGTGCTGCTCCTGCTGGGGGGCACGCTGCTGGCCCTGACGCCGGCGCTCGCGGCCTACACCCTGGAGCACGGCCGGGGCGACAACAAGATGCTCATCGACCTGAGCCTGGGCACGATCTTCCTCGCGGGCCTGCTGCTGGCCAGCTTCACCGCGACGGGCGTGCTGTCCAAAGAAATCGAGAACAAGACCGTCCTGACTGTCGTGTCCAAGCCCGTGTCCCGGCCGCTGTTCGTGCTGGGCAAGTTCTTCGGGGCGATGGCGGCGATCACGGTCGCCCACGTCATCCTGTCCATCGTCTTTGTCCTGACCTTGCGTCACGGTGTGATGCAGACCGCGGCCGACCACTTCGACCAGCCCGTGCTCGGGTTTGGCACGGCGGCGGCGCTGGGCGCGGTGGGCCTCGCGGCGTGGGGCAACTACTACCTGAGCTGGTCCTTCACCTCGACACTGGTGCGGGCGCTGGCGGTGTTCGGGCTGGTCGCGCTGGGGCTTGTGCTGCTCATCTCCCCGGAGTGGAGCCTCCAATCGCCCGCGGCCGAGTTCGTCAAAAACGACGGCGAGATGGTGCAGATCTTCATCGGCCTGCTGATGGTGCTCCAGGCGGTGACCATCCTCACGGCGGTGGCGATCGCCTGCTCCACCCGGCTGGGGCAGGTCATGACGCTGGCGGTGTGCTTCGGGTTCTACATGCTGGGCCTGGTCAGCAACTCGGCGAGCAAGCTGGCGGACCAGAAGGTCGGGCTTGATGTGCAGGCCAACTACTTCGAGAGCTTCGGGCAGATCATCGGCGCGCAGGCGGAGGTCCACCTCAAGGTGCTGGCGATCGTCTTCAAGGTGCTCTATGCCGTGGTCCCCAACCTGCAGTTCCTCTGGCCGGCCGACGCGATCACCCAGGGCAACCCGTTCAGCGGGCTCTATGTCCTCACGGTCTCGGCATATGCTTTGCTGTACACCATGGTGATCCTCTGCGTGGGCGTAGCCCTCTTCCAGACAAGGGAAGTCAGCTAAACCCGCAAGCCGCGTGATGTATGGGGGCGTGCTACGGGATTGGCGATGCTGTACGACTGGAAATGATGCGCTATGTTTGAGCAGATAAAGAGTGGGATCACCAGCGTGTGGACCGAGCACCTGCCGTTCAGCGACCCGGTGTTGATCTTCGCGGTGGTGATGGCGCTGGTGCTGCTGGCGCCGGCGGCTGCGCGTCGGCTGCGCCTGCCGGGCATCGCGGGGCTGATTATCGCGGGCGCGATCGTCGGCGAGGCGGGGCTTGGTTTGCTGCTGCGCGAGGGCGCGATCGAGCTGCTGGGGACCGTCGGGCTGCTGTACCTGATGTTTGCCGCAGGCCTTGGCATGGACCTGGCGCAGTTCGCCCGCCAGCGTCACCGCAGCATCATGTTCGGGATCGCGTCGTTCCTGCTGCCGCAGGCCATGGGCGTGGCGGTCGGGATGTACGTGCTGGGCTTCGATCCACTGGCGGCGGCGCTGCTGGGGTCGATCGTCGGGTCGCACACCCTGCTGGCGCTGCCCATCGCCAACCGCATCGGCATCACCCGCAACAAGGCGGTGACCATGGCCACGGGCGGGACCATCGTCACCGACAGCCTGTCGCTCACCGTCCTCGCGGTCGTCGCGGCGATGGCGGCGGGAGAACTCAACGCGTTGTTCTGGGTCACCTTCCCGCTCATGGTCGGGGCCTATGTCGCGGCAATCGTGTTCGGCCTGCCCATGGTCGGGCGCTGGTTCTTCCGCAACGTCCCACGCGAGGCAAACACCGAGTTCGTCTTCCTGCTGGTGGTGCTGTTTGCCTCGGCGGTGCTCAGCGAGTTTGCCGGGCTCGCGCCCATCGTCGGGGCGTTCCTCGCGGGGCTGGTGATGAACCGCCTGGTGCCCGACACCGGCCCGCTGATGAATCGGGTGCACTTCGTCGGCGGGGCGCTCTTCATCCCCTTCTTCCTCATCTCCGTGGGCATGCTGGTCGATGTCCGGGTGCTCGCGGGGTGGGAGGTCTGGTGGCTGGCGCTGGTGTTCAGCGTGCTGGTGCTGGTGGGCAAGGGCGGTTCGGCGAAGCTGATGGCCAAGGTGTTCGGCTATTCCTCGGCCGAGGGCTGGACGGTCGCGGGCCTGACGATCCCCCAGGCTGCGGCCACGCTCGCGGTGACGCTGGTGGGCTTCCGGCTTGAGCTGTTCGGGACCAACGAGGTCAACGCGGTGGTCATGCTGATCCTGATCACGTGCCTGATCGGGCCGTGGATGGTGGAGAAGTTTGGCCGCCGGGTCGCGCTGGCGGCGGAGCAGGAGGCGTACCGCCCGCAGGAAGCGCCGCAGCGCGTGCTGGTCCCGCTGGGCAACCCCGAGACCGCCGACGCGTTGATGGACCTGGCGTTCGCGCTGCGCGTGCCCGGCAGCCACGAGTCGGTGTACCCGC
>JBGTLW010000153.1:0-32813 GCA_041743835.1 Phycisphaeraceae bacterium | reverse complement strand
CGGCGCACCGCAACCTCCTGCTCGCGTCGGCGATGCTCGGCGGGGCGCTGGTGGTGCTCGCGGACACGGTGTCGAGTTTCCTCGCGTTGACGCTGGGCATCGGCATCATGCCCATCGGCATCTTCACGGCCCTGATCGGCGGGCCGGCCTTCATCATCATGCTGCACCCACGCCTCGGCCGTAGCGGGCTGTGAGCGCCCGCGCGGCCTAACGCCGACCCACCACACGCTCGATCTCATCCGCCAATGTGCGCCCCGCGGCCGCAGATTCATCGCTCATCCTTGCGATGGTCGCGAGCCGGAGCGGATTGAGCAGCGTGAATGCGAGCAGGCCCATCGCGTCGGCCCGGCCGTCGGGCTTCACCAAACCCGGGGCCCCAGCGGGGAGGCCCACGTCGGATTCGTTGCACACCACACGCACGGCGGTGTAGCGGACCTTGCTCTGCGAACAGACCCTCGCAACCGCGTGGCTCTCCAGGTCCCACGCATCGGCGTTGAACTGGGCCCACGCGGCCAGGCGCTGGGCGGGGGAAAGGATCGGGTCTTGAGCGGTCAAGAGGGTGTGCGGACGCGGCCGCGCAAGCGTGATGGGTCGCTCGCCCAGCGCGACCACCTGACCGACGCGCAGCAGTTGCCCCGTGTGCAGGTCGGCGTGCAGCGCGTGCGCAAAGCCGAAGTGGATGAGCCGGGTGATGGCGTGCTGGATGATCAGCCGCTCGACCATGGCGGACGCTCGCTGCCGGCCGACACCCGTCACCGCCGCGATGATCCGCTTCCCGCCTACCGCCCCCGCGAACCGCAGGCGACGCACCCTGCCAAGTTCCAGGCGCTTGCGTACCGGACGCATCTCCCGATCCGTGGCGGTGACCAACGCGATGACCTCTTGTCCAGCCATGAGGAGTCAACCATGCACCGCCCGGGTGCAGATTCCACGACAAAGGAACCAACGGGACCAGCCCCCCGGAAGCTCCCCCGAAAGCTCCCCCCGGAATCCAGCCGGAGGTGCCCCCGGAACTACCCCGGAAGTACCCCGGAAGTACCCCGGATAGTACCCCAACGGACAAGGCCCAGCCCGATGGTTTATCATCCCGGCATGCCCATCTACCTTGATGACCAACCGATGGAAGCGGCAGGACCGACCCTGGCTGCGGTGCTGGAACAGGCCAGCGAACAACTCGCCCCCGGCGGGCGGATCGTGGTGGAGGTCGCGATTGATGATGAGCAGTTAGCGGGCGAGCGTCTTGATGAGCGCCTCGGCGATACCATCGGGGATGCGACAGTCAGGCTCACATCTTCGACGCCGGCGCAGATCGCTTGCGAAGCGTTGATTGGCGTGCGGGAGCACCTTGCGGAGTCGCGGGTGTTGCAGGCAGAGGCGGCCGACTTGTTGCAACGCGATCAGCAACGCGAGGGGCTGGATAAGGTCACGCTTTCCATCAACGCGTGGATCTACACCCAGCAGGCGGTGCTTCAATCGGCGAGGCTGCTCAACATTGACCTGGACAGCTTCGAGGTCAACGGCCAGGAACTCAACGACTCGGTCAACGATCTGGTCGCCCAGCTCACCGAGTTGCGGGAGCTGATAACCCGGGGTGATATGGTCGGCCTGGCGGACGCGCTGGCGTACGAGTGGCCAGAGATCACCGACCGGTGGGATGGCCTGCTCGGGGCCCTGCTGGATGTGGCAAAGCAGTAGCAGCCATCCCCCCCCCCCCGCCGCGTGCTCTGCTACAATTCGGCCACACCCAAAGACCACCCCGACCCCACACACCGCGATGCCCAACCTCGACCACCCCACGCTGCCGATCCTCAAGAAGGCCTTCCCTAACGCCAAGTTGCTGGCGACCGAGTTCCGTGGCCAGACGACTGTCGTCGTGGACAAGGCGATCGCCCATGATGTGCTCGCGTTTCTGAAAAACGACGCGGGCACGGCCTACAACTTCCTCGCGGATATCACCAGCGTGGATTACCTGGGCTATCCCAAGTCCCGCCACGAAACCCCAGCCGGCCGCTTCGCGGTGATCTACAACCTGACCAGCCACCGGGACACGACGCGGTTCTTCGTCAAGGTGATGCTCGAGCCCACGCTCCCGACCGACGGGATCGCTGACGACCCTACGTTGCATGTGGACTCGGTGTGCGATCTGTGGCCGGGCGCGGAGTGGCTGGAGCGCGAGGTGTACGACATGATGGGCATCCACTTCGACCAGCACCCCGATCATCGGCGGATCCTGCTGTGGGAAGACTACCCCGCCCACCCGCAGCGCAAGGACTACCCCATCGTCGGCCGGGGCGAACGCGAGCACTACCAGGTCATCGGCCGTGACAATGCCTGAGGTCAGACCCGCAGCGGGTGCCCCATGCCCGCCAGCATTCACGCGTTCGCGTATCTCACCTGCCGGGCACCCAGCCAGACCAGAATCTCAAAGCCCAGCACGCTGACCGCGAGCGGCACGACGACTATCAACAGGTCGGTCCCCGGCTGATCGAGGAGCCAGCGCGGCAAGGGCAGCCAACCGCCCCGCCAGAGCATGCGCAGCTTGAGGATGAGCACCGCCGCCAACAGAAGGCCCGGCGAGGCGTAGCACGCCACGCGCTCGGCCAGTTTCAGCGGCACGCGCCACCCCCGCCGACGGCTGACGTACGCCACCCCCAGCACCTCGATGTACGTCACCAAGATCACCACCTTGACCGTGGCCATCCCTATCAGGAACGACAGCAGGACGGGCCGAGCAAGCACGCCCCACTCCGCCAAGCCCATGATGACCCCGGCCAGCAGTGCAAAAGCCAGGAGGTACATCCGCGCGTTGAGATTCGATCCATCGATCCGCATGGTTCGGAAATGCCGACGGGGGTGCGTGACCAGCAACAGCACCGTGGAGCAAGCCGTGGCTACTGAAGCGTGATTCTGCCACGGCGGCCCGGTCCGTAAACGGGGGTGTGAGTCCTCGATCGGTTGGCCACACTCCGGGCAGGTTGTGTCAGCAGCCAGACCACGCAGGGGATAGCCGCAGCGTTCGCAGAGGGTGTGGATGTTGGGAAACTCCGTTTCGCTCACGACGGATCGTAGGCCAACGCATAGGCCCGGTGGAGTGACTCGGTTGTAGCGTCCACGCTGAACTGCTGATTGGCGATCTCATGGGCACGCTGCGCGAGTGTCTTGCGGGCTGGGGCATCACGGATCAGGTCCAGAACCTGATACCCCGCCTCGCGGGGGCTGTCCGGGGAGACAGGACGTGCCCCGCCCTGCTCGCTGAATCGATCCGTCACCGTGCCGCCACGCTCGGCAATCAACGGCACGCCACACGCCACGGCCCACAGCGCCGCGGTGCCAGAGCCCGCGTAGCGATGCGCAAGTGCGAGATCAGCAGCGGGGAGTAATGCCCACGGCCGATCCAGCGTCGCGTCTTGAATCACACCCCCCCGCCAGCCGACATCACGCAGCATCGCCAGCGTCTTGGACAGCCCCTCGGCCCGGGGGTGGAGGACCAACGCGGGCACCGCCTGCTCCGTGGTGTCGGCCAGCAGGCACTCCCGCGCCAAGCCAACCGCCAATGCCCCCCACATCGCGGGGCTCCGCGGGGCACGGGCATCCAGCAGCGCGACCACCGGCGTCAGCTCCGACACACCCCACCGGGCGCGCAGCGTCTGCCGTGTGGACCCATCGACCAGCTCCGTGTCCACCGAGGGCCAAACCGCCGGTTCGTTCAGGGTGATGCGGCGGCGGCAGACGAGCCGTGCAGCCAGCGTAGCGCCGGGCGACCAGGTGTGGATCACCGCCGAGGGTCCGACCCGCCTCACCGCCCGCCACAGCGCGGGCAGCGCCAACACCGCGCGGTGATACGGGGCCGACACGCGTTGCACGTTCGCTAGTCCGAGTTGACGTGCGGTTTGTTGGTGGCTCGCGTTGCCGACGAGAATCACATCGTGCTCAAACCCCGGCATCGACCGCACAGCTGTCGCCATCAACATCACCAACGACGGGCTTGCCGTGTCATCAGGCAGGTCAAGCAGGTGCAGGATGCGCTTCACTTGATTTTGCTGCCCAGGTCAGGCTTGTTCCAATCATAAAAGAGCCTGCCGCTATGCAATGCAACTTCCTGAGCCAGCTTCCGGGTGTAGATCGATACGACCGTCGGGCCACCCTGATCGATATCCACCGACTCCAGCGGCACAGAAAGCCGATGCCCAGAAGCCCCGCCCCCGTCAGTCGAAAGATTCATCGCCTGGGGGAACACGCGCTTGCCCTGCTCGACATCGATGACCTTCACCTGCACGGCAGCGACCGGGCGGAAGAGCGTGCCCAGCACACGCATCGAAGACTCCTCCACGACGACATGGATGACCTGCTGCGCTCCGACCCGCCGGGCGATCTCGTCGATGGGAGTCAGTGCAAAATCATCGCCCAACTGCGACGCCACCTGGTCCAGCTCACGGAGGGGGACCAGCATGCCGGGCGGCAGCGCCTTCTCCTGTTCGAGCAAATAACCCATGTCGGATGCGATGAGGCTGCGCATCCCGCGTGGCGACAGGACGTTGGTCACCCCCGCTCCCTCCATCGCATCGACCAGAATCACGGTGCGTTTGGCGGGCAGTTGATAGAGCTTGGGAACCGCATCCCCCTTGCCCCTGACCGCTGCACCCAAAACACTCACCGCTTCGCAACCAGCGATGGTGCCAAGAAAACACCCCGCGCCAATCAGAGCAATCGGCAGCACCATCCAGCGTCGGCTTAAGTGGGGGTTGCTCACGCTGGTCACATCTTCACCTCATGGTCGTGGAACAGCCGGGCTGTGTTGCGCGCAAAGAGTTTGAGCATCCCCAACTGCATCGTCTCATCGCTCTCGTCGAGCAGCCCAACGGCCCCGGTTTCGGGGAACTGCACCGCGATATCAAACGACACGGTAATATCGTCGGGGTCGGCCGCGTCCGCTTCGATGACCGCCACGTTGCCGCTCATCACCCCACGCCAGATGTGCATGTTGCCCGGCTCGTGGGTGCTGTAGTCAGCCAAGTCAATGACGATCAGGCGTTCAACACCCAAGGCATTGGCCAGTTGTGAATACGGCATCGTGGTCCAGTAGGGCTGCTGCTCCTGAAACGCGGTGATCTGCCTGGGGTCCACGAGGGACACGCCGGGGACCGCCGCCTGAATCGCCGACGAAACAGCCGCAGAGGTGAAGTACCGCGCACGCGGGTAGCGGTAGAGCGTGAACTCATCCGCAGCCACGATCACCGCGACGGACTTGTTCTCCAGGCCCAGGTACTGCGCCTTCACGTCGTATGTGGTCTCGCGGGGCATCACGAACGCGGCAAGCTGGCACCCCGCTGCGGGGATCAGCGTCATCAAGCCGAGCAGGCACAGTATTAGTAAACGTTGCTTCATGCTGTGGTCCACGCCAAAGTACGGATGATAGTGAAAACCCAGACGCCGATCAGAAACGCGACAACCGCGATGATCGGCTTGGGCCTGAACACCGCCCCGAAGACAGGCCCCAGCGGCATCGCTGTGAGCAGCGACCAGCCCGCGAGCAGGACCACCATCGCGAGGCCGAGGCACAGCAGCGCCCCCATCGGCTGCATCGCAAAGGCGTCGGCGAAGGCCCCGTCGGCCATGAACGTAAAGGAGCGCGTCATCCCGCACGTGGCGCAGGGCAGCCCCGTCACCGACTTGAAGCTGCAGCCGGGATAGCCAAACGACGTCAGGGCTTTGACGGGCTCCCCCCGAGAACTTTTGGCTGCGGCCTGAGCGGGGGAATCCAAGTAATTGGCGAAGAGCAGCACGGACAAGCACGCGACCAGCACGATGGCCGCGACCAGACGTGTCTGGCGGCTGTTGTCAACGGCGGGCTGGGGTTCGGGGCGTACCACGCCATCAGGATACCAAATAGGGGCACCACAATCCGTTTTCTGCCCCTTATCACGGGCGACATTGCGAGGGCAGCGGGGTCAGGCTGGGCGTCGGGTAGGATACGCGGATGATCCGCCAGCACAGTCGCAGCCCGGCTATGAAAAAGGCCCACGGACGCATCCGGCGCCGACGCGGGGCGGTCCTGCGCTCGATAGCCGTGGTCCCCACGCTCATGACGCTGGGCAATGTCCTGTGCGGCTTCGCTGCCATCTTCGTGGCGTCACGCTACCACCTTTGGAATGTGTGGCAGGACGCGGAGCAAAGCCCGGCCCTCGGGCAGACGCTGACCGACGCGGGGTTGCACGCCGTCCAGTTTCCTTTTGGTCTGTCGCCCCTGATGCTGGCCTGCGGTTTCATCTTCCTGGGCATGCTGCTGGATGGGTTGGATGGCCGGGTCGCGCGGATGACCCGCTCGACCAGCGACCTGGGCGAGCAGCTCGACAGCATGGCCGACATGGTGACCTTCGGCGTCGCGCCCGCGTTTGCCGCGCTGATGCTGGTGAACATCGCGGCACCGTTCGGGGGCGGCATGGGCGACACCTACTTCGACCGCCTGGGGCTGGTCGCGGCCCTGATCTATGTCGCCTGCGCTGCGCTGCGACTGGCGCGATTCAACATCGAACTGGGCAGCCCCGAGCAGCCCAACCACGACGACTTCAAGGGCATGCCCTCCCCCGGTGCAGCGGGCACGGTCGCGAGCGTGATCCTGCTGCACCAGAACTTCGTGGACAACCAACACCCCGACTGGGTGGTGAATGCCGCGTCGTTCGCGATGATTGTGGTCCTGCTGCTGACCGCGTATGCGATGGTCAGTCGGCTGCGTTACATCCACGTGCTCAACCGCTACGTGCGCGGCCGCGCGCCGTTTGGGACGGTGGTCAAGGCCGTCATCCTCGCGTTGCTGATGGTGATCGAGTTCCAGGCGACGCTGGCCGCGGCGCTGATCCTCTATGCCCTCAGCGCCCCGGTCGCCGCGTTGTGGTCGCAAGCCAAACCCCGGCGAAGCGCGGCCGATTCACACAACGCGGCCGATGATTCTCAACCTGATGCGTAAGCCCGCGCTCCCTGGCGCACAGGCTAATCTTCTTCAAACTTGGAATCGACGAGCTGCCGCAGCGTGGCGATCGCGTCCTCGGCGTCGTCGCCCTGGGCGGTGATAATCAGCTCCGTGCCGTGAGTCGCGGCAAGCATCATGAGCTGCATGATGGATTTGCCATCCACCGCCTGCTTGCCCTTGCGGACCGTGATCTCGCTGTTGAATGCGGTGGCGGCATCGACAAAGCACATCGCGGGTCGCGCGTGCAGGCCCAGCCGGTTCTGAATCTTGACGGCCGCTTCCACGGTGTTCACGGGCATCCTTCCCTGCAAGCTCGCGTTGTAAGCGGTGACTAGCTAGGCAACTTGTGGGCGTCGGCCTCTTCAAGCAATTCGATGACTTCCTCGCGGGTCTCCGCCAGGCGCAGGAACTTGCGAAACGAGTCCTTCTGCAGATTGGTAAAGATGGTTTCCATCGCCTGGAGGTGTTCATCCGGCTCGGCGGCGGGCGAGAGCAGGAGGAAGATGCAATAGACCGGGGCTTTATCCAAGGCGTTGAAGTTGACGCCCTTCTCACTGAGGCCGATGGCAGCGACACGCGTCTTGATTTTCGCGTGCTTGACGTGGGGCACGGCCACGCCCTTGCCGAAGCCCGTCGAGCCGTGCTTCTCACGGTCGAGGATCGCCTTGATCATTTCTGATCGGATGGTGGCGTCGGCATCACCGCTTTCGATCAGAGCATCAATCAACTCGTGGATCGCGTCGTCACGCTCCTGGGCCTGCAGTTTGGGGACTATCGCGTCTTGGGCAACCAGTTCTGTCAGTTTCATTGCGGTGTCTCAAGCTCCGGGTGGGAACCATAGTCTAGCAAACCGCACCTGAACAGGATGCGTGGCTTGCGGGGGGTTGGCTATCAATGCTTGACCGGGTGCTTGCGGTTACGCAGCTTTTCCTTGTGGTCGGTGAGCTGGCGCTCCATCTTGTTCACCGCCTCATCGATGCAGGCGTAGAGCTCTTCCCCCTTGCCGTGCGCCACGAAATGGTCGTGGCCCTCGACGTGGACGATCAATTCCGCGTCGTAATGGATTTGGTCGGTTTTACCCGCGACTACCTCGATCTGAGAGATACGATCGAAATAGCGGGTCAGCTTGGCGGTTTTGTCGGTGGCGTAAGTGCGGATCGAGTCGGTGATCTCGATGTGTCGGCCGGTCACGGTGGTAATCATCGGGGCTCCCAAAGGGTGGGGTGAGACTCTTCTACATCACGAAAATCGGGCCCGCCGCGTCACACGCACAGGCCGCATGGAACTCAATCTATTCTAGCCAATGGTCACGGGGTCTTCTCCCCAATTAACGCGGCGTCTTCCCCCGAGCGTGAGTGCCCCTTGATCTGCTGGTTTGGCGGCACCAGAACGCCACCGCTGACCGCAAACTTGAGCGCGTCCTCGATCGAGATCGGCAGGTCGATGGTGTCGTGGATCGGCACGGTGATGACGTACCCGGTAAACGGCGTCGGCGAGCTGGGCACAAACACAGTCAGGCACTCGGACCCCGCACGCTCCTGGATCAGCCGCATCGTCGTCCCCGTCACCAGCCCGACCGACCACAGCCCCTTGCGCGGGTACTCCACCGCCACCACCCTGCTGAACTGGGCGCGATCGGTTTTGTCGTTGAAGAAGAAGTCGGTGATCTGCTTCATCGCCGGGTACACCCGACGCACCAGCGGCACGCGGTTGATGAGTTCTTCGCCGCGGTGGTAAAACCGCCGGCCGATGAACGACCCCAGCAGCAGCCCCGCGATGTAGATCAGGACGATCGCGACCACCAGGCCGATCAGGTCGAGCACCTGCCAGTTGCCGATGCTGACCGAGCCCCAGAGCCGACGCATCGCGAGCCGGCGCGCCAGCCGTTCACCCTCGGGGTCCTGCGCCAGCCAGTTGCGCATCTCGTTTGCCTGCACCGCACGGGTGTAGGCGTCGCCACGGGCTCGTCGCAGATCGTCATCCAGGACATCCCAGCGGGTCTGCAGCGCGGGGGGCAGGTTCCGCGACGCCTCGGCGTAGTCCTGCTCGCTGGCTTTGGGCCACGACGAGACGTGGATCGCCAGCGTGCGCACACCCGCATTGATCGGCGTCGCGATCCGGCTGTCCACGAAGCCATAGGCAAGCACCACCAGCCAGATCGTCAGTACCGTGGGCAGCACGATGCCTAGGCCGCGAACAAAAAAGCGGTTGAAGTTCGAGCGATGTTTTTTGGGGTGGGGTTGCGTACCGTCCATGGTGCTCATCATCCGTTGCAAGCGGCTCCCACCGCTTGGCTAGTCAAGGCAGGCCCGCCCTTGCGTGCAGCGTTATACCACATCAAAGCGGAACAGCTTCTTCTTGCCCACCCGCAGCAGCAGGTAGCCGTCCTGGACATCGTCGGTGCCCACGGCGCGCTGGATATCGTCCACACGCTGGTCGTGGACGCGCACGCCTCCGCCCTGTACGAGCCGGCGGGCCTCACCGTTCGACCCCGCCAGACCCGCCCGAACCAGCAGCGTGGGCAGGCCGATGCCCTGCGCCAGCTCCGCAGCGGTCAGGCTGGCGTGCGGGATCGCGTCGCCGGTGACATCGGTTTCGACGCTGAACGCCCGCTTAGCCGAGTCACGCGAGGACTCAGCCTCCCCCTCGCCGTGGACCAGCCTCGTCACCTCGTAAGCAAGCACATCCTTTGCCTCGTTGATCGCCTGCCCTTCCAGGGCTGCCAGGCGGTCGATCTCGGCCTGCGGCAGGAAGGTGAAGTAGCCAAGAAACCGCTTGATGTCGGCGTCGGGCGTGTTGCGCCAGAACTGGTAAAAGTCGTAAGGGCTGGTCCGCTTTGCGTCGAGCCAGATGTTGCCCGACTCGCTTTTGCCGAACTTGCCGCCATCCGACTTGGTGACCAGCGGGAAGGTAAGCCCCGCCAGGTCCGCGTCGCTGACCCGGCGGCCCAACTCGATGCCCATGACGATGTTGCCCCACTGGTCCTGCCCGCCCATCTGGAGCGTGCAGCCGTGGTCCCGATGCAGCAGTGCAAAATCAATCGCCTGCATCACCATGTAATTGAACTCCAGAAACGACAGGCCCGCGCCATCGCCCCGCTGAGCCGCGTCGATCCGATTGCGGACCGAATCCATCGTCAGCATCCGGTTCACCGAAAAGTAGGGGCCAAAGTCACGCAACACCTCGACCCACCGCATGTCACAAAGCCAGTCGGCGTTGTTGAGCATCAACGCATCGGTCTGGCCATCCCCAAAACGGACGATCCGGCCGATCTGGTCGGCGATGGCCCGCGCGTTGTGGTCGATCTGCGCGCGGGTGAGCATCCGGCGTGACTCGGTCTTGCCCGAGGGGTCGCCGATGAGGGCTGTCCCGCCCCCGACCACGACGATGGGCTTGTGCCCGCACCGTTGCAACCAGGCCAGCCCCATGATCGGCACGAGGCTGCCCACATGCAGGGAATCAGCCGTCGGATCAAATCCGCAGTAGGCGGTCAGGGGCATCTCCAGCCGTCGTCTGATGCCCTCGTCGGTAGCCTGGGCCACGAGGCCGCGGGGCATGAGGATGTCGTAGAGGTTGTCTTGCAGGGTCGTCGCCATCGCGTGCAGTTTAGCCGGGGACAGGGGCCCATGCTTATCCGGCTGGCTGTGTGATTGGCGTCACCTGGCGTGGCGAAACCCGGGTATTGAGTCTGTCTGCGTGGTCTGGCGGCGTCAGTCCGTTCGCGTGCGATCGACTTTGGGGGGGTGGCCAAAGTGGCGCTTGTAGGCCCGCGAGAAGTGGAACGGGCTGCCGAAGCCGCAGCGATGGCCCACCGCCTGCACACTGAGGTTTGAGCGTCGCAGCAGCGTCCGCGCATGGCCCAGCCGCACCTCCAACACCCACTGCATGGGCGATCGCTGCACGGAGTTGCTGAACAGCCGACAAAGGTGCTTGGGTGTGACCGCGGCAGCCTGGGCGAGGGCATCGAGGTCGATCTTCGCGTCGGGAGTTGCTCGCAGCAGAGCCGTCGCCCAGTCCATGCCACGGCGAACCGCCTGGGGTACGCCTGACCTGGCGTTGGAAGCCGGGTCACCCCGGCCCGATGCCCCGTGGATGAAGGCCGAGAGCAGCGCCTCGACCTGCCGCGTGAGTTCGGGGCCGGGCGGTTGAGTTGGGTCTTGGCGCTGGCCGTCTATGGCCAACACGTGTGAGAACAGGGCACAGGTGACATCCCCCTCCCCGGTCACGCGCAGCAGGGGCCAATCCCCCGCGTCCGGCCAGTCGTCGGGCCAGGCATCCGCGTCGAAGTGAAAGTAGGCGTGGCGGGACACCCGCTTGGGGTCCCAGTCGTAGCGTTCGCGGAACCCCGGGCATGTGAGCAGGATGGAGCCCGTGGGGGCCGCGATCGGCTTGGATTTGAGGTGGTATGTGGCCGAGCCCGCGGTGATCCAGACTAACTCGTAGTCGGGCAAGGTACGGGGCCCGAAGCGATCGCCCGGCCGATACACGGCCGTTCCAGATTTCAGGTATCGCAAGCTGAGCCTAGACACAATACGAATCTGAGGTATGAAACCGTGCCTGTCAAGTAAAACCACGGAATCTGAGGCAAAAAAATCAGGTACGCCTTTTATCAGAGCCGCCTCGTCCCCGAGGCGGGGCGGCCGATGGTGGCAAATCGCGAGCTATGCTCGCCCGTCGCGGGGACGCGACGGCTCAGTTAATAGCATTTCTACTGCCGCCGCTCACTCGGGGGCAGGCTCATCGGGCGGCGTCTGCCCCTGCGCTTGCTGCCGGAGCATGAGCTGGTACGCCGCGGCAAACTCACGGATCTGGCGATTGGCGTGCCGCAGGCCAACCACGATCACCGGGCTGTCGGGGTCCGAGACCTGACTGATGAGGAAGGAGCAATACACGGCGGGATCGTCGCTGGCCTTGGCGAGGTCCAGCATGGGCTGTGTGGGACGGCCCATACCATCGCTGGGCGGGATGAACAGCACCGCCCACGCCTGCTCCCGCGGGGTCCATCGCGGGAAGCGTTCGTTGAGCTGCTCAGCGATCAGAGCCAAGGCATCATCCTGAACGCTCGCCCCGGGTTGCGCAGACCCCGCCTGCGCGAGCAGCGCAATCGCCCGCGCCCGGTCGCCCGTGTTTCTACCATCCAAATCCGTCAGCCAACGGTCGATATTTTCTGGCGTCGCGGGGCGGCCGAAAAGTTGATTGACGTTGGCCCGGTCCGCGCCGCCCATGGCCCCAGCCACGAGTGATCCGCTGGGTAACTGCCGCGGGTCCACGATCACCAGCGTCGAGAAGCTCAGACGCGAGTACATCTGTTGCTCGATGACCCGGTAGAGCGGGCCCCGGTCCAGCCGCGTGCCGAAGGTCAAGGACTCACCGGGCGCCAGCGTGAGCCTGCGGGCCGCGTCGGCGATGGTCAGGCCCACCGGCGGCAGGGGTTGCCCCGACACCGTGGCATTGATGATGAAGACCGCTTCGGTGGGGATCACACCGTCGGGCCCGATCGCCAAGGGCAGTTGCGACCGGTTGCGCAGGGTCAGCCGGGCATTGATGGGCTCGCCGAACTTGAGAACCTGCGGCCGAAGGTCCAGGCTCACGTCCACCCAACGCAGCTTGTCAAGCTCGATCCGCCACAGGTCGTTGGGCGACCGGTCCATCAGGTTGGTCAACGCGGTGCCCGCGGCTGTGGGCGTCACACTACGCCTTGTCCGCCGAAGCTCCTGGGCAGCGAGCAGCCCCGCGATGTGGGTCGGGGCGCTGTGCATCAACTCGAGCAACGCACGGGTGGTCCCCGCGTCCGGGTCGCTGGGCAGCATCGCCAACCCCAGCCGGGCGAGCGGCTCCGTCTGTGCAGGCACCGCCAGCAGAGCCCTGGCCTTCTCGGCCTCGCCCGCGTGGATCGCGGCCCAGCCCCGCGCGATCTGCGCGAACGCGTGATCGGCCGGGGCATCCGCGAGGAGCGGCTCCACACGCTCGGTGTTGTTCCCGTAAACCGCCAAAATCGTCGCAAGTTGGGCGCGGGCCACCATCGCCGGCTCACCCTCAAGCGTGTCCACACCCAACGTTTCGCTGATCCGCGTCACGATCGCGGTGGCCTGCTCGTCTGCCGCATCGCGATCGATGGAGGCAAGGTGGATGAGTTCGAGGTCGATTGGCATCGGCTGCGGCGTTTCCATGGCCGCGAGGTATCCCCGCAATTCCGTAAGCAAGGCATCAAGCTCACGGACTTGACCCGAGGCCGCGAGGCACAGCGCCCACTGGCGGTACTCCTCGAGCGACAGCGGGCCGGACGAGAGCTGGCTCGCGGCCTGGAACTGCTGCGCGGCATAGGTGTACGCGGCCTGTTCCGACAGGGCGTAGGCCATGCCAAGGCGGGCGTTGTGGTCCAGCGGTGCCGAGCGGATCACGCTGACCAGCAGCGATCCAAGCTGCACGGCATTGGCGTTCATGCCTAGTGCGTATTGGTATGTCAACCGGGTGGCGGCGGGGTTCGCGGGGTCCAGCTTGACTGCGGTCCGCAGGTGCGCAAGGTGCCGATCCGCATCACCCAGCTCGCGGGCAAACACCGCGGCCGAGGTCGCCAAGCGCGAGCGCAGGGGGCTGCTGAGGCGCGAGGCCGACTCCGCGTTGAGCACGCGCTCGAGCATCCCGATGCGGTCATCGAGCGTGTTGAGCCGGGCCACGCGGTGCATGATCAATTTAAGTTGCGCGGCATCGTCCTCGGGGATAAGGCGGATGTACTGCCGCAGCGCCTTCTCGTAGTCCGCGTCGTGCCCCGCCAACGAAGCCAGCTCCACACGGTTGAGCCAGGCCTCGGCATCATCCGCCACAATCCCCAAGCTCATGTCCATCAACAGCGTGGCGATGTCCAACTGCTCTTTGGTCGGCTTGCTCTGCCCCGCGAGGCTGCGGAACGACAACTGCATCAGGCGGTTGGCGAACATGGCATCCAGCGTGGTGTCCAGCCCAAGAGCTGGGTCGTTGGCTGCGGCCGGTTGGTTGGTCGCTTCCGGGGGGGCTTGTTCCGGGGGCGATTGTTCCGGGGGGGCTTGTGCCGAGGCGGGCGCGAATGAGATACCGCCGCAGAGGCAGGCTGCCATCATCAACATTGCCGTAGCGGGGAACAGACGGACCGGGCTGAAATATCGGGAGCGGCTAAACACGGTTACCTCGTTTGTAAAGATCACGCCCAAGGCACTGCTATTCAGCGCGGGGCCGGGGTTATCATCGGAAATCCGACGGGCTGTCCGCCAACCACTCAGGCACGCACCGGCAGCCCGGACATCAATTCACGCACAAACCGGCCCGCAGCGGCGACCACCGCGTCTGGCCCGGCGTCCCGCTGCTCGCTGATCCGCCTCACCAACGCGGAACCCACAATCGCCGCATCCGCTGCCTCGCAGACGCTGGCGACGTGGCTGGGCTTGGAGATGCCAAAGCCCACCACGATGGGAAGACCCGTCGCGGTACGCAACTGCTCAAGGCGGTCGTGGAGCTCGGCGGGAAGCTCGTCACGCTCGCCAGTAATCCCCGCACGGGCCACCACGTACACAAAACCCGTGCTCGCCGACGCGATCCGCTTCGCCCGCTCGATCGGGGTGGTCGGGGCGATCAACATGCTCAGGATCGTGCCGTGCGCGGCTGTCGCCGCACGGGCGGCGTCGGCCTCCTCGACCGGCAGGTCAGGAAAGATAAACCCGTCAAACCCCGCGTCCGCAGCCCGGCCAACAAAGCCATCCAGCCCCATCCTGTGGACGATCGAGTAACTCACCATCGCGATCAGCCCCAAACCAACCTCGCCCCGGACCCGACGCACCGCGTCGAACAGGTCGGTCACCTTAAAGCCACGGACCAGCGCTTCGTTCATCGAGGCCTGGATCACCGGCCCGTCCGCGATGGGGTCTGAAAACGGGATCCCCATCTCCACGATCGACGCACCAGCCGACTCAAGCTCAGGCAGCAAACGGATGGACGTGGCGATATCCGGATCACCCGCGGTGATGAACGGCATCAAGCCACCACGGCCGGCGGCTCGGAGGTCCGAAAAGATGCGGTCAATCCGGTTCATCCCCAAAGCATACGCCCCCAAGCTGCAACCGGCAATCACACATCGCAGTGACAACGCTCCGACAACCGCATGAAATCTTACCCTGCATGTGAGCGCCCGGCTCACGATTCGCCGATACAGTCACTACACCCGCGAACTGTCAACTACTCAGAAGCGCCCTTGTGGCCACCTTCGCAATCAGGCAGCGTTTCGCGGGTTTTTCATTCGCTGAGCCGGGCGACCCCAATCAATCCTTGGTACCGTGGGGGAACAGCGGGTCGCTGAGCCCCACCCACTGATGGGCATTGATCGCAGCCACGATCTGCTCAGCCGCCGCGATGGCCTGCACACCATCCTCGGCGCTGACCTGCGGCTGCTGCCCGCTTGCGGCGGCTTTGAGAAAACTGCTGAGCTGCGCGGTCAGGGGGTCGCTCTGCCCGTCGGGCAGGTCCATGCTCAGCTCACGCACCTGGATCACATCGTGATAATTGGTGTCGGACAAGTCCGCCCCGGCCTCGATCTGCGCCCGGATGCGCTGCACAGCCTGTGCATTGTCCGAACGGCTGACAATCACACCGCTGCGGTCCGCGTAATTGAGGCTGACGTAGGCCGACTCACTAAACATCCGCATGACACGCGCGGTCTTGAGCGCCACGCGCGACGCGGTGATGTTGGCGACGCAGCCGGACTCGAAGACGATGCGTGCGTTGGCGATGTCTTCGTGCTTGGAAAGCACCGCGATGCCCGTGGCCTCGACGGATTTGATCGGGCTGCGGGCGAAGCTGAGCACGATGTCCAGGTCGTGGATCATCATGTCCATCACCACGCCGATGTCCAGCGAACGGAAGGTCATCGGGCTGACACGATCCACCTCCATGAACCGCGCGATCAGGCCCAACTCCGCAACCGCACGGACAGCGGGGTTGAAGCGCTCGGTGTGGCCGACCTGCAGCGTGGCACCGTTCTTTCGCGCCAATGCAGACAGCGCCTTCGCCTCGGCGACGCTTGGCGCGAGGGGTTTTTCGATCAGGCACGCGAGGCCACGCTCCAGGAACGGCGTCGCGGCCGCGGCGTGATACTTGGTCGGCACGGCAATGACCACCGCGTCCAGATTGTCGCCGTGGGCCGCGAGCAATTCGTCGGGGGTGGAGAACGCGGCGGTCGCGTATTCATCGGCGACGGTCGCGGCACGCTCGGCATCCCCATCCACCACGCCAACCAGAGTGACGCTGGGCATCGCTGCGGCGGTGCGGGCGTGGTGCCGACCCATGCGGCCGACGCCCACCACGGCGACCCTGTGCATTCCCTGCTGATGGCTCATCGCACCATTCTATCGCAATGCGCGGGCGGGATGTGTTGCGACGCCCCCGGCGTTGACCGATAGAATCAAGGCATGCCCCCGGAAGCGACCACAGCCCAGCCATCCAACCCACTCAGGCCCCACCGGCCTGTGATCGGTATCACGATGGGTGACCCCGCGGGTATCGGCGCGGAGGTGATCGTCAAAGCCCTGGCCGACCGCGAGGTCCGCCGGGCCGCGCGGTTTGTCATTTTCGGGCTCAACGAGCAACTGGCTTATGCTGCGGACCTGGCGGAGATCGAGGCGTTCTGGTGGCGTGTGCAGCACGACACGGACCGCGCGGGGTACGACCTTGTGCACGATGTGGTGGTGCTGGATTACGACGAGGTGTCGATGCTGAGCCTGCGTGAATCGCGGCCGACGAAGATCGGCGGTCAGGCGTCGCTGCGCTTCATCGAGGACGCCATCGCCGCGACCCGCCGCCCCGAGGGCGAGGGACGCATCGACGCCATCGTGACCGCGCCGATCTGCAAGGCCTCCTGGTCGCTGGCGGGCGGTCGGTTCCCGGGGCACACCGAGCTTTTTGCCAACCGCACCAAGTCCAAGCGCGTGGTCATGATGTTTGACGCGCCGCAGATACGCGTCGCGCTGGCGACGATCCACATCCCGCTCATGGACGTGCGCAATCGCCTGACCATCGGATGCGTGTTCGACCCTATCGATCTGGGGCATCAGGCCTGCCGACGGCTGGGCATCGCGAGGCCACGCATCGCGGTCTGCGGGCTCAACCCGCACGCCTCGGAGAACGGCCTGTTCGGGGACGAAGAGGCCCGCGTCATCAAGCCCGCGATCGAGATGGCACGCGCGCAGGGGATCGACGCGCACGGCCCGTTCCCCGCCGACACCCTCTTCACCGCGGGCAACCTCCGCAAGTACGACCTGTTCGTGGCGATGTACCACGACCAGGGCCTGATCCCCGTGAAGATGCTGGCGTTTGACCAGGCGGTGAACACCACGCTTGGCCTGCCGCTGATCCGCACCAGCCCGGACCACGGCACGGCCTTCGACATCGCGTGGAAAAACCAGGCCGACCCGGGGTCGATGAAGGCGGCGATCCGGCTGGCGATCAAGCTGACCGAGGACCAGGCCGGGACCGCCGCCAAGCGGGAGACGGCTTGAGTTGAGCGTGGCAACGTTGCCCGTTTTTTTCTTTAGGGCCGCAGCATCACGTAGTACACATTGATGAAGTCGTGGGACAGCTTGTGCTTCTGCACATCCCTAAAACCCGCGTCTTCAAGCATCTGCTGGGCCAGTTCTTCACCCCACATCGTGCCCAGTCCCGCGCCGCCCTGCGCCAGCGAAACCGTCATGCAGTGCATGGTCGAGATCGTGTAGCCGAAGGTACCGACCGGGTGCCGCAGGTTCTTCTCCAAGCGGCTTGAGCCGGCGATGTCCTGCATCAGGAACGTGCTGCCGGGCTTGAGGCTCTCGTAGATCTTGTCCAGCACCTGGGCTGGCGCTTTCTGATCGTGGACGATGTCGAACGCGGTGATGAGGTCGTAAGCGCCCGGCTCGTGCATCGTTGTCAGGTCTTTGACCTCGAAGCGGATGTTGGTCAACCGCATCTCCCGCGCCATCGCGTTGGCCGCAGCGATCGCGTCTTCACACAGGTCGTAGCCCGCGAAGGTGCTGGACGGATACATCTTCGCCAGCGCACACGCCGCCCAACCGGACCCGCAGCCCACATCCAGCACGCGGATGCCCGCTTCAAGCTGCGATGCCAGTCCCGGCACCAGGGGCAGGATGTAATCCCGCAGCGCGGCGACCACGGTCTGCCCGCTTTCCTCGGCCATGGTCTCGTGGAACCGGTGGAAGCAGCCGTAGTGCACACCCCCGCCATGCTTGAACTTCTCGACGACCTCGCTCTCGACGTGGCCCAGCACGCTGAACCACTGCGAGGTGACGGCCAGGTTCTCGGGCGCGGCCCGGCGTGTCAGCCAGCGGGCGTGCTCCGCAGGCAGCCGATAGGTGGCGTCGTTTGGCCGGTATTCAATGACCCGGCTGGTGACCATGCCCCCCAGCCACTCGCGGACGTACCGCTCCTGAAGCCCCGCGGCGGCGGCGATCTGGGCGGAGGTGGACCAGTCCAGGCCGTCCAATGTGTCAAACAGCCCGGTCCGGTGGCCGATCGACAGCAGCAGCATCATGGACGATTCGTTCAGGGCGGCGACAAAACGGTCGGCAAACCCCTCTGCTTTGGTCTGATTGAAGGTGGCGGGTTCGGTGAATGTGGCGGTCATGACGGTTTCCTTTCGTGGGTTTTGGTTAGCAACAGTCTGCTGCTTTGGGTTTACAATGCGGCTTTGCACGACCGGTGGAGCATAAACGACCCGCGGGCCAGTTCCGATTGACCACAGGTCAACCGTGCCTTGACTTGTAGTCAACCCGCCCAATGATGACCTCCAACTTCCAGAGAACAGCCATGGCATCACCACAATCGGCAACCATTCAACCGACCACCGCACGCGAGTTGTTCGGCTATGGCCCACCACCCACGCAGACCCGCGAGAAACTGCTATTCGTGGCCATGGATTTCTTCTACAACCGAGGCATCCACGCCGTCGGCCTCGACCAGATCCTGCAAGAAGTCGGCGTCACAAAGACCACGTTCTACAACCACTTTGAATCCAAAGACGACCTGGTGCTTGAAACACTGCGGCGGCGCGACGAGTTGGAGAGCCAGGCGTGGGATCGTGAGGTCACAAAGCGGGCCGGTTACGACCCCAAGGCACGCATCCTCGCGACGTTTGAGGTGCTGGACATGTGGTTCACCAATCCCGCGTTCATCGGTTGCCAGTTCATCAACGTGGCGCACGAGTTCCCATCGCCCTACGACCCGGTACACAAAATCGCGGCCGAGCACGCGACCCGGACCATGGATACGTTTGAGATGCTGGCCGAGGCCGCAGGCGCAGACGATCCCGCTGCGCTGGCGGAGGAGTTGTCGGTGCTCATCAGCGGGGCGATCACCTGCCGGCTGGTGAACGGGAACAACCAGACCGCTGCGACAGCGCGACGGGCCGCGGCCTTGCTCCTCGAAAAGCGCACGCCCCCGGCCTAAAGCAAACTGCGTGCCCGCCCTGCTATCCTCTGCACCCATGATGCAAACACTCGCCATGACTTTTGGGGAATTGATGACCAAGGGCGGCTACGTCATGTGGCCGCTGCTGGTGCTCAGTGTGGTCGCGGTCACGCTGCTGCTCGAGCGTGCGTGGTATTTCCTGCGGACCAATGGCTCGGCCTCGCTGGGCCGCACACAACGGGTGACCAGGCTGCTCCGGGAAGGCGATCGTGCCGCGGCTGCCAACCTCGCCTCTGGCGACAGCACGGTTTACAGCCAGGTCGCGCGCGAATTGCTCGACGGTGGCGGACCCGTGAGCGAAGCGAGGGCGGTGGATGCGATCGAATCACACCGGCGTGAGTTGGAGCGGTTCATGCCGACGCTTTCGACCATTATCACTGCTGCGCCTATGCTGGGCATCCTGGGGACCGTGCTGGGCATCATCGCGAGCTTCGAGGCGATCTCGCAGCAGGCGCAGGCTGTAGGCTCCGCGGGTGCGGACCCCCGCGCGGTCGGGGCCGGGATTGCCGAGGCATTGCTGACCACCGCGGCGGGGCTGGTGGTCGCGGTGGTCACGCTGTTCCCCTACAACGCGCTGCGGGCGCAGGTGGACCGCACGCTTAGCCGACTGGAAGCGCTGGTCGCGGCGGCGGTCGAGGGGTCTGCCGCAAGCGGGAACGACGGCCCAGCCAAGCCCCGCTAGCACCCGCCACACCGCCCGCGCTTCCCAGTTAAGATGTGTGGGCTTTACGAGAAAACAGGAGCATGATGATCTGCGATGAATGCCAAGCGTTGTATGAGGAGGTTGGCGAGCGCGTGCGCGAGGCCGGCGTTTTCAAGAAGGTTCGCCGGACTGACGACGCGCTGCGCTGCGGCGCGAAGTATGTCGAGGCCGAGGCTTACTACCTGGTTGAGGTGAGCCAGCCCGCCCACGACCGGGTGTATGTCGGGCTCTACACGCCGGACCGCTGGCTCAGCGAATCCATCGAGGCCGACGCCCTCCACCGTGGCGAGAAGTTTGAAGAATTGATTGAGGAAGAGCTTGCCGACCTTGGCAGTGATGTCACGGATATCCGTGTCGAGCACTTCCGCAATGACGACAAGGTCTTTGTCTTTCGCACCGCCCTGACCGTCACTTCGCAGGCGCAGATCGACAAGGAACAGACGATCGCGCGCGTCACGGCCCTGCTGCTGGCTTACGAGGCGGCGTTCCGTGAGCTGGGCGATATGGGGCCCGACGACCCCTTACTCTAAAGGACCGCCAGCAGGCCGCGCGGGTAGAACCAAGACAGGAACGTTTCATGCGTGTTCTCATGCTAGGCTGGGAGTTCCCACCCTATATCTCCGGCGGCCTCGGCGCGGCGTGCTTTGGGCTGACCCGTGCGCTCAATCGCCGTGATATCCACATCACCTTCGTGCTGCCCCGGCCGATCCGCAACGGTCACAGCGATCAGCTCAGCATCATCGGTGCCGCACCAAGCCGCCCCGCCTTCGGACTCGCTGCGGGGCGGAGCGCTTCCACGTCAATGCAGGCCGATGGCTTGTCGATGAGCGCCACGGCCGACGGGGCGCGGACCACCACCCTCTCGGTGCCCGCGACATTCCACAGTCCATACCCCAGCGCTTCAACGGGCGTCGCGGCAACCGGGGCGCACGGCCCATCGCGGCCAGAGGCCATCGCGTTCCTCGACGAGCAGCCCGACGACACCTACGCCATGCCTGATGGCCCCGAGGCCGCGGCCCGGCAGTACGCGCTGATGTGCGTCGCGCGACTGCGGGGCCAGTCCTTTGACCTGATCCACGCGCACGACTGGCCGACCTTCCCCGCAGCGATCGCCCTCTCGGCGCTCATGCGTGTCCCTTACGTCGCGCACGTCCACTCCACCGTCTTCGATCGCAGCGGCGAGCAACCCGATCCTCAGATCTACGAGATCGAACGCCGCGGCATGCACGAAGCGGGCCGGGTCATCACCGTCTCGGCCTTCACAAAAGCTGTGTGCATCGAGCGATTCGGTGTGCAGGCTCATCAGATCGAAGTGGTTTACAACGGCGCGGACGGCCGACCGGGCCGCCCCCAACCGATCCTCGCCACACTCACAGGCGACGCGGTTGTGTCCGACCCGGGACGCCAGAAGATCGTGCTGTTCCTCGGGCGGATCACCATGCAGAAGGGTCCCGAACACTTCGTCGCGGCCGCGAAACGCGTGCTGGGCGTGATGGACAACGTGCGGTTTGTCATGGCCGGTGCGGGTGATATGGACAAGATGGTGATTGAGGCGGCTGCGGCGGCGGGCATCGGGCACTGCTTCAGCTTCACCGGTTTTCTGCGTGGCGACGATGTAGACCGCGTCTTTGATCTGGCGGATGTCTATGTGATGCCATCGGTCAGCGAGCCTTTCGGCATCGCCCCGCTGGAAGCGATCAACCGTGATGTGCCGGTCATCATCTCCCGGCAGTCGGGGGTGAGCGAGGTGCTGCGTCATGCGCTGAAGGTCGATTTCTGGAACACCGTGGACCTGGCAGACAAGATCATCGCGGTGCTGCGTCACCCGCCGTTGAGCCAGTCGCTGCGTTCCAACGCCCGCGTCGAGGTGCAAGGCCTGACGTGGGACGCGGCGGCTGAGCGATGCCTCACGGTGTACGACCACACGCTCAAAGCGAGCGGGGTGTCCTGAGTGGCGGCATGCGCAGCGCGGGGTGGGGAGTGTTCAAGCCGCCGTCATCTGGCCGATAACCCTAAGGCCATGCCGACTCCCACGACTGTTACCGCTGTTCCTTCCTCTACCCCCGCTGCGGTTCGAGTCAGTCCCGTAGCGGCGCGGGCAGGGACACTGCACTGCGGTACGTGTGCGTGGGTCTGTGGCCTCGTGATTCTTGCCGTGATGGCAGGTTCAGGCTGCGACACCCGCCGGCACGACCCGTTCAATCCCAACGCGGATGCGCCCGCCTACAACCTCGGCGATGCAGAGCAGTACCGCGAGCACAAGCTCTACTTCGATCTCATGAAAGACCACCGGGTGCTGCTGGTCTCGCGCCCGGCATCCGGCGGGACGATGCTCGTCGCGCTCGACGCCCGTTGCCCCAACGATGGCAAACCCGTCGAATACAGCGACATCAACCGCCTGCTCAACTGCACCGGGTGCGACTCGCGATGGACCACCGACGGCCTGATCCGCACCGGCTCGATCGCCAAGGATTCGCTGGACCGCTACCGCATCCGGCTCGCGGTCGCGGACGCCTCCGGCCAGCGTGACCTTTGGGTCGAGACCTCGCGGCGATATCGCAAGCGGCACCAGAAGACCATCGGGTCCAAGACCATCGAGGTGCAGGAGTGGTCGGTCCCAGACTCGATGTACATGTTCGAGCGCGACCCGCGGTATCAAGACCTGCGCGACAAGGTGAGGACCAAAGCCGACACCGACGCGAAGGGCTCGCCGGCCACAGGGTTGAACTGATGGGCAGCAACGTCGCAGCCTGCGGATCGTTGACAACAGAAACGCCGAGACTCAACAACACGCCAGCAGCCCCGCACTTCACGCGATAGAAGCTTGCACGTACTCAGTGAACCCAAGCCAGCGCTTGAACTGAGGGTCGGCCAGAAACGCGATGACGAGCTTCGTTTCGGCGATCCGACACATCTGTCCCACGCGGACTTCACTTAACGCGATGCTGTCGCGCTCTGCAAGAAGCTGGGATATCTGGGTATAGCTCCGCACTTCGAGGGGCGTGGCCGCATCGGAGATGGGGGTCGGCTCGTACGTCGTAAACTTTGATTGGGTAGGTTGGTCCATCGTGTACCTCAGACTGATAGGTATGCGTCCACGCGACACAAGGTTGTGCCCTACTGACTTGGATGTCTGGCAGGCATACGCCGGCATCCATTCCGGCGACGGCTCCCCCTTCGGCTGCTTAAAACCCACGCGGCAGGTAGCCCATGAGCAGTAGTATGACCACAATCAGCAGCACCAAGCCAAGCCCGCCGGAGGGCCCGTAGCCCCACTGCTTGCTATGGCCCCACGTTGGGAGCACCCCGATAAGCAGCACAATCACAATAATGAGGAGGATCAATCCCATAGCAGTTTCCTTTCGATTTCCGACGACTTTCCCACAGATGAGCGAGCCTTAACACCCCCAATGCGTGGTCTGATGACACGGTCTTCAGGCCGATTTCTGCATGTTTCGCAGGTGCTGGACCTGGCTGTACGTTTCCCGGGCGCACGCGAGGCCATACGTCAGGCAACTGAACAGGCGCGACGCGGTTTTTGGCTGCGATGGCCCTTTGGCTGTAGCTTGCGCACGGCGCGACGCTAGCATCAGGGCGAGCGTCGCTCCCGACATGACCAGCGAGCCGGCCAAGCGGTACCGAGCATCCGTAACCTCTGCCCAAGCCAAGAGCCTGGCCTTAGCCGCTTCAGTGGAATCGTGCACCTGTAAAGCAGTGTGTCGTGGCTTACGGGTCTGGTTGTGTTGTTTCATGATGGCTCATCCCCTACGTAGGCCTTGAAGCACACAAACCCGGACACACCCACCGCGAGCACCGAGGCGCCGGTAATGGCGAAAACCAGCGGCCTGCTGACCATGGTGTCCAGCCAACACATCAGCCCCGCCGACAGCAAGCACAAACCCAGCAGCACCAGCGGGATGCAGATGAGCAGCCATGCGATGGTGATTGCCAGGTCACCGGTCGCCCGCCGCATCATGCGTCCTTCTTGGCGGACCGCCGTGCGCAAAGCCGCTCCCTCGGCTTCCACGAGGTTGCACACGTTGACGATGAACTGAGAGATCGTCTTCAAGGTCACTTCCTCAAGGTTCGGTACAGAAAGCCAACCAGGAGGCCGATGGCCGCCGCGGTGCCGATGCTCACCAGTGGATTGCGCACGACGACATCCTTGAGTGATTCGGTGGCATCGCAGGTGGCCTTCCTGCACTGCTCATACTTCTCGCCGATGATATCGCTGGCGTCCTCAAGCTTGTGCTTCGCCGCATCGACCGCGTGCTGCGCCCCTTGGCCCAGCTCCGATGCACCCGAACGTGCGGCATCGGCGGCACCGTGCGCCAGATGGCCGACGTCATCTTTCAACGTGCCGACACCCTGACCGAGAGCGTGCATGTCTTTCCTAAAGCCGGTTTCTTCTGTCTTCTTTGCGTTTGACATCGTGGTGTTTCCTTGGTTGTTGCGTGTATCACACGATGCAATAGGCGTGCCGCGGTGACAATCCGGCCGAATCGCGACTTTATGCCTTGTGCACAAGCCGGTTCCGACATCTCGGCTCCAAAGGCACAGCCGTCGCCAACCGCCCGCAAACGTGAACCGCCTACACAACCGTGTAAGGTGTACACGCTCGGCTCATGCCGGTCACTGCGAATACAGGCCATAAGCTGCGTAGCCTTACGCCACGACCAGCCAATGGGATGTAGCAAGGCTTAACAACCCATCACATGGAACTTTGATCGCCGCGGAGCTGCATATGACGCGTTGGATACTGAGGGCTGTAGTTCTGGCACCAGTCCTGGCTCTCTCCGTTGTGTCGATCTCGGCGCAAGACGCCGCGTCCCCTTGGCCGATGGACGTGCCCGGGTTTGTCCCGCCGGAGCCCGGGGAGCATCCGCGGCTGCTGTTTCGCAAGTCTGACCTGCCAGCCCTTCGCGCCCGCAGCAAGACGCCCGAGGGCCAAGCCCTCATCGCCCGCCTCAAGGAGACGCTGGGCGGGGGCGACGCGATGCCTCAACTCAAATCGCCGATGACCTCGGCCTATGGCAAAGCCGGCGGGCCCAAACCCTCCGACACGCAACTGCCCGAGGGGGCCTACAGCATCAGCCATGCCGCGGGGTTTGGGCTGCTGTATCAATTGACGGGTGAGGCTCGCTACGCCGAGCTAGGCCGACAGTGCTTTGAGTGGGCGTTCGAGGGTGTGCGTGACCGGGACCGCGAGGGGCGGTATGCCTGGTCGCAGCCGGGCGGAGCGTTGCGTGCCGGGCCAGCGCTCGGGTGGTACGCGCTGGGTTACGACCTGTGCTACGACGGGTGGGACGCCCAGACGCGGGTGAAGATCGCGCAGGCGATTCAGAACTACAACCAGGGCAGGTACATGTCACTGGCAGAGTTGGTGAGGGGCTCGCGGCACAACCCCGCGTCCAACCACTGGGGCATGCAGGTGGGCGGGGGCGCGATGGCGGTCTTGGCGATCATGAACGACCCGGGGGTGGACATGACCAAGCTTGCCCCGCTGATCGATGCAAGCGAGAAAGCGATGATCCGAAACATGGCCGACGGCTTCGGCGACGGCGGGTTCTTTGCCGAGGGCGACGGGACCGGGTCGATGGCCTCGCACATCATCTTCCTCACCGCGCTGCAGGCGTGGCGCAACGCCGGGGGCATAGACTTTGTCACCCCCCGGCCCAATGCGCAGTGGATGGCGCTCAAGTGGCTGTTCCTCACCGTGCCACGCGATGGCAAGATGGACTTCCCCAGCCGCGGAGCGTACCCGCACAACATCTGGGCGCGGACGGACATCTCCGGGGCGGGGTATTTCAGCATCGGGTACGCCGCCGTGCAGCCGGCCCAGCGTGCGGCCATGCTGTGGTTCTACAACCAGCACCTGGCCGAGCGCGACGCGAAAGAGGGCAAGCCCTTCGACACCGTCAGCCCGTTCCCGCATCACACGGTGCTGAGCTTTGTGAATTGGCCTTTCGACGTGGAGCCGACGAACCCGGCCGCCAGCGTGCCCCGGGCTTACCGCGACACCAAGTGGCATTTCTACGCCTTCCGCAACCGCTGGCAGGATGAGAACGACATCGTCATCTCGCAGCTGCTGCGGACAGCGCGCGGCTACATGAAAGCGGACGCAGAACCCACCATGACCATCTGGTCGTTCGGCAAAAAGCAGCAGTGGGGATCGCTGCCGAAACAGGTCACCCATTGGCAGACCGCATCGGACGGCTCGGCCATCATCGGCGGGCAAGATAAAACGTGGGTCGCCATCGACTTCTCCGGCAGCTCTGGCGCAGCGGGGTTGATCGTCTCCACCGGCCCTGCCGCCTCGGCGGGGGACCAAGCGATCGACGCGGGTGGCAAGACCTATCACCTCAAGTTCCTCACAGCCGACGAGACGCCGGTCGCCACAGCCGAGGGCGACACGGTGAAAGTCGGCACGCAAAGCATCTCACATCGCGATGGCAAGCTGGTGCTCGGTGTGTTTGATGTGGCCGCGGAGAACTCGGCGGCAGTCAGTGCGGATGCGCCGGGCAAGCCTCGGCCATCAACCCAAGCAACCGAAAACCCGACAGCCGGTGACGGCAACGACGATCAAGGGCAGGGCGATGACCGCACCGCCAACCGTGCCAAGGTTCGTCTGCAACACGCCAAGACATTCTTGGCCGCAGGCAAGAAAGCCGATGCTAAACGCATACTGGAGCAGATCGTCGCGGAGATGCCAGACACACCCGCCGCGGCCGAGGCCAAGGCGATGCTCGATGACCAACCACTGTTTGAGTGAGGCCCCGACCAAGCGAGCACGCTTGATCTCATCAGCCCATGCAACGCACGTCAATCGACGACCGCGTGCTTGGCGTCGGCATCGGCGGGCTGGCTCTGCGCGGTGATCTCCAGCATCCGGTCCAGCGCCAGCCTGGCCTGCCGCTGAGCCTCGGGGTGCACACTGATAACGTTGATCGCCTTGCCCTCGCTGAGGTTGTCCAGCACCCACGCGAGGTGGGGCAGGTCAATCCGGTACATCGTCGTGCACAGGCACTGGCAATCGCTGAGGATGCGAGCGGTGACGCCACGGGTTTCGGCTTCCTTGCACAGGCGATGGACCAAGTGGACTTCCGTGCCGATGGCCCACCGGCTGCCGGGCTTCGCGGCCTCAAGCGTCTGGATGATGCGCTCCGTCGAGCCGGTCATGTCCGCCTTCTGGCACACCTCGTAAGCGCACTCGGGATGCACGATCACATTCACGTCCGGCCAAAGCGCCCGGACCTCATCGACATGCTCCGGGCGGAACAGCTTGTGCACCGAGCAATGCCCCTTCCACAGGATGAAGGTGCTGTCCAGAATCTGCTGCGCTCCGTTGCCGCCAAGCTCCTGCTTCGGGTCCCAGACGCACATCTGCGTAACCGGGTCATAGCCCATCGCGGCCCCGGTGTTGCGGCCAAGGTGCTGATCGGGGATGAACAACACCTTCACCGATTCATCATCCGCGAGCGGCATCGCACCGCCCCGCAAGGCCCACTCGATCATCGTTTCCGCGTTCGACGAGGTGCAGACCGCCCCGCCATGCTCGCCACAGAAAGCCTTGATCGCTGCGCTGCTGTTCATGTAGCAGATTGGCACGACACGGCCACGGAAACCGCCCAGCGTCAGTGCTTCGTGAATCTGCGCCCAGGCATCCACCGTCTGTTCATAGTCCGCCATGTCGGCCATGGAACAGCCCGCGCCAAGGTCAGGCAGGATCACCTGCACCGCACCCGCGCCGTCGGCGTTGACCAGGATGTCCGCGGTCTCCGCCATGAAGTGGACACCACAGAACACCACATACTTCGCGCCGGTCTGGCGCACCTTCTCCGAGGCAAGTTGGCTGAGCTTGAAGCTGTCGCCGGTGAAGTCGGCAAACTGGATCACCTGGTCCTGCTGGTAATGGTGGCCAAGGATCACCAGGTCTGAGCCGAGTTGTGCCTTGCGCTCGTGTATGTGGTCGCCCAGCTCGGCTTCGCCGAGGCGGTGATAGCGGTCCGGGATGGGGGGCTGCCATAGCTGCATACCCGTATTCTAAGCGCATGGCCACGGCGTTGTCCCAAGCCGAGAAAAAAATCAGGCCGTGCCCGAGAGCTTGCGGACGGTGTGGTCAAAGCTTCGGACCATGCCCAGGATCAGGGCGTACACCACAGCGCTGTAACCCGCGGCACTGAGCAGCGCGCCGATGAGCATCGCCAGGCGCTGGGCCACCGGCTGGTCGCTGAAGCTGTCGATCGTGGTCCACGGGTCCACCACCATGAGCAGGGCTGTGGTGGGCGAGAAGGCGTTGACGATCGGGCCGACGAACGGGATGTTGGCCGCAGCGTTGTATCCGCACAGCGCGAGGACCATCGACAGCGACCCGATGATGGCAACCGTCGGGACCACAGCGCCCAGCACGCCCTTGGCTTTGAGCGACCAGCCCATGCCCGCCGCGACACACAAAGCAACAAACGGCACGAACATCACAAGGAACAGCGGGCCCGACTCTAACGGAACCAGATATGGCTTGTCAGCAGGCCCCTGAGATACCACGGCGCTGCCCAACAAGCGCTGCCCTTCGCTGTACTCAAAAGTCGCCTGCGTAAAGCCCAGGAGGTGGCCGAAATAGGAGTACGCCCCGCCGATCACAAGCGTCAGCACAGGCACCGCAATCATCATGCTCAGGTAACGCACAAGCCCCTGAAGCTTGCCCCAGATGTAGTACTTCGGGGTGATCGGCGTGGTGAGCATGATGTCGAGCGTGCCATCCTCGCGCTCCTTGCTCACAGACCCCGCTGACATGTAGATCGCGACGAGGGTGATGACCGCGATCTCAATCATCAGCAGCGTGACAAGCGCGCTGTGGAAGACGACTGCTTCGTTGGGGCTTTTGCGGCTAGGGACGGTCTGCACCGCGGGCAGCAGGCCAAAGTGATACACAGCAATCAGCCCGACCCCCAGCAGCAGGCCGACCACGAGGAAGCCGTAACGCCCGATGATCGCCGCCGCGACCTTGCCGCGTGTGTGGCTCTCGCGCCAGGCGATGGGGTTGCGCCCCACGGTGCGGGGCACACGGACACGAGCGGTCCGCCCCATCCGCAGCCGCTTCTTGAGGGTGTACCACCACTGGCTCTCGCCCTGCCCGACGCGGCGGAGCACCACGGCACAGCACATGATCATGAGCAGGCTGGACAACCCGGTGAGCGTCGCAAACGCCGCGAACGGCCGGGCCAGATAAAACGCCACCACACCGGGCAAGTGGGACACCGCCTCGGGCGCGGGCGGGCTGTAGTTTGCGCGGTTGATGCTTGAGTCGAGCACCAGCAGCGGGTTGAGCGGGGTTAGCAGCGTGGTGGAACCAGCCGCGCCCGGCAGTCGGCGCAGCAGCAGGATGTCCACCGCATAAGACGCCAGCAGGAACGCCGACACGCTGATGACAAAGACGAACACCGCCTTGCGCCCCGCCGCGCGGAAGACACTGAGCGTGACCGCGACCGAGCCGACGAACACCGCCGTCAGCCCCGCCAGCGCAAACGCCATGAACACACTGCTCACGGGCACGCCGCCAAACACGAGCAGCACCGAAAACAACGGCAGACCCGACAGAAGAAGCGCGATCACCGAGAACAGCCGGCCGATGAGCGAGCCGAAGATGATCTGCAAGTTGGACAGCGGCGTGGTCAGCAGGATGTCATAAGTCTTGCCCGCCTGCTCCGCACCGATCGCCCCGGCCATGAACAGAGGGGCGAGCAGACACACCAGGATGACCTGCCCGTACGCGATGAACGCAAAAACGTATGTCCCCGCCTTCGCGAGGTCCGCGAGCGACTTGTCCTGCCCCATGCCGCCGCCGGCGAGCAGCCCGATCAACACCAGCACGACCAGCGCCCCGAGGTACGCCATGCGGAGCCAGAGGTCGCGCAGCCGACGCGACCCCCCCTGCACGATACGCACCGCCATCGGATTGCCCGGCCCCAGACGCCAAAACCATTGATAGAACAACTGCATCGCGGGATATGTTACCTATCTCCAGCCAAGCGTGACGTGTGTCTGAACCAGCCCGCCCGGCCCGAGCATGTGCTACTTCTCGATCACCAGATAAAGCGTCCGGGGAGGCAGGGTCAGTTGGACTTGCGACTCGGTACGGCTCAATGCCACCGGCTCGCTGCGGTAGCCATTCTCATCCAGCAGTGTCGCGGTGGCTAGCGCGGGGTTCTTGACGGTGAGCTTGACTTGCGTGTGGACCACGTTCCACGGCGAGCTGCCCGTGGCCACGATCTTCTCGCCGGCAATGTCCCGCTCGCCCGCCTTGAACTTCGCGGGCTCGGTCCGCCACGTGTATGGCCGCGCCACGGTGCCAACCTGCACAAGCAACCGCGTCGAACTGGCGATCGGCTCACCATCCAACGCGACGACCATGACGCTTGCGTACTCATTCTGCGATTCAACGGCGATGTCACCCAGCGCGACAGGCCCCGCGCCTTTGAGGAAGCCCACGACGCCCTGGGTCAGCGGGGTGTCCACGGTGAACAAGCCCTTGGCATGATCCATGCGGAGTTGGCCGGTGTTGCTCGTGACGGTCTTGCTGGCGGCGTTGATGAAGGGCTTGAGGTCCGCCACCGTGCTGCGTGCGGGGTCGCTGTCGAGTGTGAGCCGGACGGGGCCGACGAGAAACGCGAGCGGGTCCACGCCGCCGCGGATCGTGGACGCGGGAGTGATGTCGCCGGTATCACGATTGGGGTCGTAGGTTTCACTCGCGGCAATCAATGGCGTGCGACGCTGCCACAGGTCGTCCAGCGAGCGGTGCTCCTCGACCACCGGCTTGCCCTGCGCCACATCGCCCCGCCGAAACATCAGCGCCGCAGCCGGGAACTGGCCAAGCTGCATCGGCGTGGCGATGTCCCACTTGCCCATCGGCGGCGACCACTCCGTGGCACCGGTCTGGAACCAGAAAAACGAATCGAGCCCCGTCAAAGCCGAGTACGCCGCGACCAGCACCGGCCCCTCCGCCTGATACGCATTGGGCGGGACCCACTGGCTCTCGGTCACCATGTGAACCTTCCCCGTCAACTGCTTCACAGAGACCGGCAGCTTGCGGGGGTTGTGCAGCACCGAACCGCTCACAAAGTGGTGGCCCGGGCGGATCGACCACCCCACCGCCTCGCCAACGTGCGGCGGGTTGAAATAACGGTTCACCGCGATGATCTCATTGCCCGCGTAAGACCAGCGCTCTGTGTCGTCGAGACGGACGGGGTCCGCGGTGTTCCAGTTGCCCGCGTTGATGACCTGCCCACAGCCAAGCTCATCGCGCAGGTAGGCCGCGGTCTGTTCGTTGAACTCCCGCATGGTCTTGGCGTAATACTCGAGCTGGTCCGCGAGGCGCCGCTGCTTGGCCCCTGTCCGCCGTTGGGTCATCTCCCAGATGATGGATAACCCCGCGACCTGCTCGGCTGGCTTGTCGTCTTCGTGTGCCGCACCGCCCCACGCCTTCTTTGCAAGGTCAAACGAGCCGTACTTCTGCACGAGAAACGCGTGGAACTGCTTGCCCAGCAATGCACGCTGCGTGCCCTTGATGCGCTGCTCGGTCCAGAACAGCAGGCTGTCTTCGTTCTGGAGCTGAATGATCGCTAGCGCAGGGTCTTTCGCCAGCGGGGTGCCGGTGTAAGGGTTTGGCGTGGTGAGTAGCTGCTTCATCCACGCGCGGTAGCCCTCCTGCAGCGTGGGATTAAAGAACAGCAGGGCGTGCGGCGGCTCGTTCTCCGGCCAGCCCTCGATGCCCCACCCCGCGGGCACACGTTTCTGATCCATCGCCCAGTAGGGTGAGAGAGTGGTGTAGATGCCGTGCTTCTTTGCCGCGGCCACCGTGCGGTGCGCGTTGTCGATCACGTGCTGACGCGTGGCGGTGATGGGCTGGTCGTCGCGGCCGTCGGGTATCTGCAAGTGCAGCCGCACCATGTTGACGCCGCGCTTGGCGAGGAATCGCATGTGGTGGTCGAAGTCGATCTGCGACCGAGTGCGGAAGCCATAGGTTGTCACCGACCAGAACCGCGCGGGCGTGCCATCGCCCAGCAGCAGCTCATCGCCCGCGTCGTTGAGCTTTACAAACCCGCTCTGCCCCGCCACGTCTTCATTCATCGACCGCAGGTCGAGCACCGCATCAGCACCGAAGTGGTCCCAGTCCGGGTCAAACGCCCACGTCCCGGGTTCTGCATCGGTGGAGCGCTCACCCGGCCGCCGCTTGCCGACCGGCGCGTAGTCTGCGTTGGTCAGCACGAAGCAATCCAGCGCACCGTGGTTGTTGTTCTCGCTGTGGAACTTGAAGCCGAGGGTGTTTTCACCAGCCACAAGCTCGACCTCCCCCGCTGAGGCCCACGCGATGAAGCGGAGGTCGGGCTTTCCATCGTGCGAGATGTTCGCCAAGCCGCGTTGGCGGTTTGTCATGTCGATCAAGTGCCAATCCCACGCGTTGAGCCGGTATGAGAGGGTTGATTTCGTCGGGTTTGCGCGGACCCAGAGCGTGTACCTGCCGGGCACTTGGACGTTGACGCGGTATGTCACTTCGCCGGGATTTTTGTCGTCGAAGTGAGAGACCCAGTCCCCGCCGGAGAGCTCAGCCGTCGTCACGCGGTCGTACCATCCGGGGTGACGGGTGACCTTCTGACGCAGGGC
>JBGTLW010000152.1:0-19746 GCA_041743835.1 Phycisphaeraceae bacterium | reverse complement strand
CACCGGGAGGCCCACCACCTGGAGGCCCACCACCTGGAGGCCCACCACCCGGAGGCCCGCCACCGGGAGGTCCGCCTCCTGGGGGGCCGCCGCCGGGGCCGTAGGATGTGGGTTGGCCGTTCTCGGCGACCATGTCGTCGGTGATTGTTTTGACGGACTTGGCGTGGCCGTCCGCGAACACGATGCACTTGTTGCCCATGTGGCGTGCCTCGGCCCGCTGGTCGGCGTAGCCGCTGCCGCCGTGGTACGCGCCCTGCATGTTCGCCATCGTCCCGTCCCAGAACAGGCCCATGCGCGACGGCTGGAGCAGCCGATGCAGACGAGCCTTGCGAACCCACAGGTCGATATTGGGCGAGTAGCTGATCGGCCAGCTCTCGGTGCTGCCGTCCAGTTGCTTCACGCTGATCGTGTCGCGGTCGTCGTCGCTGGGGCAGAGCAGAATGTCGGGGTGGTAGTTGACGAAGCCGTCCTTCGCGAACGGCGGGGGCTGAATGAGGATGACGATCACCGCGGCCGCCTCGTTCATGCCGAAGAGTTCTGGCAGTTGGCCATTATTCTGCGTCGCGAAGTCGAACGTCGTGATCCCGATCTGGTGCGCGTTGCTCAGGCACTGCACCTGCCTGGCCGCTTCGCGCGCCCGGCCGAGCACCGGCAGCAGAATCCCCATCAGCAGCACGATGATGGACACAACGACCAAGAGCTCAATGAGCGTGAAAGCTGCGGGGCGCGCAGCGCTTCGTCGAAAGGGTGTCATGTTGAGTCTCGTCCATATAGAGATAGGGTCGCACGCAAGCCCCTCAGGCCCGCACCCCGCGACGGCGCGGTGCCATCATGATAAGTCCCGCCGCGAGCAACATCAGCGTCCCCGGCTCGGGGACGATCGAGACCACGGCAAAGCTGCTGTTGTGATCCAGCACGGCCCAGACCACGTTGTTGTCGGTGTCGACACCGTAGCGGCCGACCGTCAGATTATTGTCGTACGCTCCGAGAAGGAACGCGGGCGTCCCGCTGCTGTTGCCCATGACCGCGTTCACCCAGCCGAGCCCATCCCACCAGGCGAGATAGGTGTCTGCCTCATCACCGAGGAGGAACGACTCGTCGTAGTTCATCTGCAACACGAAGACGTCGTTGATGGTGCCGGTCAAGTCCACGATGTCGCTGATGACCTCGCCGTCATGATCGCTGAACGTCATGGCGACGTTGCGGACAGCGCCGGTCTCACCGCCAATGAGTGCGGCGGTGGTGGCGCGGCTGTTGCCGCCGGCCCCGCGCGTCGTGTGATGCCCGTACTGCTGCCCCGCCACCAGGTGGGCCGTGGCGTTCCCGTTGTTGCCGTTGACGACGTGCCGCAGATTCCAGTTGTACACGCCAAGGTCGTTGGCGGCGGTGCCGGCAATGGTCTGGTCGTCGTGTTCAAGGATGGCGGAAAAGGTGGCCCTGTGAGCGCCGTTGAGCTTGCCGGTGGCGTCGAAGAGCGCCGTGCCGGTGAGCGTGGTGTTCTGCGTGATGGTCGCGCCGACGATGATGTCGCTGACGCTCCAACCCGGTGCGCCGGTGAGGCCGACCGAAGCGACCTGTGCTGCGGCGCGCTGCCCGCCGTCGGTGGTGTTGGCGTTGGCGATGGTGAGGGAGTCGCCGCTGGCCTTGGCTGGCGGGTTGTTGTTGGTGGTGAGCGACGCGGCCTGGTAGATGTCGAAGTTGAGGCTGGTCATGCCGCTTAGGCTGTAGGCGTTATTGCTTGCGACGTTGACGCTCTTGGTGCCGGAGGTCGCGGTGTTGACGCCCAGGTTGTGGTTTACGACTCCCGCGCCCGGCGTCTGGTTGGTGACGTTCGCGGGCACGCCGGTGATGCCGCTGCCGGTGATGTCGTAGTTGAGGTTTTCCTGCTGTGTGCCGCCGGTGGCGGTGTTGCTGACGCCGACGGTGAGGTTGACGGTCTGGCCGACGAGGGCTCTTGTGGCGGTGGGTGTGATGGAGGCGTTGAGTTTGGCGAGAGAGATGATCTCGCCGCTCAGTGCGATGTTGTCGAGGAGCATCCGTAAATTACTCGAATTACCACTCCCACTGTTCCAACCATAGAATCGAAATGCCACACTACCATTTTCCGGCGTGACATAAGGGGTGAATGTCCAAGTGCTGTTTGACACAGGCCCACCATTAGCACCAACACTGAAGCCGAATCCTGGGCCAGTCGCAAATGATTGGGTTCCCCAATCCCCCCTCACTGCGCCGCTTGCCGGCCCATTGTTGTGGGTGCGGTCATGATCAAAACTCAGTTGCTCAATCTGAAGCTTGTAGCCGGGGTTCGCTTGAACGGAAAAAGATACATATTGGGACGTGCTTATTGAACTGGCGCTGGAGTAACCGCTGCTGTTAAAAACGTCGTTTGTATTTACCTGGTTCAACCCGACTCGTGTAAGTGAGGTGAATGTAACACCGTTCGCCGAGGGCACGGCCAAATCCCCTGCCGGATCTCCGCCCGCAAATGTGTAGGTTCCCAACACCGCCGCATCAGAAGAACTGCTGATCACTGTCGTAGAAATCGACATAAACGCGGCAATGGCAATCGAACGATAACTCAAAGTCTTCATATCTCCACACCCTCTGCGGGGCTGCTGCCCCGCGTTGCTTAGGTGGCTCACATCACACTGACATGCTCAGATGCATACCCGCCACGAGCGGATCTACGGCTGACACACCCCGTTTGTGTTTGCGAGCCGACCCTCTACCCCCGCACCACGAGCCTTCGATGAAGCGAAGGCCTTGACACAGGCAAATGCCCTGGCGTTACTCGACGCCAAGGCGAAGTTTGATCTATCAGCGGCCGAGGCGTCGATGCCCGCGCCTGCGATAGCGAAGTTCACGTCGCTGGCAACGAACAGTGGCGCGGCAGTTCCAGTGCGCGCAACCGTCATCGATAATGTGGCCCGTGAATGCACGATCGCTGTTCTCCACTCCGCGCTTGAATCGCTTCACCGGTGGGGTTGGTTACCTTCCGGGCCGCACCGACTGCGCGGCAGCACGTCTTTGTTTCTCAAACCCCTCATAGCCGGACGCGTTGTCATGGCGCTCAGCACTATGCATATGCCCTGCGGCACACGATGAGTAATACGGCCCTATTATCCTCTCAAATTCGTGTCGCACAAGACCTATCAGGGTGGACGGACATGCCCGGATAAACCGTCGTAATTGGCTTCTACACAGGCGTTTGCGTGACGTTTCGTGCTTGCTGCTCTACGACAACGTTGCTTAATAATTCATTTTGTATAGGCGGCTGCCGTCAATCTGGGGTATCTGGGGTACCACATGTGAGCATGTATCCGCAGCCGTGCTTGTGATGATTCATCTGCGCGGTGATGGACAGCCGGCCGAGGAGAAGCAAGATGGGGTGCCACTATGCTATTGGGCGCTTGTGCGGAACTTGCCCGACTGGTTGAAGAAGTCGCGGGGGTTGTCGTAGGTGATGCGTTGGACGAGTTCCGGGGAGTGGCCTCGGGAGAGGAGTTCCTGGCGGGCTTTGGGGATGGCGAGGGGGTCGGAGCGGCCCCAGTCGCCGGCGGAGTTGATGCACAGGCGGTCGGGGCCGAAGACCTCGATCATGTCGGCGGCACGCTGGGGGGTGCATTTGGTTTCGGGGTAGAGGGTCATGCCCGCCCAGTGGCCGGCGTCGAGGACGGGCTTGATGGTGTGTTCTTCAACGTGGTCGATGAGGATGCGATGCGGGGCGATGCGGCCGTCGCGGGCGATGGCGTCGAGGATCAGGCGGGTGCCTTTGAGCTTGTCCTCTAGGTGGGGGGTGTGGATCAGCACCAGTTGGTCGTGTTCCGCAGCGAGGTTGAGTTGTTCCTCGAAGATCGTCAGCTCGTTTTTCGAGTTTTTGTTGAGGCCGATCTCGCCGATGCCCAGGACGGTGGGTTCTTTGAGGAATCGCGGGATGAGGGCTATGACCTCGCGGGCGAAGACGGGGTCCTCGGCTTCCTTTGGGTTGATGCACAGCCAGGAGTGGTGCGCGATGCCGAAGGCGGCCGCGCGTTTAGGCTCGAACTCGGTGAGCTGGACGAAGTAGTCGTGGAAGCCCAGGGCGCTGGAGCGGTCGAACCCCGCCCAGAAGGCGGGCTCGCTCACCGCGACGCACCCGGCCTGAGCCATGCGCTCGTAGTCGTCGGTCACGCGGCTGACCATGTGGATGTGGGGGTCGATGTATTGCAAGTAGGCGCTAGGGGTTGGGGGTTAGGCGCTAGGAAGTAGGGGGTGGGGGGTAGGCGCCGGAGGCGCCTTTGCCGGGGGCTTGGTCGATGGGGGTGGTGGTGGGGTCGGAGAGTGATTCGAGGATGCGGCGGGCGCGATCGGGTTGGCCATCGGTGAGGATGGCGATGGCGTCGCGGAGGGCGAGGTCACGGAAGTCTTCGTTGCTGGGGCCCGATCGGTCGAGGCGGTCGAGGTACGCGGCGATGTCCAGCAGTTTCGCGCGGTGGGTGAGGAAATCGCGGTCGATAATCTGGTCGCGGGTCATCGGATTGGTCAGCGCTGGCGTGGTCATGGGTTTCGCAGATGAGGCGTGGTTTCACACGTAGTTTAGCGGGCGGCGTACGCCGCCGCGCCGGGGCATACCGCCCCGCGCTAATCATGGGATGCGCCGCGGCGCCGGGGCGTACCGCCCCGCGCTACACGTTGGAGGCGGCAGCGCGCCTGGTTGCGTCCGCATGCAGCGCGTGGATCGCGCGGCGCATGGTGTCGGTGTCGATGGTGTGTATATCGATGGGCTGGCCGATGCGTGTGAGCATTGTGATGGTCAGGTCGCCGCCGAGGTGTTCGCGGAACTCATCGAGCCCGGCCAGGAGTTTGTCGGCGTCGCGCATGGCTGGGTGGCTGAGGGTGAAGCCCAGTGATTCGAGGCAGGCGAGGATGCGCTGGGCCTCGGCTGCGGGGAGCAGGCCGGCGAGGTGGGCGTAGGTCACGTCGAGCGCCAGGCCGACCGCCACCGCTTCGCCGTGCCTCAGCTCGAACGCGGTCATGGCTTCGAGCTTGTGTGCCGCCCAGTGCCCGAAGTCCAGCGGGCGGACGGCGGTGGTCTCGAAGGGGTCGCCCCCATTGGCGATGTGATCGACATGCAGCGCTGCGCACCGCCGCCAGACGGGGTCGCCCGCGGCGGGATCGCACGCAGCGAGTGCGGGGGCTGCGGCTTCGATGGCGTCGAAGAACGTGGGGTCTTTGATGAGCGCGACTTTCACCGCTTCGCTGAGGCCGCAGCGCCAGTCGCGGGGGCTTAGGCCTTCGAGCATGGCGGCGTCATTGAGCACAGCCCAGGGGACGGCAAAAGTCCCGAGGAAGTTCTTCTTGCCGAACATGTTGACGCCGTTCTTCACGCCGATGCCCGCGTCTGCCTGTCCCAGCGTGGTGGTAGGCATGCGGAGCAAGCGGATGCCACGGTGTGAGACCGCCGCGACAAAGCCGACCATGTCGATGACGGCGCCGCCGCCGATGACAAGGATGAACGAGTGGCGGCACAGCCCCGCGCGGTGGACATCACCGAGCAGGCCCTCGACATAGCCCAGGTCGTTTTTGACATCTTCCCCGCCGGGCACCGCGCGGAAACCAACCACCTCGGGCAGCGCATCTGCGTGGGCCGCGAAGTAGGCCCGTATGCGTTGCTCCAAGCCGGGCATTGCATCGAGCACACCTCGGTCGATGACGATCATCACTTTGCGTGGCTGCTCACCCTCGACGTGCATAAGGGCTGCGAGGTCGGGATTGCCCGGCGAGAACGCATCTCGCGTGAAGCGGACGCGGTGGGGCAGGGTGAGGCGGATGTCGCGGTCGTGTGTCATGCGTTGATGAATCGTACCCTGTCGCGGTGCCTTGGTGTGTGACTTTATTGGAGGGTGTGCAAGGTTTGCACGCGGGGCTTGTCAGCTTGCAGGGGAGGCAGTTTTTCCGGGCAGGTCCACGGCCGGGCCGAGGCTATTGAGCGTTTCCCAGAAGGTTGGGAATGTCTTGTTGACGCAGGCGGGGTCGTTGATGGTGATGCCCGGCTGGGCCAGGCCGATGACGGCAAAGCTCATCGCCATGCGGTGGTCGTCGTAGGTGTCGATGCCGCCGGTGGGCGGGGTGATGCGGCCTCCGGGCGGGGGGGTGATGGTGATGTCGTCGCCCAGCACGCGGACGCCTGCGCCGAGCTTGGTGAGTTCGGTTTGCATCGCGGCCATGCGGTCGGTTTCCTTGACGCGCCAGTTGCCGACGTTCCGGATCGTCGTCGGCCCGTCGGCCAGCACGGCCAGGGTGGCGATGGTCATCGCGGCGTCGGGGATGTCGTTGAGGTCGGCATCGATGCCCGCGAGTGTGCCATCGGGTCGGCGCATCTGCTGCAGCACCTGGGCGAACCGTGCATCACCCTGAAGGCTGTGGCTGTCCAGGTCCGGGATGTGGATGCGGCTGCGCGTCGCCGCCGCGGCCGCGAGGAAGTAGGAGGCATTGCTCGCGTCGGGTTCGACGGCGTAGTTGCACGGCTTGTAAGCCCCCGTCGGCACGGTGACGGCGGTGTGGTCATCGGCAAAGCTCGCGTCGATGCCGAATTGCTGCATCAGCCGGCAGGTCATCGCAACATAAGGCGCGCTGGTGACCGGCCCGTCGAACGTGATATGAAGGCCTTTGCGCATCAGCGGGCCGATCTGAATCAGCGCGCTGATGTACTGGCTTGAGAGTGTCGGGGTGAGCGTGATCGACCCGCCAGCGATTGCCTGGCCGGTGATGCGGAGGGGCGGGTAACCACTGTGGCCGGTGTATTCGATGTTGCAGCTAAAGTGCCGGAGCATCTCGACGAGTTCGCCGATGGGCCGCTCTCGCATGCGCGGGATACCATCGAGCGTGGCGGTCAGGCCGGGGCTTGCGGCACAGGCCCCGGTGAGAAACCGCATGGCGGTGCCGGCATTTCCGAGGAACAACGTGGCGTCGGTCGCTGGCAACGCTCCGCCGCGGCCGTGGATCGTGACGGTACTGTTCGGCTCATCGATGTCCAACACAACACCAAGCGCCCGCAGCGCATCCATCATCAGGCGCGTGTCGTCGGCAAACAGCACGTTTGTGAGTGTGCTAGGCCCGTCTGCGAGCGCTGCGAGCAGCAAGGCCCGGTTGGTCAGCGATTTTGAGCCGGGGATGCGCACGACGGCATCGAACGCGGGGATCGGGCGGATAGTCAATAGGTCGGGTAGTTGCGTGGGCATGGAGCCGGGCATTGTACGACATGCGTTCTGGCCCGTCCGGCTTGTATTCACGCGGCATTGGCGAGGTTGCGGTTGACGGCAAGGTTGTGGTGCATCGGCGTGAGGCGGATACGGTTGAGTTGGGGCTTGTCGCTGTCCAGCAAGCGGTTGTCGATCTGCCCCCAGTGGACGCGGTCGCGGCGGTGGCCTTCGTCGGCATCGTGGACCACCAGCGAGAAGCCGAGCTCCGCCCCCGCACGCGGGATCACGCCGAGCGCTTCCCACGGGATCAATGCCTCGATACGGTAGCCCGTCGGTGTCCGTTGACTGGCGACCTCAAGATGCACGGGGGTCCGACGCAGTTCCGTGTCCTGGCGGTAGTCCCACGTCCGCACGCGCGGTTGTGGCTGCTCCTCCGTCTGGCCGGGCGCGACGACAAAGCGAAGCCGGTTGCCCCCAGCCGACTCGTCGCTGACCATGATCTCCACGCAATCCATATCGCTCAACGTGGCCTGGTTGTGGCCCTCCGCGGCGATGTCATCGTTCACCACGACCAGCAGCAGCAATCCACGCTCATCCCAGCCCATCCGCATCGTCGCGGACAGGTCTGCGGGGTCAAGCGCGACCAGCGGCAGGGATTGCAACTCGACCTCGGCGCGGCCCCGGTTGTGCCAGTCGTCGTCATCACCATCGATCGTGACTTCGGGGTACAGCGGCACGTCCAGGGTGCTACCGGCGGGGCCGGCGTGCGCCTGATCGGCTGGCGGTGTGTGTGGCGTCTGCCCTTGCGCGATCGGTTGGGCCGACAACGCGAGCAACACCGGCGCGAGCGACATCCGCCAGAGTGATTCACTGTTCATCACGGGGGTCTCCAGATTGTCCGTCGCGGGCCCAGACGTTCGATCCACAGGACCGTGGCCGTTGAAACAAACCGGCGAAGGAAGCAGGCAGAAAAGCCTTCGCCGCGGCAGCGGTCCCGCCCGTGCTTTCGCACGCGCCGGGGTCCGTCTCACTGGCTTATATCGGCGCTCGTGGGGGAAAACTTGATAACCCCGCGGGGCAAATTTCACACGGCCGCACTTGCGTGGGTGGTGCCTGCGGGTCGCGCTGTGGTTCTGTGTCGCGGGCAGCGGACAGGCTGGCCCCGTGATGTGTGATTCAATCGCCCAGTGCCGCGAGCAGCGCAGCCTCATCCCACACGGTGATACCCAGGCTTATCGCCTTGTCCAGCTTTGAGCCGGCCTCCTCGCCCGCGATGAGGATGTCCGTCTTCTTGGAAACCGAGCCGCTCACCTTGGCACCGAGCTCTTCAAGTTTCTCAGCCAGTTCCTTGCGGCCGAACGCTTGGAGCGTCCCGGTGATGACGATGGTCTTGCCGTGGAAGGGCGAGCCGCCAGCATCGACGCGCGGGGCGGTGCGCGGCTCGGTGAGGTCCACGCCTGCGTTGCGGAGTTCGGCGATGACGTGGCATCCCGCGTCGCTGTGAAGGAAGGTGTGGACTGCATCTGCGGTGATCAGGCCGATGTCTTCCACCGCCGCGATATGCTCGGCGGTGGCGGCTGTCAGTGCGTCGATGTCGCCAAAGTGCCGGGCCAGCGCGCGTGATGTGGAAGCGCCGACGTGGCGGATGCCAAGCCCCGCAAGCACACGCGCGAGCCCCCGCGTTTTGCTCGCTTCGATGCCCGCGAGCAGGTTGTCCAGCTTTTTCTGGGCCATCCGCTCCAGAATCAGCAGCGCGTCACGTTGGGTGTGGAGTGTGAAGATGTCGCCGAAGTTGGTGAGCAGCCCGGCCTCGACGAGTTGGACGACCAGCTTCTCGCCGAGTCCCTCGATATCCATCTGGTCTCTGCCGACGAACCAGATGAGCCGTTCCCGTAGCTGGGCGAGGCACTCGGGGTTGGGGCAGCGCCAATCGACCTCGTCTTCCTGTCGCACCAGCGGTTGGCCGCAGCCGGGGCAGTGGGTCGGCGGGGTAACCGCGGCGGCGTGCGTGGGTCGGCTCGTTTCCACCACGCGGATGATGTGCGGGATGATCTCGCCGGCCTTCTCGATGACCACGCTGTCGCCGGTGTGCAGGCCAAGCCGATCGATCTCGTCGGCGTTGTGAAGCGAGGCGTGCTGCACCGTCGTGCCTGCCAGCAACACCGGCTCCATGACAGCCCGTGGCGTCACGCGGCCGGTCTTGCCCACGGTCCACTGCACCTCAATCAGCCGAGTCACCGCCTGCTCGGCCGCGTACTTGTACGCGATGCACCAGCGCGGGCTTTTGCTGCGTATGCCCAGCGTGGCCTGGTCGTCCAGCCGATCCACCTTGAGCACGACGCCGTCGGTGGCGTAGCCCAGTTCACGCCGGGTCACCTCGAACGTCTCTACGAATTGCCACGCTTCATCGAAGCCGGCCACCTGTTTGGTGTGCGGGTTGGTGGGCAGGCCCCAGCCGCGCAGGGTATCGAGGAAAGCCATGTGCGACACGAAGTCATCCGGCTCGACCGCGCCGCGGCCGTGCGCGAAGAAGCGCAGACCCGTGGCGACCTTCTTCGGGTCTTTCTGCTTCAACGTCCCGGCTGTAGAGTTGCGTGGGTTGGCGAAGAGCTCGAGACCATCCGCCCCGCGTTGTGCGTTGATGCGTGTGAAGACCGCATCGGGCATGAACACCTCGCCGCGCACCTCAAGCACGCGGGGGATGCGTTCACCCAACAGACGGAGCGGGATCGCCTGGACGGTGCGGATGTTGTGCGTGATGTCGTCGCCGCTGCGTCCATCGCCACGCGACAGCGCCCGGACCAGCAGGCCCTGCTCATAACGCAGCGACAACGCGACGCCATCCACCTTGGGCTCGGCGACGAGTGTGAGCGCGTCGGCCTGGGTGTCGGTGTCGGTCTCGGAGAACAGCCCGCTGGCGTGGGGTTTGTCGCTGGTGTTTCGCAAGGCTTTGGCGGTGCGGTCGTACCAGGCGCGGAGCTCACCCTGGCTGTACGTGTTGTCGATCGAGAGCATGGGCAGGGTGTGCGGCAGGGTTTCAAAGCCGTCGATGGGCTGGCCACCCACGCGCTGCGTCGGCGAATCGGGTGTGACTAGGTCGGGGTGCTGGTCTTCGAGCGATTCGAGCTCTTTGAGCAGGCGGTCGTACTGCGCGTCGGTGATCTGCGGCGTTGCTTCGACGAAGTACAGCCGATTGTGCAGTTGGAGCTCGGCCCGGAGTTGCGCGATGCGATCTGCGGCTGATGGCATGGGCAGATTGTAGAGTCAACCGCCGGGTTGCCGCACGCCGTGCCCGCGAAGCGACCTGCGGCCGAGGCGCAGCGATAGTGCCGTGCGACGGATTCGCCGCGTGGACGTTGGCGTAGCGCTAAAATCAGACGAGCGATGGCGTGGCGTGCCCGGCCACGTCGGAAGTGGGTAGCTGGGTCAGGCTCGCATGGCACGGTCGATGGCCGAGACTGCCGCGGGGATCTGGCAGTGGTTGCGTAGCTGCTGGATCAGTGCGTGCCGCCCCTCGCGCTTGAGTTGGCGGATCATGTCCTTGAGGTGGTTGTCACGGTCGCGGGCGAAGCGTGGGAACGCCATCTCCATATCCGTGCGGGTGTACTTGGAGAGCGGGTCTTGCAGCCCGGTCTGCATGATGGCCCAGGCGATGAGGCTGCGTGCGTCGGTGGAGTATTGGTAGGTGTCGAGCGTCGCCTTGAGCCGCGCCTCATCGGGGAGGAACGGGTCGGAGAGTGCGTCGGGCAGGTCCCACAGTTCGTGGGTCTGCTTACCGCCGTTGGCCTTGGATTCAAGCTCGGCGAGCCAGCCGCCTTTGTTGTTGTGGAGTGCGGAGCCGGAAGTCGTCATAGATTTCGTGTCCTGGGTATTCGGTGTTGGTGTCGGGGTCGGGGTGCGTTGCGTTGCGGGGTTGAACCTGCGGATCGGGGCGGTGGCGGTGTCGAGGGTGACGCGTCCCTTGTGGGGGAAGTCCACCACGATCCGCTGGGTGGTCACACCATCGCGGATGACCGGCTGCGCCTGCTGCACGCATCCGATGCCCCACTGTGGGCGGGTGGTGTGCTCGATCGTATCGCCGCGGTGATATAGGGAATCGGCGGCAGCGGGTTGTGCCATGTCTCAAAGCCGGCCCGGCCAGACCTCTGTCCCTGCTCGGCTTCTCCAAAATAAACGCTACGGGGTGTCTGCCACATTAAGCAGAGGGATTCGGGCGTCGGGTGCCCCGTCGTTGTCTTCATCAGTCAGCATCTCGCCAAGGGCCAACCCGGGCTTGCTCCGCCGCACGTTTGCGAGGGGGCAACAGGGCTTCCTGAGGGCGTGATGCGTGGGGGTCGGTGACGGCCGGGTCAAGTCAAACGCGAATCGGTTTGAGTCAATATCGGCCGAATGCGACTCCGTGATGAATAGATTATAGCGCCACCTTACCTCAACAAGCAAACCCGGGTGCAAAACATTCCACCGGCAAGCCCCGCCCATCCGCTGCATCACCCCCGCGAGCGGCACTCTGCCCACCCCCACCCCGCACCAAGCGCCCGCCCTGCCGGTCCCCTGCCCACCCGCGTCATCTCGCCAGCGGCTTGCCCCGTTACGCCAGATTACCCCGCTTACACCAGCGTCACAGCCAGAGATTACCCAGCTTGCGCGCGTGGCACAGCGGTGAGTCCGGCAGCAGAATCGGCGGTGTTTGCGGTGCTCGGCATAGAGTTGTGTGCATGGCCTGTCGATCTCGCAAAGCAGGAGAAAGTTGAGCCATGAGTATCCGCCACCCGCAGGTCCTGATCGCCGACGACGACGCCTACCTCACCCGCCAACTTGCCCGGCGGTTCGCGGAAGAGGGCTTCCACGCCACCACCTCGCCCGACGCCATGCACGCCCTGAGCTGCGCCCACCGCAATCGGTTTGACCTGATCGTCATGGACATCCAGATGCCCGCGGGCAACGGGCTCGCGGCGTGTGAGATGCTCCACTCCGACCAGCGGCTGGACCACATCCCCGTCATCATCCTCACAGGCCACGACGACACCGCGACCCGCCTCCGCTGCCAACGCCTCGGCGCACACCACATGCTCAAGACCGGCGACCTGTGGCCGAAGCTCCTGGCGTTGGCGTGCCTGCTCACCCACCGCGAGTGCGCAGCCTAGGCCGGGGGCCTGATGCTGATACGATGCGTGCGTGCTGCTGATCGATTGCTACAACGTCCTGCACACCACGATGCCGCCGATGCTCGCCGGGCTCGACGAGGGCAGGCTGTGCGAGGCGCTTAGCCGGACGACGTGGGCCAGGCGCGGCGCGGTCGTCGTCGTGGCCGACGGCAAGCCCAAGCCCCTGCGCGCCGAGTGCAGCCCGGTCGATTCGGTCGAGCTCATCTTCTCCGGCCACAGCCGCACCGCAGACAGCATCATCATCGACCGCCTCAACGCGCACACCGCGCCCAAACGCATCACCGTCGTCAGCACCGACCGCGAGATCAGAAGCGCAGCGCGGCGGCGGCGGTGTACCGTCTGGACCAGCGAGCAGTTCATCACCCGCTTAGTCGAGCAGCTCCGCAAGGGCGGGCCCGCGTCGCAGTGGGGTGTGGGGCACAAACCCGCCGGCACGCTGAGCCCGGAGGAAACCGCCGCGTGGATGGCGGAGCTCGACCTCGACCCGGACGCCGGCCCACCAGCCCCCGCGCGACAAGCCCGGCCAGGCGAAGCCGCCGGCAAAGAAACGCCCCGCGATGCGCCGCAGCGAAGGCCACCCGTAGCCCCCCCGGACAAGACGCCGGACAACCCGCCGGAGGACCACGACGACCCCTTCAACATCCCCGGCGTGTGGCCCCCGTGGTGAACGTGCTTGACGAACCGCCCGCCAGCGGGTGCAATGCCATTCTCGCAAGGAAGCGAAGCCCCAACCCGCCAGGAAGCCACGCCGATGCCGTCTGACTCTACCGCTCCCGCCGCCGACACCCCCGCCGTCTATCGCCGCGTCCTGCTCAAGGTCTCGGGGGAGGCTTTCTGCAAGTCGGGGGGCAGCGGCATCGACCCCGATGAGCTGCGCGTCATCGGCAACGAGATCGCCAACGCGGCCCGGCAGGGCGTCGAGTTGGCCGTGGTCGTGGGCGGGGGCAACATCATCCGAGGCGCGGCCCTGGCGAAGAAGGGGTCCATCGCGCAGGCCACTGCGGATTACATGGGCATGCTCGGCACAGCCATCAACGGCCTCGCGCTCAAAGAGATGCTTGAGGAGCTGGGCGTCGAGGCCCGCGTGCTCAGCGCGATCAACCTCTCGGCCGTGGCGGAGACCTTCATCCGCGGGCGGGCGCTGCGTCACCTTGAGAAAGGCCGCGTGGTCATCTTCGTCGCCGGGACGGGAAATCCGTTCTTCACGACCGACAGTGCCGCGGCCCTGCGTGCGACGGAGATCGGCGCGGACGTGGTGCTCAAAGCCACCAAGGTTGATGGCATCTACGACAAAGACCCCAACCTGCACAAAGACGCGGTGCGCTTCGACACCATCACGTTTGCCGACGCGATCAACCGGCAACTCAAGATCATGGACCTCACCGCGTTCTCGATGTGCATGGAGCGCGAGATACCGGTCATCGTGTTCAACATGAAAGTGCCCGGCCACATCGCCGAGGTCGTCGCGGGCAAGGCCCACGGGACCAAGGTCCTGGTGGCGTGATGCGTGGTTGTCGCAAGACGCCGGCCGCTTGCGATTGCGATCCGTCGGGCTTGCTGTAATCTCTGGTTGGTCATTTGAAACCTGGAGCAGATCATGGACCTTGACACCATACTTCTGGAAGCCGAAGAGGCGATGGACAAGGCGGTGGATTACCTCCGCAGCGAGCTTAAGGGTGTGCGGACCGGGCGTGCTTCGCCGGGGCTGGTCGAGTTCGTGAAGGTCGAGGCGTATGGCGGGGAGTCGGACATCCGCAGCCTGGCCGCGATCAGCGTGCCCGAGCCGACGCAGATCGTCATCAAGCCCTTCGACGCCAGCATCGTGAAGGACATCGCCCGCGGGCTGGAGCGTGCCGGGCTGGGGCTCAACCCCAACGTGGATGGCAAGGTCATCCGCCTCAGCATCCCGCCGCTCTCCGGCGAGCGTCGCAAGGAGATGGTCAACTCCGTGAAGCACATGGGCGAGCAGGCCAAGGTCAGCGTCCGCAACGCCCGCCGCGACGCGAACAAGCACCTGGATCAACTGGTGAAGGACAAGGTCGCGTCGATCTCGGAGGACGCGGTGACCGGCGCGAAGGCCGAGGTGGACGACTCCACCAAGAAGCACGAGGCCGATATTGAGGCCGCAGTCGAATCCAAGAGTAAGGAAGTGCTACAGGTTTGAAACGGTCGGCCGCACGTTGAGATTTCTTGTGCTATAGCGATTGTGAAGCACTACAAATACATGCTTGCAGGGTGGTTGGCTGCGGCGATTTTCGCCTTTGTGATCTCCAATGCTGCCTACTCATATTTGCAAGTAACCGCCCAAAATACTTCGCCACACTACACGGGTTACCCGTTCCATGTGAGAAGCGAAGGGGGGCATTCCGGTACTATTGACTACAGCCTTCTGTGGTGGGTTGCGAATGTTATGGTGTTTCTTGTGCTGGGTATTTTCGGGTTTACTATTCATCTCGTCGTGGCATACTGCCGCGTCAGGCGGGCGGGGGAGCTGGGGGATTTGAGATAGTCACTAATCCCGCTCAGTGATTGATTCCCTAAACGAGGTATTCACAATGAAACACAGAACAAGACTAGTCGTGCTGATAGTTGTACTGTTCCTGTTGACGCATACATCAGGGAAGTTGATGTCGCAGGTCGGTGACAATAACGACAAAGAATCCGTCGTCAAGCAAGCGCAAGCCGTTCATGCTCGTGGCAGCGCTCTGATGGAGCTATTGGCAGCCGACTTGGCAAACCCCGAACCCGCGCGAAGGCCGAAGGTCATCAGGGCAATCTACGAGCTCGGGGACTTGCGTTACGCGGCTGCAAGCACCCTTCTGGCGGAATATCTGAACTTCAAAATCGGCCCGGACGAGTTCCCCGCACATCCGATGAAGAAAATTGAACTCGAAACTTACTATCCCGCGATCGATGCCCTGATCAGCATAGGCGAGCCGGCCCTGCCGGCAATTGCTGATGCCGTCGCAGTTCGGGAGCGAGAGGAATGGTTCAAACAGAATGCAAAATTCGTTGTCGCGGAGATTTGCGGAGTAAGACACAGCAACGCTTGGGTTCAGGATCGTATATTACTATATGATAATGGGCGCAAGCAGCTACAAGATTTAATGATCCCGGCAGGCTGAAAACTGGGTTGTCGAAACAGGGACGTTTACCGATAGCGATTACCCACCGCAACACATGCCGGACCTAGAATCCTTCGGCGTGCCGGTTCCCGGAAAGGTGTCAGGAACCGTAAATCTGCCACCATCGTCGCGGAATTTTCCGGGCGGGATCACCACGGAATATCAATACGCGGGTTGTCTGTCTCATCCTGCGGGCTGACGATGATGAAATCGCCCGCGGCTTTGGCGCGCACGCGGGGCTTGTAGGGCTTGGCGGGGTCGGGCTTGGTTGTCTTGCCTGCCACGACCAGTTTGGCGAGGGTGTCGCTGACCCACTTGTCGCGCTTGACCTGGTGTTCGCGGTCCTGTGCGACGGTGAGGCAGTAGGATGTGCCGTTGCCCAGCGGGAACTCGCCTTTGGCGCGGAAGGCCTTGTCACCTTGCTTCTTGACGAACTCACCCGCGAAGTTCTGCAGCCGCAGCGCCTCTTCCACGGTCCAGTCCTTCTTCCAGTTCTCGTAGATGTAGATCAGCGTGTTGAGCTCGGGCTGTGCCGCGGGCACGCTGGGCGGTAGCTGGATGCTCGGCCACTTGTCCGGGTTGCTCAGCACATCCACCAAGAGCAACGCCCCGATGCCGTGGGCCCCGCGCGTGTGCGGGCTGGTCTCGTCGTAGTAGTCCAGGCCGTGGAGGCGGAACTGCAAGGCTGCGCGGCGGGCGCGGGGGCTGCAGTGCTGGATCGCGGTGAGGTCCGCGAAGAACTCCTGCAGGTGGGTGTAAAGCATCAGGTGGTCGGTGTAGAGCTCGACGTTGACCTCCACGGGCAGCCGGCCGGTGAGGAAGTTGTGCCCAAGCTCGTGCCAGACGATCACCTCAGCGAGGTCGCCGAGCGTGTAGCCCATGGTCTTGGAGAGCTGCCCCCCCGCGGGCTGCGGGTTGTCCACGAGGTTCGGCTTCCAGGTCACGAAGATGTCCAGCGACGTGATCTGCCATTCATAGCCCGCGCGGGTGCGGACCCACCTGCCCTCGCTACGGACGCCCTGAAACCCCAGCTCGCCCGATGGCTCGTAGCGGGCCATGAACGTCTTGTCCCATATCTCCGCGCGGAACTCGGTCTTGCTCGAGCTCTTGGTGCTCGGCCACCACGCGGGGTTGAACTTGGCGTAGCCCGTGCGGATGTCGCGGTAGATCGCCTGGTCCGGGGCGTCGAGCAGGCGGTAGGTCACCCGCAGGTCGTTCACCGCCTTCTCCACGGAGGTCCAGTCGCTGGTCAGGTAGGCCTTGAGCAGCTCGTCGTAGCTCGCGCGCGTCATCTCCGCCCGCTGCTCGATAGTGATCGGCTGGGCGTCGGTGGTCGGCGTCATCAGCAAAGGCCCCGAGCAGGCCAGGGCAAGGCAATACAAAGCGCATCGTGTTTTGTTCAGAGCGTCTGGCATGTTGATCCCCAGTCACATTGGCGAAATCTCACTTCGACCCAGCCGACCGCGGGCTGACACCCAAGAAACTGGCACCCAAGGCCCGTGCAAGCCCGTGAACGGTCGCATACTATCATTTGTCCATGCAAGATAAAAGGCTACACCTCGAGACCGAGTTATCGATCCAAAGCGTCATCACCGGCCAAAAACGCCTGTCGGTCGCCGAGGCCCTGCGTTTGTACCACGAAGCCAGCCTCCCGCAACTGGGGCGCTGGGCCGACGCCCGCTGCCGATTCATCCACGATGGCGATGCCCAACTCACCGAAAACCAACTTCCGCAGGCGGGTGGTGGTGTTCCGGGGGCGGGGGGCAAGCTTCCGGGGCCGGGGGGGAAGCTTCCGGGGGCGGGGGGCAAACTTCCGGGGGTGCGGACGTACATTATTGATCGCAACATCAATTACACCAACGTCTGCTCCGCCCAATGCACCTTCTGCGCCTTCCGCCGGGACGAGGGCGATGCGGACAGCTACATCCTCACCCGCGACCAGCTCCACCAGAAGGTCCGCGAGCTCGTCGCCATCGGCGGCACACAGGTCCTCCTCCAGGGCGGCATGCACCCCGGCCTCGATGTGGACTTCTACGTCAAGCTGCTCCGCGACTTGAAACAAGAATTTCCGGGGGTCCACATCCACGGCTTCTCACCCCCCGAGTTCGTCGAGTTCGTCGCTGTGTGCCACGTCGAGGGATTCCCCGTCACCAGCGCCAAAAAATCCCACGAGCTGGCCCCGGACGTCTGGCAAGCGAAGCTTGAAGCGATCATGCGACGTTTGATGGACGCGGGGCTCGACTCGCTTCCGGGGGGTGGCGGGGAGATATTTGCCGAGCACGTCCGCCGACGCATCGGCATCGGCAAGGCCACCGCCGATCAATGGCTCGACGTCATGTCCACCGCTCACAAGCTGGGTATGTTCACCAGCGCCACCATGATGTTCGGCCAGGTCGAGGGCATCGCCGACCGCATCGACCACATGCGCCGCGTCCGCGACCGCCAGGACCTCGCCATCACGAACAACTACCCCGGCCGATACGTCAGCTTCATCAGTTGGCCCTTCCAACGCGAGAACACCCCGATGGGCCGGCTGCCGGATTACGACCGCGAAAGCGGGGAACCCTTTCCGGGGGATGTGTTGGCCGACATGGTCTTGCGTGGCGAAGTTGATCCGCATGACAAAAAGGCCTGCGATGAGGCGGTGCCCGGTGGCAAACTTCCGGGGGCAGTTCCGGGGGCAGTTCCGGGGGCGGGGAAGGTGGTTCGCATGGCTGGGGCGAGCGAGTACCTGCGTATGCAGGCGATCAGCCGGCTGTTCCTCGACAACATCCCCAGCATCGGCAGCAGTTGGGTCACCATGGGCCCGCACATCGGCCAGTTGGGGCTGTTTTATGGTGCTAACGACATGGGCAGCGTGATGATGGAGGAGAACGTGGTGAGTGCCGCGGGCACGACGTACTGCCTGACCGAGGCGTTCCTCTGCCACCTCATCCGCGACGCCGGCTTCACCCCCGCCCAACGCGACAACCGCTACAACCACCTCAAAGTCCACGCCGACCAAGCCACCGCGCCCGACGGCCAAATCACCGACTGGTCCACCCAACGAGCCAATAAACTCCACATCGAACACGCGACCCATGATGGGGATGAAGGGCGGAATGGGACGGTGACGCTGACAGTCAGCCGTGAAGCGTAAGCCTATGAATTGCATTTATTGCGGACAACCAGCAATAGGAAACCGAAAAGGTGAGCATATTGTTCCTAATGCGCTTGGAGGCAAAGAAACGCTAAAGAAAGAAGTTTGCTTAGGATGCAACAATAATGTGTTGTCTCAGTTAGATGAGGAGTTGGCATGCAAATCCCCAATAAGCATGGTTGCGGTTCAAGAACTTGATAAACGGGGAGACAATGTATGGGACTACAATTCCGAACTTGATATTGCTCTTGAAGCACAATTGCTTCCCAATATTGAGGCATCAATTCTGTGGCCTCAGGTTGTGCTGCTCGACAAAAGCCCTCTTTTTTTCTTTGACATGATTGAGGCAAAATCGTCCGGCTTGGAGGAATTTTGTGATCGCTTTCAGAAAAATTTGAAGTTTGCTATTGAATCACTTAGTTCAACAGAAAAGAAGAAGCATCGCTTGCTGTGGCGTAGAATTCGCCGATTACCTCTGCGGGGTAGTTATCCCGTGCGGGTTTTTACTCGCCACCGTAGCAATGAAATAGTCGAAGGTGTGACCTTCGAGTGCCGCTATGCAGGTGGTATTGATCGATCGTCGGTGCTACAAACTTTGAAGTCATGGGTTCCGAATATTTCTACCCCACATGAAGATGACGGGGTGATCGATCCGGAAGGAGGTTTCTCGTATCGTCCGCGTTGGGTTCTGAGGGCATTAGTGAAAACAGGCATCAATATACTTGCTAAGCAATATGGAGGATCACGTGTAAATGCAACAGCGTTTCGTGACGCTGTCCGCTTTGTTCGTTTTGATGAAGGAAGTGGCCCATCATCTGACGATTGTGGGTTTGTCGTTCATGCGGATGTGGCAGCGATGGGATGTTCGGCCAAATGTCATAAATTTCGGCTCAGTTATGACCGGAATTGGTCGTTACATTGCGCTTTTTTTGGCGGGCGTGTGGGCGCGACAGTAGTCTTCCCGGGACCGCAACTCGGAGATACGCGGAGCATTGTGAGCTTCCCCCCAAGTGACGGGCGCGGGGAAGTGGTGGAAGATGGTGCTCTTTCACCGCAACCCACGGAGCCCGACCATGACCGAATCGAAGAAGACCCGCAAGCCTCGGCCGACCTACGACGAGCAGTTCAAGCGTGAC
>JBGTLW010000151.1:0-3323 GCA_041743835.1 Phycisphaeraceae bacterium | reverse complement strand
TCACGCTTGAACTGCTCGTCGTAGGTCGGCCGAGGCTTGCGGGTCTTCTTCGATTCGGTCATGGTCGGGCTCCGTGGGTTGCGGTGAAAGAGCACCATCTTCCACCACTTCCCCGCGCCCGTCACTTGGGGGGAAGCTCAGAGACTGTCTGCAAGATAAAATTCACCATCAATGCCATGCAAAAACGTATTCATGCACAAGAGACGATGCGTATCAGGATTGATCTCCACGCCGTATACCTTGCCATATTTGACGCGTTTACGTCCACGCTTCATTTTCCGCCGGTACTGATCAGCTACGATTAAAAACCCTCCGGTACCTGCGGCAGGATCATGGATTGTCTCATTTGGTTGAGGCTGAATTACGCGTACAATCACCTCGACGAGCGGCCGTGGAGTAAAATACTGCCCTGCGCCCCTCAAGGCTTCGCTTGCAGTCTTCTCGACAAGTCCTTCGTAGATATCACCGAGCGCCTCCTGTTCAACGGAGTGCCACTGCAATTGCTCAATCCCATCCACGAGTGCGTCTAAATTGTCGGGATGGCGAATAAGTGAAGTTGGGTGAGCGTATATCGTACTAATGATTTTTGATTCCGCTCCGCCAAGGCGAAGTAACAGCTTATGATAAAAGTCAAACCGGGCCTGACTCGATTTTTCGTACAGATCGTGCCATCTATACCCTTTAGGTAGCCCCGAATCCGACCCCGTCTCGTTCGCCATCTTCAGGAAGAGCAGATATGTTAGCTCATTGATGTATTGGTGGTAGGTAACACCGTCATCTCTTAAAATATCACAGAGGCGCCAGAGATCCTGAACCATCTCAGCGGTTCGACGTGCAGATGATGTTGCCATAATCGATCCTTAGTGTCCGGGGAGGCTGCTGCACTACAATGGTCTCCGAGCACCTTCGTAATTTTGTGGTCGATCGTTGTATCACCCCGTCACTCCCGCATGTTTGCCATGCGATCAGAACGGATTGACTTGGAGTCCAAAGCAATCTTACCGCAAGCACGCATTCCCATCCAGAATCAATCTGGATGCGGTTATTGACTCTTGACACGAGGTCGCGACGAATAAGAATGTGTGGTATGCTTTGATCGGAGCGTCTCAGCTGTCGTAACTACCCTATCCCATCTGCCAAGCCTGACAGCGCTGTTAGTACGGGCAGGTAGAGCAGTTGTACTGGCTGGGGCTGGGGTAGATGGTGCCGGCTTTGCTCGCGTTCTGCATGGCCGCTACGACGTTGCGGACGGTGAGGCGAGTGCGGTGTAGACGGTCTTGGTCCAGTTTCACTGACAGGGACTCGATCTTGACTTCCTTAGTCTTGGTGACGATCACGAATCGCAGGGCAATCTTGGCGTCTTCACTGAGGGTTCGGGCCAAGTCCTGCATGCCGATTGAGTAGAGCATGAGTTGGTCGGCATTCTCCTGAGCCGTGTCCGGTGCCCACATGCTGCGGGCTGTCTTGTAGTCGGTGATCAAGAGCTCGTTGTCCCGCCAAGTCACTACGTCAATTCGGCCCATTAGGTCGGGCAAATCCTCGGCCAAGATCACTCGGAACGATTCCTCGATACCCACCAATTCGCCCTCTGGCACGGAATGGGGACTGGCGATGAATTGCTCGATCATCCGCTCGGCTGTGGCCCGGATGGCAGCCCGATCCTGACCCTTTGGATATGTCACGGGTAGGCTCTTGGCCTCTCGATCCCAGCAGGCGTCGAAAACCTGCAGCAGTTCGTCGAGCGTAGGCAGGACCCCAGACTGCATGATCTGTTGAAAGTGGTGCTCAATGGCCGCGTGAACCCCGCTGCCCAGAATGAGGGCGGCGCTGATCTCCTCCGGCTCCGCTTTGTCCACGTAACGGAACTTCCATTGCAGGGGACACTTCTGGAACGCGGCCACCTCCGAGTGGCTGATGTAGTCCCGGCCGGTGACGGCCTTCATCTTCTGGTTGGGGGATGGTTCACTGCCCGAAGTGGCATGGTGGGGGTAGGTGGATCGCGCGATCATGGTGTTGCTCCGTGTTGCTGCTGTATGTACCCCGCGGGTGGTCGGGGTTTCGCGAGCGGTCACGCGGCGTCGAATAGTGACGCCTGCACCACCTGTCCGGGTACCAGTTCTACTGGCGGACCTGTGATGACATATGAGCGGCAGCCGTGCCTGACGGTTATGCCGTGATAGAAGCCGTTAGGATCGTTGCGAGCCACCTCAGCGTTTCTGGTCTTTGCGGCATAGCTGGTTGGCGTGCAGTCGGACGCCTCAATAGGCACGATGCGGTATACGAATGCCGAGTCGTCGGTGAAACAGCCTGCGCATGTCCACACCCCACCTCTGAATGTGAACGGACAGCGTACACGGCCCTCCATGGCGATGAGGTCCGCCGAGTAGGCCGCTGCGATGTCGCCCTCACCCACCTGTTGTTGCGACTCATGGCACCACGTGCCGTGGGCCAGCCGTGCCGGGTCGACCTCGTAGGTACCCCGCCTCGTGATAGTTGAGGATGGATCAGGCATGGGCCGGTTGCCGGTCATCGATGCCAGACTTGAGGATGTCGATAAACGCGCTGGCCTGGCGGACGTTCAGGTCTGCCACCTTGTCCACCCCGAACTCATGCTGAACCCACGCGTCGCCGTCTTCATCCAGCCGCTTGACCATGCTGGTGATCGCCCGCTGCTGGGCCTGGGTCAGCGGCCGATCCGGGTTGCGGTTGCCCCCGGAACTCCCGTTGCCGGCAGTGCCGTCCTTATGGCCATTGGACCTGCTGCGCCCCGAGTAGCGACCATGACCATTGCCGTTGCCATTGGCCTTCGAGCCGTGGGACTGGCTACGCCCACCGTTGCGGTAGGTGGTTCCGTTGCTCGCTTTGGCATCGGTCTGGCTGAGTTTAGCGATCTGCTCGTCAAGCAGGCCGTTCACGAGGCCGAATAGGTCATGGGCCGTGTCCGCAATCTTCTGCGGATCAGTGAGGGCATCGTTGGGCACCTCAGCCGTGATGTTGAGACTGACGCCTTGGGAGTCGTAGTTCTGACTGACTTTCTTGCTGCCGCCGATGTTGAGGGTAATGGCCATGGGGTAGGCTCCTTTCTATAGGGAACCGTACCCCACGAGCCCTATCTGGCTCGCTCACTCAGTCGAGTTGGATCACATCTCTATGTTTACGGTTGAGACGAGGTAGGTCGCCGTGGGAGGTATGACTGAATGTTGTGGATGACGAATTGAAAAAGGCGGCGTACTTTGGGTGTGATCTACCACGCCCGTCCCCGAACACCGAGGAGTACGCCACCATGAGCCAGACTACCCACCCACCGTTCACATTTCCATCCC
>JBGTLW010000150.1:0-14960 GCA_041743835.1 Phycisphaeraceae bacterium | reverse complement strand
CACGCTTGAACTGCTCGTCGTAGGTCGGCCGAGGCTTGCGGGTCTTCTTCGATTCGGTCATGGTCGGGCTCCGTGGGTTGCGGTGAAAGAGCACCATCTTCCACCACTTCCCCGCGCCCGTCACTTGGGGGGAAGCTCATCAATAGTAGTCATGTGCGGATCACGCAAAACGTCTCATTCACCGGTCGCCCTCTGGAGGGGCCATCACCCGGCAACACTATTCTCCAACTCTGGCGTCGCCAGTCAACTGCTGTGAGTGTTTCACGGGTGATTCTCCGGCCCCAATACACAAGAGGTGGAAGAGAAAGAAGGCGGCGTTCCACATGACGACGGCGCCGGCGGCCAATGCCCAATAGGAATACTGCTGGGCACGGTACTGCCAGCCGTCTCGGATCAGTTGTGTGTATTCAAGACGGATGGACGCATCGACTTCGCTGGATGTATCGACTACCTCCTGAAATATTGCACCCAAGTTGGACTGTTGCGGCAATGTCATGAACCAAATGAAAAGCAACGCGGCTGTAACCACGTTGAAGGCAGCCATGATTCTGATGGTGCGCGGATTCATGCACATCAACGAAAAGATTCGATTGCCGGCCAGCCACGGAAGGGGCTACCAACCGGCAAATCGTCACACATTCATTTTCTAGCGCCGCGAATCGTCAGCACAGCTTTAGTTATGCAGGCCGTGCGTCGGTGTCTCGTTGTCGGTTTCGACCATGTAGGTGTCGCCGGCGTTGAAGAGGTCGTCGAGCGAGCCCACGCCGCGGCGTTCCTGGGAGGACGCGATCTGTGCTTCGAGCAGGTCTTCGTAGCACGGGCGCTCCTTGCAGTGGAACACGCCGACCGGCTCGGGGAAGTTGGGGACGTGCATCTGACACAGCAGCACCGCGATGTTCACATCGTGCTCGTCGTGGAACAGCAGGTCGTCCTCCGCGATCCCGTTGCCCAGCGTCACCACTTCGGGGCTGGCGCCGTTGAGCCGGATGCCCTTGTTGCGGTCCTTGCCGAAGATCATGGGCTTGCCGTGCTCGAGGTAGAGCACGTTGTCTTCGCGGGTGTTCTTGTCGGTGGCAAACTCGAAGGCCTTGTGGTTGAAGATGTTGCAGTCCTGATAGATCTCCACGAAGCTCGTGCCCTTGTGGAGCGCTGCCCGCTCCAAGACATCGGGCAGCGCGCGATCGACATCGACCGAGCGTGCGATGAAGGTCGCCTGTGCCGCCAGCGCGAACGCGATGGGGTCCACGGGGAAGTCCAGCGATCCCATGGGCGAAGACTTGGTCTTCTTGCCGGGCTCGGAGGTCGGGGAGTATTGGCCCTTGGTCAACCCGTAGATGCGGTTGTTGAAGAGCATGATGTTGACGTTGACGTTGCGTCGGAGGATGTGCAGCAGGTGGTTGCCGCCGATGGACCGCCCGTCGCCGTCGCCGGTGACCATCCACACGTCGAGCTGCGGGTTGGCGATCTTGATCCCGGTCACGAAGCCCGGCGCGCGGCCGTGGATCGAGTGGAAGCCGTAGGTGTTCATGTAGTACGGGAACCGGCTTGAGCAGCCGATGCCCGAGACGAACACGGTGTTCTCGCGGGTCTGGCCGAGTTTGGCGCAGACCTTTCGCACCTGGTTGAGGATGGCGTAGTCCCCGCAGCCGGGACACCAGCGGACATCCTGATCGGAGGCGAAGTCTTTGGCGGTGAGGACTGGGAGGGCGTTGTCGGGCATGGGTTGTTTCGGCGTGTGGCCGTCCAGTTCAGTTCGTGAGGGAGTCTTGTTCTTCCTGGCTAGCCCGCTGACAACGTCGGCGCGGCTTGGTTTATTCTCATCTCGACCGCGCCTCATGACGGGCGGGCCATGTGGTTAGCCTTCTGCCTCTGCGTGGACTTTGGCCGCGCCGAGTTTGCTCAGGTCCAGTTGCTGTGTGCCGGGGATCACGGCGTGGTGGGAGGGCATCAGCGAAAGGGCATCGCCCCACTCACCCGACAGCATCAGGTCGATCGCCTGCTCGATTTCTTCCACGAGGAAGGGCTTGCCCTGCACCTTGTTGAGCCCGCGGGCATCGACCAGGAATTTGCTGCGGATCAGCAGCGACAGTTGCCCGGTGTTGAGCTCGGGGATGAGCACCTTCTTAAACCGCTTGAGCACATCGCCCAGGTTCTTGGGCATCGGGTTGAGGTAACGCAGGTGCGCGGCGCTGACACGTTTGCCCTTGGCGCGGGCGTTGTTGACGGCGGTAGTGATCGAGCCATACGGCCCGCCCCAGCCCAGCACCAGCAGGTCGCCCTCGCGGTCGCCCAGCGGCTCTAGCGGTGGCAGGTAGTTGGCGATGCGGGCGACCTTCTCGGCGCGGATGCGCGTCATGAGCTGGTGGTTCTCGGGGTCGTAAGCCACGCTGCCGGTGTTGTGCGCTTTTTCGAGTCCGCCCAGCCGGTGCTCGGTGCCGGGGTTGCCGGGGATGGCCCATGGGCGGGCGAGGTCTTCGTTGCGGCTGTAGGGCAGGTAGGACGGGCCATCGGTGTGGTGCTTGATGACGATGGGGTCGAAGCTGTCGGCCTCGGGCACCATCCATGGCTCGGAGCCGTTGGCGATGTAGCCATCGGTCAGGATGATGACCGGGACCATGTGCTTGAATGCGAGCCGTGCGGCTTCGATGGCGATCTGGAAGCAGTCCGCGGGCGACTGCGGCGCGAGGATGACCACGGGGCAGTCGCCGTTGCGGCCATACATCGCCTGGAGCAGGTCGGATTGCTCGGTCTTGGTGGGCAGGCCGGTGGAAGGCCCGCCGCGCTGCACGTTGACGACGATCAGAGGCAGCTCGGTCATGACAGCCAGGCCCATGCCCTCTGCCTTGAGCGCGAGGCCGGGGCCCGATGTGCCGGTGACGCCCATCTGCCCGGCGAAGGCTGCGCCGATCGCGGAGCACACCGCAGCGATTTCATCTTCTGCCTGGAACGTCTTGACGCCGAAGTGCTTCATCGGCGCGAGGTTGTGCAGGATGTCCGTGGCCGGGGTAATCGGGTAGGTGCAGTAGCACAGCGCTTTGCCCGCGAGTTTGGATGCGGTGATAAGCCCCATCGCCAGCGCTTCGTTGCCCATCACCTTGCGGTACTTGCCCGCGGTGATCGAGGCTTTGGGCACGGAGTAGCGCGACACGAAGATTTCCGCGGTCTCGCCGAAGTTCCACCCCGCACGCAGGGCCTTGATGTTCGCGTCGGCGATCTCGGGCTTGCCCTTTTTCACAGCGAAGGCGTCGGTGAGGTTCTTCTCGGTGGTGGTCAGCGGGCGGTCGAAGAGCCAGTACACAAGCCCAAGGGCGTACATGTTCTTGCATCGGCCTGCGTCCTTGGCGCCGAGGCCGGACTCTGCCAGCGACTCTTCGGTGAGCCGGGTGATCGGCACTTTGTAGAGGCGGAACTTGACCTTGATCGGGCCGTCTTCGATCGGGTTGAAGTCCGAGGGGTAGCCCGCCTTGCGGAGGTTGATCTTCGTGAACTCGGACTCGTTGACGATCACCACCCCGCCGGGAATCACGTCTTCAATGTGCGCCTTGAGCGCTGCGGGGTTCATGGCAATAAGGGCATCGACCTGATCGCCGGGGGTGAAGATCTCCTGCGAGGCGAAGTTGATCTGGAAGCCCGAGACGCCCGCGACGGTGCCGGCTGGGGCGCGACTCTCGGCGGGGAAGTCCGGCAGCGTGGCCACGTCGTTGCCCGCGATGGCGGAGGTGTCAGTGAATTGGGTCCCGGCCAACTGCATGCCGTCGCCCGAGTCACCCGCAAAGCGGACCACAGCGGACAGGAGTTGTTCGGTGCTCTTGGTTGAAACCATGTAGGTAGGGGCGCCTTGGACGGGCATGTCGGGGTCAACTCCTGCTGCTAGCGGTGGCGCGGGGGGTTTGGGGGCGTCGGGGGGATTACGGGGAATCTAACTGATTGTAGTGACGTTTGCTTGCGTTTCCACCGGAACTATCGGACGAATGGGCTATGCACCCCACAGTCGGGCTGCGAACACCCCGCCTAGCCTGATGCCCACGAGGGCTAATGCGATGCCCAAGCCGTTCTGGAGGACCAGGTTCAGACCCGCCACGGCATAACGCTTGGCTTGGATCAACTCAAGGCTCTCGAATCCGAAGGTTGAGAACGTGGTAAACGCCCCGAGGAACCCCACCAGGATCACAAGCCGAAGTTCGCTGGAGATCATCGCCTTGCCGTGCTGTGAATGGTCGGCCAGTGCCCAGATTAAACCGAACAGGAAGCACCCCATCGCATTGATGAGCAAGGTCCCCCACGGGAACGACCAGCCGGTGACCTTGACCGACCAGGCCTGGGCGAAGTATTGCAAGCCGTACCGCGACAGCGTGCCGGCGGCCCCGGCAAGGGCGAGTAGCGAGAGTTTGAAGAGCATGGCGTTCCTCTGGTGCTCCGGGAATTGTAAACATAAACCCGCGGGCCACTTCGGCGCGACCCGCGCCGTCCCGCTATAATCACGCCCCCCCACTTGTTGCACCCCCCCACCATGCGAAGCGAATTGCCACGCCCAATGGTCCAACCCGCCCTGCTGTTTTCACTGGTCTTGGCCGGGCTGCTTGGTTGTGGCGAGCAACCTCAAATCCAAACCTACGACGCCCCGCTGGATCCCCGGCCCGAGTTGCTGGTCCAGCGCGATGGGCAGATGGCCCGCACCGCCCAAGCCCAGGCAGGGGTCCAACCCGAGCAGAGCGTGACCTGGACCCTGCCGGAAGGCTGGCGGCAGACGATGCACCCCTCGGGGGATCGGCTGGCGACCCTCATGGCTGGGGAAGGCGATGGGGCGCTGGAGGTGGCGATCACGCGCTTCGCGGGAACCGGGGGCGACCTGCTGGCGAACCTCAACCGCTGGGCCGGGCAGATCGACCATCCCACCCCCGTCCGCGAGGCGGACCTGCCCAACATGCTAAGCCCCATCGACGGCACCCCCATCGAGGGCATCTTCATCGACATGACGGGCAACCAGCGCATGGTGACCGCGTGGTTCAGCGATGGCCACACCAGTTGGTTCATCAAGGCTCAAGACGCTGACGCCAAGGTCGTCCCCCACCTCCCGCAGATCCGCGAGCTCGTCCAGACCTTCCGCCCGCAAGACCCGCACGCGGGACACGACCACGCGGACGGCCACGACCACAATCACGACCACCCCGCCCACGCACCTGCCCCCCCGGAAACACTGGAAACCCCGGAAGCCCCGGAAGCCGCAGCACCCCCGCAATCCACGGAATCCACGTCATCGCCGGAGTCCCAGGTATCCACGCCATCCCCGGCTGAGGATGGTCGGCCGTGACCCAATCCTTCCGACGTGTGATCGCACCATTCGCCTCGCTCCGCTTGACCGTCGTCCTGCTGGGGCTGGCGATGCTGCTGATTTTCTTCGGCACCCTGGCCCAGCGGACCCGGGGCATCTGGTGGGTGATGGATCAGTATTTCACCAGTTGGGGCGTGTGGGTCCCGCTGGAGATCTTCCTGCCCGCGGGGCGGACCGTGGACGGCAGTTTCCCGTTCCCCGGCGGCGCGGCGATCGGGCTGGCGGTGTTCATTAACCTCATCGCGGCCCACAGTGTCCGCTTCCGATTCAAGGCCAGTGGCTGGCGGCTGGTGCTGGGACTGCTCGTCTTTGTGGTCGGCGCGGCGGTCATCACGTGGTTCCAATCGTGGGGGGTCATCGGACCACTCAAAGCAAGCGTCGGTGTCGCGGCCATGCTGCTCATCGGGCTTGTCGCGTACCTGCCGGCGCTCGTGGGTACGTACCTGCTGTTTGGCAATCGCGCGGGCATCGTGCTGATCCATGGCTCGCTTATTCTCCTGATCGCGGGTGAAGCGGTCACACGCACCACAGCCCTTGAGACTCAGATGCCGATCTACGTAGGCCAAACCCAGCGGTGGACCCAGGACATCCGCGTTGCGGAACTGGCGGTGATCCACCCCCCCGACCCTACCGACCCCGCCGATGACGCCCAAGCCACCGAGCGGGTCACGGTATTCCCCGAGGAGGTCCTCAAGCAGGGCGCGGTGACACGTCAACCGATCGCGCACGCGTCGTTGCCGTTTGAGTTTCGCGTCGAGCAGTATTTCATCAACAGCGCGCTTGGGCCGTATCAACCCGGGATCGCCCCCCCGCCGGACAGCCGGGGCATCGCGATGCGGATGGGTTTGATTGCAAGGCCACGAGCCACGGGTGTCGGGCAGGCGCAGATGGACCTGCCCGGGGCGTGGCTGACGCTGCACAAGCAGGGCGAGCCGCTGGGCCGGTTTGCTGTGACCACCTACACCATGCTGCTGGGCGACGTGTACCGCACGATCCGGCAGGACGTCGTGATCGACGGGCAGACCTGGCAGATCGACATGCGCTTCAAGCGGTACTACCGGCCCTACGGCTTCCACCTTGAGGCGTTCTCCCACGACCTGTACCCCGGCACACAGGTCCCCAAGAACTTTGCCAGCGACATCCGCATCATCGAGCCGGGCGACGCGGCCCCGCGGGCGGTGAACATCCGCATGAACCATCCGCTGCGTTACGGGGGCGACACGTTCTTCCAGTCCGGCTACATCCCCGATCCATCGGGCGGCGCGGACCTTGGCACGGTGCTACAGGTCGTGCGCAATCCCGGCTCCACCATGCCGTACATCGCCTGCGCGCTGGGCGGTGTGGGGCTGCTGCTGCACTTCTGCGTCAGCCTGTGGAAATATGTCGGCCGGGGCGTGCGGCGAGGGGGTGCAAAGTGAACAGCCGCAAAGCAAGCTGGTGGCTCACGGCTGTGGTGTGCGTCCTCGCGCTGGGGTACGCGATCGGTGCGCCGCTTGTCTCACCGACAACCCACGATGGTTACGACATTGCCGCGTTTGGAAAGCTGCCGGTGTCGTATGGCGGTCGGCATAAGCCGTTGGACACGGTCGCTCGGAACAGCCTGACGATCCTCAGCGGCCGTCAAACCTTGAAACTCGGTGAGGGCAGCGAGTCCCGGACGATACCCGCTGTGGTCTGGCTTCTGGATGTACAGATCAAGCCGCAGCAGGCCGATGGCTACCCGGTTTTCCGCATCTACAACAAAGAGGTGCTGGCCATCCTCGGGCTCGACGGGACCGACGCCAAGCACTTCAGTTACCACCAGATCACCCCCGCCCGCGGGCAGATCCAGCAGCTTGCCGAGCAGGCCAGCCGGGTCGATCGCTCGCAGCGCTCGGTGTTTCAGCACAACCTGCTTGGGCTGGCGTCGGAGCTCGGGCTGTACGAAAGCCTGCGTGCGCACAGAGCGATCCACAACATCCCGCTGACGATGCAGAGCGACTGGGCCACATATGCCCAGACCCTGCCGATCGCGGAGCAGATGGGCCGCGAGCCCGAGGCCCTGTCGCGGTACAAGCTGATCTACAACGCCTACGTGCGGGACGACGCGGCCAGGTTCAACACCGAAACCGCAGCCCTGGCGACCCACCTCCGCGGGGCGTTCCCGGAGCGGTCGTCCACTGCCGTGACCGAATGGCACTTCAATCGCATCGAGCCTTTCTCTAGGGCGATGGAGGTCTATGTCGTGATCGCACTGCTGGTGATGGTCTCGTGGCTGGTTGCGCCGCAGGTGCTCCTCCGCCCGGCCATCGCGCTGATGGTGCTGGCGCTACTGATCCACACCGCGGGGCTGGTCGTGCGGGTGTACCTGTCAGGTCGGCCACCGGTGACCAACCTCTACTCGTCCGCGGTGGCGGTGGGCTGGGGCGTGGTGGGGCTGAGCCTGCTCATGGAGTTCATCCTGCGCGGCGGGCTGGGGCTGATCGTCGGGGCGGTCATCGGCTTCGCGTCGCTGCTGGTGGCGCAGGGCTTATCCGCGGACGGGGACACGATGGCGGTCCTCCAGGCGGTGCTGGACACCAACTTCTGGCTGGCGACGCACGTCATCGTCATCATCATCGGGTACGTCGGCGTGTTCGTGGCTGGGGGGCTGGCAACGGTGTATATCTTCAAAGGCGTCTTCACGACCACACTCGACAAGCAGACAAGCCGCAACCTCGCCCGCGCGATCTACGGCATCACCTGCCTCTCGATCCTCACCTCATTCGTCGGGACGATCCTCGGCGGCATCTGGGCGGACCAATCGTGGGGCCGGTTCTGGGGCTGGGACCCCAAGGAAAACGGCGCACTGCTCATCGTGCTGTGGTGCGCCATCATGCTTCACGCACGCTGGGGCGGGCTGGTGCGCGAGCGGGGGCTGGCGGTGCTGGCGGTGTTTGGCAACGTGGTCTGCGCGTGGTCGTGGTTTGGCACGAACATGCTCGGCGCGGGCCTCCACTCCTATGGCTTCACCGAGGCGGCATTCGCTGGCATGATGGCCTTTGTCACTTCGCAGGCGGTCATCATCGCGCTGGGCACGATGCCCCCGGAGGCCTGGCGCAGCGGCAAGCACCTGGTCAAAGAATCCCGAGGGGCTAACCCAGCCCCCGCGACATAGCCCCGCGCCCGCGTTGCGGGCGGGGCTTTGAGCCATGACGCATTCAATCGCCCCCGTGTGTGGCATCATGCGACCGGGGCGGGTAACCTGATGGTGGTGGAACTACGCACAACCCAACGAAGCCCCAGGCTGTAAAGACCATGACCCAGTCCCCCGACGGACACCCCGACCCGACCAACCCCGCGACCCAGACCAGCCCCGAGCAGGAGGCGGCCGACACACCGCTGCCGCCCGCCCCGGCTGAGGTCGATCTCGAAGCCGAGCTTGCCCAGGCCGACAGCCTGCTGGAAGCGGCGTTGGCGCAACCCGCGCCCGCGGCCAAGCCCGCCGACGCCGAGCAACCCGACACCCAGGCCCCGCAGGAGATCCACCACGACATCCGCCGTGGCCGCATCAGCGCGATCCGTGGCGAGGATGTGTTCGTGGAGATCACCGGCGAATCCAAGCTCCAGGGCGTCGTCCCTTTGCAACAGTTCGAGCGTGCGCCGCGCGTGGGGTCCATCATGGACTTCGTGGTCGATCACATCGAAGAAGACCAGGGGCTGGTTTACCTCTCGCGCGAAGGCGCGATCAGCCGGGCGACGTGGGACCAACTGGTCAAGGGAACCGTCGTCGAGGCCCGCGTGACCGGGACCAACAAGGGCGGGCTTGAGCTTGAGCTGATCGGCAACATCCGCGCTTTCATGCCCGCAAGCCAGGTGGATATGCACCATGTGGACGAGCTCGAGCCGCTGGTGGGCCAGAAGCTCGAAGCGATGGTGCAGGAGATCGACCGCAAGGGCCGCAAGGTCCTGCTCTCCCGCCGGGCGCACCTGGAAATCCAGCGCAAGCGCAACCGCGAGAAGCTGCTCAAAGAACTGGAAGTGGGTCAGGTCCGCGAGGGCACGGTGTCCAACCTCATGGACTTCGGTGCGTTCGTCGATCTCGGCGGCATCGATGGGCTGGTCCACGTGACCGACCTGGCGTACACCCACGTCAACCACCCCAAGGATGTGGTCAAGCCCGGCGACAAAGTGCAGGTCAAAGTCCTGCGCATCGAAAAAGAAAAAGACCGCATCAGCCTCGGCATCAAGCAGGTGGGCCCAAGCCCGTGGGAGGCGGTGGACGGCGCGATCAAGCCCGGCGACACGATCGAAGCGAAGATCGTCCGCACGGCAAGCTTCGGGGCGTTCGTCGAAGTCAAGGGCGGCGTCGAGGCGCTGCTGCCTCTCTCGGAAATGGGCTGGAAACGCGTCCACAGGGCCGAGGAAGTCGTGCAGGTCGGCCAGACGCTGCGCATGGCGGTGCTCACGGTGGATGCCGCCAAGCAGCGGATGACCGTCTCTCTCAAGGCCGCGACCGAAGACCCCTGGACCGGGGCCGAGCGCAAGTATGCAGTCGACACGCAACACGAGGGCAAGGTGGTGTCCATCACCGACTTCGGCGCGTTCGTGGAGTTGGAAGCCGGGCTCGAAGGCCTGGTCCACATCTCCGAGCTTTCCGACAAGCGGGTCGGGACCGTGGGCGACATCCTTAAACTCGGCGATATCAAGAGCTTCCGCATCAAGGAAGTCGATGAAGACAACCGCAAGCTGTCGCTCTCGCTCAAGGACAAGCCCGCCGCCGCCCAGCACGCACAGGCCAGTCCATCGGTGGATACCAATCGACCCCGCCCCAGCCTCAAGCGCCCCTCCAACCTTAAATCCGGCCTCGGAACCACCGGCGCGATGGGCATGGGTCTTGGTGGATTGAGGCTCGAAGACATCAAATGAATCCCGGCAATCCGTCGGCGCCGACATCGGATGCCACCCAACCCAATGAGGATTCCTGCGACATTGCCATCGTCGGCGGTGGCGCGGCGGGGTTGATGGCGGGCATCGTCGCGGGGCGGGAACTGCGGAAAGCGTATCCCGACAGCCGCGTCGTGGTGCTCGATGGGGCCAAGCGTGTCGGCTCCAAGATTCTGGTGTCCGGCGGCGGGCGGTGCAACGTCACGCACGATGTCGTCACCCCAGACGACTACACTGGCCCCACGCGAAACCAGGTGAAAAAGGTGCTGGCCACACTCACCGTCGAGCAGACCATCGCGTTCTTCAGGGAGCTGGGCGTCGAGCTCAAACGCGAAGACACCGGCAAGCTCTTCCCCACCACCGACGCGGCACGCACCGTGCTCGATGCGCTGCTGCGTGGCCTGAGGGATGCCCGCGTCGAGCTGCGCGAAGACCACCGCGTGACCGCAATTGAACTGATTCGCGAAGACGACCCGATGACCCACGACCATAGCCGGCCGACAACGTCGACGCGGCCCCCCGCCGTCGCGCCCCCTCACCGCTTTGCGATTCAACACACGCACGGCACGCTCCACGCTTCACGCGTCATCCTCGCCACCGGGGGCAAGTCGCTGCCCAAGACCGGGTCCGATGGGTTTGGCTACCGGCTCGCGCGGGCGCTGGGCCACACGGTCACGGACACCTGGCCGGCGCTCGTGCCGATGTGCCTCCCGCACGGTCACTGGCTGATGACGCTGTCGGGGATCGCGCTAGAGGTGGAGCTGACCCTCACCACCGGCAGCGGGAAGATCGTCCACCGGCAGGCCGGGGCCATGCTCGCCACGCACTTCGGCATCTCCGGCCCAGCGCCGATGGACATCAGCCGACACCGCATGGCCATCATGCAAACCGACCCGGGCTACAAACTCCTCGCCAATCTCACGCCCGGCCTGACCTTCGAGCAGATCGACCAGAAGCTCATCGAAGCCACCACACGCCGACCCAAAGCCACCATCCTGTCGCAGCTCCCCGCCCGGCTGCCCGAGCGTTTTGCGCGTGCGCTGCTCGAGCGCGAGCTGGGTATCGAGCCCAACACCCCGCTCGCGCACCTTCCCAGAGACGACCGGCGCGCGATCGCCCGCACGCTGACCGCCCTGCCGCTGCCGATCAAGCACGACCGAGGTTACAACCACGCTGAGGTCACCGCCGGGGGCGTGCCACTCGCGGAGGTGGAGCTGGGCACGATGGCGTCACGCGTGCGCGACGGGCTTTACCTCTGCGGGGAGATACTCGATTGTGACGGGCGCATCGGCGGGTACAACTTCCAATGGGCCTGGTGTACCGGGCGACTGGCGGGGTTGGCTGCGGCGAAGGCCTGCTCCGCTTCGCAGGCGACCCCAGCCGGGTAAGATGACCCGGCCATGACGCCCGCACGCAAGCACATCCCGAACCTGCTGACGATGCTCCGCCTGGTGCTGGCTGCGGCGTTTTTTGTCCTGCTGGCGATGGTGGATGTCAAGCCCAAAATCGGCCTCATCCGTGCCGAGTTGATAGCCGCGATTGTGATCTTCGTCATCGCCGCGGCCACCGACTTCCTCGACGGCTACCTGGCGCGGCGGTGGAAGGTAGTCTCCAGGTTCGGCCGGGTAGTCGATCCATTTGCCGACAAGATTCTCGTGCTGGGCGGGTTCATCATGCTGGCCGGGCACAACTTCATCCCGCTCCACCATGCCGGGCCGGTCACGGGTGTGTACACGTGGATGGTCGTCGTGATCCTGTCACGCGAGTTGCTGGTGACGACGATCCGCGGGGCGTATGAGTCGCAGGGCATCGACTTCTCCGCCAACATCTGGGGCAAGTGGAAGATGGTGCTCCAGTCGGTGACGATCCCGGTGGTCATCGGCATCGTCGCGCTGGACCGCTTTGATGGGACCACGCGCGACTGGTCGCTGTACCTGCGCGACGGGCTGCTTTACCTTACCGTCATCGTCACGGTGCTCAGCGGCCTGCCCTACATTACGCAGGCCATGCGCGCCAACCGCCCCCCCGTTTAGCGGAGGCCGTCAGGCCCCGCGCCCGCGTCACCCGTCACCCTTCGTGGTGCGTAGTCCACCACGCGGCGGGTTACGCCGCCCGCTAAACTACGCGGGGGTTGCGTTTCGCGATCCACCGACGCTTGATCATATGGAGTGATGCATCATGAACACGCCTGGGTTTCTTGCTTTTGATCTGGGGGCCGAGTCTGGCCGCGCGATGCTGGCGACGCTCGGCGATGGCAAGGTTGTGCTGCACGAGTGCCATCGCTTTGCGAATCGCCCGGTCACCCTGCCGTCGGGCTACCACTGGGACCTGACGGGCCTTTGGCATGAGCTGGTCGAGGGCCTGCGCAAGGCTGGGGGACTGGCTCACGCCAAGGGCATCCGCATCGTGAGCCTGGGAGTGGACACGTGGGGTGTGGACTTCGGGTTGATCGGCCGCAGCGGGCAACTCCTGGGCCTGCCCTTTGCGTACCGCGATGAATCCCACGCGCCCGCCATGGCCAAGGCTGTGAAACAACTCGGCGAGAAGGCCATCTACGACGCCACCGGCATCCAGTTCATGCCGTTCAACACGCTCTTTCAATTGATCGCCCGGCGGGATGCCGAACCCGCTGTGCTCGAACAGGCCGAGCACCTGCTCTTGATGCCCGACCTGCTGCATTACTTCTTCAGCGGCAAGGCGGTGAATGAGGCGACCATCGCATCCACCACGCAGATGATCGACCCGCGTACTCGGCAATGGCACACGGGACTGCTCAAGGACCTGCACCTGCCCACCCACGCGTTCAAGGCCATCGTCCCCGCAGGCACCAGGATCGGCACGCTCCGACACGATGTCGCGGCCGCGGCTGGCCTCACCCAGGACCACCCGATCGATGTCATCGTGCCCGGCAGCCACGACACCGCCAGCGCCATCGCCGCCGTCCCCGTGGATGCTAAGCAAACTTCCAGGAGTTCCGGGGGTACTTCCGGGGTGGGGTGGGCTTATTTGTCTAGTGGCACGTGGTCGTTGATGGGCGCGGAGTTGGATGAGCCGTGCATCACGGATGCGTCATGTGCTGCGGGTTTCACCAACGAGCGTGGCGTGGGGAACAAGGTCCGTTTCCTGAAGAACATCTCGGGCCTTTGGTTGGTGCAGCAGTTGCGGGCCGATTTCGCTGCACAGGGCAATACGCTGGACTACGCTGAGCTTACCGCGTTGGCCGCCGAGGCCGAGCCGTTCCGCACGCTGGTTGATCCGGGCTACGCCCCGTTCGCATCGCCGGGGAACATGGCTGGCAAGTTTGATGCCTTTGCCGCGAAGACGGACCAGCCCGCCCCGCAAACCCCCGCCCAGTACGTCCGGGCCGCGCTCGAATCGTTGGCCCTGACCTACCGCCTTACGCGGGCCAAGCTCGATGAACTGCTCGGCCGCCGCACCACCGTGCTGCACATCGTCGGCGGTGGCGGGAAGAACGTGCTGCTCAATCAGATGACCGCTGACGCACTGGGCCTGCCCGTCGTGGTCGGCCCATACGAGGGCACCGCCATCGGCAACGCGCTCACCCAGGCGATCGGCGCGGGACTCATCAAGAACCTGGCCGAGCTGAGGTCGATCGTGAAAGCGTCCTGCGAAGTCACGACTTATCAGTCATCAAATGCCGCGGCATGGGAAGCGGTGGAATCCCGCTTCGTGCAACTGATCGGGATATAAATCCCCCAACGCCTCATATGAAACCCCAACCATCTACAGGTTATCCCTGAACTTGGTGATAGCTTGGTCATAAGTTGACAAGTCGGCCAATGCCACGCCTAGAATGTATCGCCGTGCCTATTAACGCCACACATTTCCTTGCAGCCATTAAGCCGGGGTTATCCTCCGGGAAGGCATCTGAATTGGCCGAGGCAGTGGGTGAGCGCTGGACCCCGCGGGAGGTTGCTTCGCTGCTGGGTCACCGCGACGCGGATGTGCGGTGCTGCGCAACACTCACGCTCGGGTTGATTGGGGATGAGACCGCGATCGGCCCACTTAGCCGCTTACTGCACGATGACGACCCACAGGTGCATCAGATGGCCGAGCACGCGATGTGGTCGATCTGGTTCCGGGGCTGTGGGGGGTCAGGGCTTGAAGCCTTTGAGCGTGGCACGCAACTCATGGCCGAGGAGCGTTACGACCCGGCGATCCATGCCTTTGGTGAGGCGCTCGAATCATGCCCGGAGTTTGCCGAAGCGTATAACCAGCGGGGCATGGCTCACTTCTTCGCGGGGCGGTATGAGCAATCCGTCGGGGACTGCCGCCGGGCATTGAAACTGATGCCCGCACACTTCGGCGCCGCGGCCGGGCTTGGCCACTGCCTGTGTCACTTAGGCGACCTGCCCGGGGCACGCATCGCGTACCGCAAGGCCTTGGACATCAACCCGCGCATGCCAGCCATCCAAGCCGCCATCGATCGCATCGACGCCAAACTCCAGAACACCAAGACGGGCCCCAAAGTCGCCGCCGCATCACCCTGGCGAGGCCGGGGCAACTGACCCGCAAATGCTTTCCACACCAAGTAAAAACCCATCCCGCGCGGGATGGGTTCTCATACGCATCCCATTTAATTCTCATGCGTCAGCCACGTGGTTGCGGTGATGGACATCAGCCGTTCGGGCGTGAGTTTGTTCCAGCTCGTGACGCAGGCCCGGTCGATCTCCGCTGCGTCGATGAACACCCGGTTGCTCAG
>JBGTLW010000149.1:0-1503 GCA_041743835.1 Phycisphaeraceae bacterium | reverse complement strand
CGGATCGCCTCGCGGTCGGCGGGTTTTGCTAGCAGGCGAACAGCCATGATCCCTTGCGCACCCTCTGAATCGACGAATGCGCCGACCGCCGCGCTGCGGGCCTGTTCGCGTTGCTCTTCGGTAAAAGGGTCGGGATGCCGGGCGACCCACAGTGCGGCTACGCTACGCAACTTTGCCAGATCCGCCTCCAAGCCTCGGGCGGCAATCACGTTCATTTCATCGGGAATGGGGCGTGACGTTCGGAAACTGACGAGCGCTTCATAATCGATGTGATCGTCTCCCCGATCGATTGCCTGTTTTAGCATTTCTTTCTGTGTCGCCTCACCACCGTAGGTCTTCCAGAGCGGGCCAAAATCTGGAGTGGGAGAACGCCCGATTGGCTTGTGCCCGTGGGCTTCAACACGATCAAGATAAACCGAAACAGCCACGCTTAGAGGAAGCGGCTCTTGCGGTACTTCTTCCGACCATGAAGCCGGAGCAAGCACCAAAACAAGGGCTAGATACAATGCATATTTTGCAACAGAAAACTGGAGTGCCATATAAAAAATCTCAGTTGGGGTTAACGATGTCCGCATGATGCTTCGTTATCCGACAGGTTGGCTCGCCGCCGTAAGCACCCATCAGTGTAGTGGGGTCTTCCGCATGCCCCGAAAAGCCGAAGGCGTGGCCCAACTCGTGCCCCAGTATAATCTTGCTTGCATCAGCTTTGACACAGTGACTTTCGCCATCCGCAACGGCAACTTCAGCACCACCCACAGCATCGCGGTCGGCGCGCCCTTCACGCTCTCCACCGCACCCAAGCCTTGATGTGTACTACTCGCGGCGTAGCTGCATGGGGGTCCGGCCGGTGACGGCTTTAATCGCGCGGCCCATCGCGCTTTGCTGGCCAAACCCGCAATCCAGCGCGACCTGCGCCAGCGGCTGCTCCGTCGAACGGATCAGGAACAACGCCCGCTCCACCCGCTGCCGACGCAGCTCCTCCGCCGGTGTGCGGTTGAGTTGGGACTTGAATCGCCGCATCAGCGTCCGCGCCCCGGTGTGTGCGGCGGCGGCGATGTCGTCGGTGGTCAGCGGCTGGTCGAAGCACTCGTGGATGAAGCGGATGGCTGCGGCCACCTGCGGGTCTTCCGTGGTGACGTACCCCGTGGACTGGCGGGCGACCACCTCCGGCACGCCGGCGGTCTGCACCATCGGCACCTCCTTGCCGCGGAACTGGTCGTCGAGCGTCCGGCCGACGAGATACCCCACCGCCTCGAAGTCCACGCGGATGGACGAGAGCATGGGCGTGGCTAACTCGCAGATGAACTCGTCGCCCCCGATGCCCAGCACCGTCACCGCGTCCGGCACCCGCAGGCGCGCCAGGTCGCAGCACTCCAGCGCACGCCAGCCGTGGTCGTCGTCGGAACAGAGGATCCCGATCGGCGGCTCGGTTTGTCGGAGGAGGTCGATGAAGTCGGCCTGCTGGTCGGCGTAGCGCCAGGTGCCGCGCTGCGCGGTGCGTGG
>JBGTLW010000148.1:0-10087 GCA_041743835.1 Phycisphaeraceae bacterium | reverse complement strand
CCCGGCGCGCTCATCGCGATGGCTGCGCTCGGCGTGCTCCTGCTCGCTCAGGTCGTGGCCGGGAGCTATCTGGTGCTGGACAAGGTGCAGAAAGACCGCAAGGTTGTCGAGGAGCATCAGCAGCGGGCCGTCCAGCTTGCGACTGACGCCAAGGATGCGCTGGATGAGCGGCGCTGGGCCGAGGCCTTGGTGGCTTACAACGAGCTAGGCACAGCCTACGCGGACGTGCCCAATGCGGTCGAGCGAGCCGAGGCCGGTGCATTGTGGGCACGCGCGGAGCTAGCGATGCAGGGCGAGGACTACGCCAGCGCGGTCACGCTGCTCAAGGAGGCGATTGCCACCGACCGCTGGCACGATGCGGACGCGCGCTACCTGTCGGACCGCTCTGTCGAGGCGGCCGACAAGCTGACCTACCAGACCGCCATCAACCAGATCACCCGTTGGATCGAGTCCGACGAGACGGACCGAGCCAAGGAGTTGATCGAGCAGTGGTACAGCTTCGAGCTGACCGACCAGCAACGCGACCAGCTCCAAGGCCTGTCTGTGCGGATTCACAGCCAGCAGGCCGAGGCCGGGCTCTCGCGTCAGCTCCGCTTGGCGCGTGAGCGTGCGGAGTTGGACCTGCGTGATGATGCGATCAAGATCCTGCGCGATGCGTTGGAAGAAGCGGATCGCCGGGGTCTCTCCGGCTACACGGTGTCACAGATGCGCACCGAGCTTTCCAGGCTCACCGCGGATGGCGACTACAACGCGGCCCTGCAAACCGCCAAGCGTGCGGAGGCCAAGGGCGACACCGCCGCAGCAATCACCGCCTATCAGCATGTGCAGGCCCTGCGCCCCACACCCCAGACCAGCGACCGCTTGAGCCGGCTTGAAAGCCTGCTGCTGTTTGAGCAGGGCAAGGCGGCGCTCGACGCCGGCAAAACCCGTGAGGCGGAGCAACTGCTCACCGCCGCGCTGGGCAAGAACCCGGACAACGGGGCCGCACGCGAGGTGCTCAAGACCATCGAAAGCGCGGGCCAGAAGGTGGCGTTCGTGTCTGCGGGCAACAACGCGCTTGCAGCCGGTGACTACGACCTGGCGATCAAACAGTTCCAGAACGCCCTGCAATTCGGCCCCGACCAAGCGATCAGCGACAAGATCGAACAGGCCCGCGTCCGCCTGAGCCATCAGCAGGGGCTTGCGGCCCTGGAAGCCGGGCAGTTTGAGCAGGCCAAGGCCCTGTTTGAGGCCGCCGCCCGCATCGCGCCGGATGACGGCCCCGTGCAGGCGTCGCTCGCATCACTCAACACCGAGATACGGCACAGGCAGTTCCAGAGTGAGGGCGACACCGCCTTGGCACGCGGTGAGTACCGCGAGGCCTTGCGCAACTATCAGAAGGCCAAGGAAATCAAGGACACCGAAGAGATCCGTCAGGCCATCAACGAAGCGGAGTACTCGCAGATGGTCGCCGTCGCCAAGGCCCAGATGGACTCCAAGCAATACCTGGCCGCGCAGGGCTCGCTGCGCACGGCCCTTGGCATCAAGGACACGCAGGAGGTCCGCGACCTGCTGGATCGCATCGACCGCGAAGCCCCCGGCTCGAAGTGAACCCGAGCTGATGATGAGCTCACCCGCCCCGCCGGATTCCCGCCCTGATGCCACGCCGGACGCAACCTGCGCCCAGCCCTCACCCCCGGAAGCTGTGATACCACCACCACGCAGCCACCGCCTCACCACGGGCAGGGCTGCGCTGCTGGTGATGCTGGTAGCCGCGGTGTTGTTCATGGCCTACCTCAACGCGGAGTTGTACCTACGCGACCAGAGCGTCTCCCCGCCCCCGCCGCCCGACCCCATGACCTACACCGGCACGATGCAGGCACAAGCCGACGATGACGCGGTCGCCAGCCTGCTCTCCATGCCCGGCCTTGCGCTGGACCGCGACCCAGCCGACCTGCCGCCCTACCCCGGCGCTCAACTGCTCCACCGCTTCGCACGCCGGGGCACGGGCCTGGCCGAGGAAACCGCTGTGTATGAATTGCCCGGTGACACCCCGGCCGCCGACGCCGCTGCGCACTACACCCGCGAAGCTCTTGCCCGCGGGTTCAGCCTCCACAACACAACCGCAAGCAGCGCAGCGAGACGGCTGGCCTTCCAAAACGACGAAGGCGGCGCACTGATCATCCGCCTCGCACCGCGTACCGAATCGGGGCCGCTCCACGCCACGGCCTGGTTGCGGTACTCTATCCCACCGGACACGCCGGCCCCCGCTGGCGGCCCGCCAAGCCCCCGGAGCAAACAACCATGAGTCAGTTCCCATCCACAGGCTCCAAACCACAGCCAGAAGGCTCGACCCGCTTAGTCATCATCGCATTGGTGATGGCGCTTCTTGCCGTGATCCTCGTGAACGTGTACGTCAGCTTCGCCAAGACCCGCGCGGCCGGGGGCAGCCTGATCATCTACCGCGCAACCCGCGCCTTGAATCCTGGCGACAGGCTCACCGACAAAGACCTGGAGGCCGTCGAGGTACCCGACCGATTCCAGCAGACCTACACCAATGTCATCAAGCGGGACCAGACCGGCAGGGCCGATCGACTGGGCGACGAGATCAAGCGGCCCATCGCTCACAACGAGTTCATCACCTATGGCCACTTCGTGGAAGACCCCGAACGCTCACTATCGGGCAAGATCACACCCGGAAAGCGGCTGGTCGCCCTGCCGGTGAAGTCGGACATCCTCCCATCCATCGGCACGGGCATGCGTGTGGATATCGCGGCACCCTTTATCGGTGCGGGTGCCGCACCGGACGTGCTCCTGGTCATCGAGAATGTCGAGATCCGGAGCGTGGGGCAGTTCACAGAGATCGACGAGCAAGCCAGCGACGGCCGCCGCCGCGCACCCACCAGTTTCAAGACCATCACCATCGAAGTCTTGCCCCAGCAGGCCCTGCAACTGTCTCGGATCGAGAAGATCGCGGCGGGCCCTTTCGAGCTGCATATCCGACCCGAGGGCGGTGACAGCACCCCGCTGATCAGGGGCGGCGGCATCAACCCCGCGGTGCTCGAAAAGATCGGAGATGCACCCAGTGCCGTCGGCGGGTTGTGAAGCACGGCGATCGCAACACGCGTGGCTTATTACCCCATCAGCAAAAGTAACCGCCTATGGAACTCTGGCTCCACGATCACAGCACCAACACCCGCAAGTCCATCACCGCCGACGGGGCTGTGATGACCATCGGGCGCGATGACAGTTGCTCGATTGTGCTCAAGAGCCCCTTCGTGGCCCGCAAGCACGCGCAGATCGCAAGGCGGGGCAACCAGTTCGTGCTTGAAGCGCTCTCCCGGTCGGGAACCCGAGTGGCCAACCGCGAGGTCCAGCCGGGGCACGGGGTGAAGATCGATTTCGGGGATGAGATACAGATCGGCCAATACTCCCTGGCGATGATCGGGGCCGATCGTGCGGGTCTTGGGGTCGATTCGGCTCAGGTGCTTCAGGGCAAGCTCATGGAGTTTGAGCAGCGCATCCATGCCGAGCTGCTCGAACGCATGAACCTCCGCGCGACAGGGCACCTCAACAAGCAGGACGACCGCTTCGTCGAGCAGATCCTCCACCACCTTGAAGACATCCTCGCGCGTCGCGTGAGCGAGCTCGACGCCAAGGTGGTGGACCATTCTGTGCGCGTCCACCTTGAACGGCTGGTCATGGCCGAGGTCGTCAGGCAGTGTGAGGGCCGCGTCCAGACCGAGTACCGCGAGGCCGCCAGCAGCCTGATCGATGAGCGGGCCGAGAAGCAGATCACCACGCTGGTGGTCTCCATCGTGGACATGATGCCGCTGCTGTTCGACCCGCTCTCGGTGCAAGACGACCTTGGCGTGGCGGAAGAGGCGTACCCGGACCTGTTCAAGTCGGAGCTGCCTTCCATCCCCGCGGAGCTGCGCAGCTATATGGTCCGCCGCACGGTCAGCAAGGACATCCAGGACATTATGTTCGGGCTCGGCCCGCTGCAAGACCTGCTCACCATGCCCACCGTCAGCGAGATCATGGTTGTCGGCAAGAGCCACATCTACATCGAAAAGCAGGGCGTGATCCAGGAAACCTCGCGCGAGTTCTTCTCCGATGAGGTGCTGCTGTCGATCATCGAGCGCATCCTCACACCCGTGGGCAGGCGGGTGGACACCAGCACGCCGCTGGTCGATGCCCGGCTGGCGGACGGGTCGCGCGTGAACGTGGTGATCAGCCCGCTGTCGATGGTCGGCCCGTGCCTGACGATCCGCAAGTTCGGGTGGATGCCCTTTGCCATGGACGACCTGATCGAGCGGGACTCGATCTCCGAACAGTGCGCCGCGTTCCTTCAGGGCTGCATCGTCGGCAGGCAGAACATCGTCATCTCCGGCGGAACGGGATCGGGCAAGACCACACTGCTCAACGTGCTCTCCGCGTACTGCCGGCCCAACGAACGCATCGTCACGATCGAGGAATCGGCCGAGCTCAAGCTGCCCCAGCCACACGTCGTGTCGCTCGAAGGAAGGCCCGCGAACATCGAGGGACGCGGCGCGTACACCATCCGCGAGCTGGTGAGAAACGCCCTGCGTATGCGGCCGGACCGCATCATCATCGGCGAGGTGCGTGGCCCCGAGGCGATGGACATGCTCCAGGCCATGAACACCGGGCACGACGGCTCGCTGTCCACGCTCCACGCCAACATCCCCGAGGACGCGATGAAGCGGCTGGAGACGCTGGTGCTGATGGCGGTGGACATGCCCATCCGCGCGATCCGCGAACAGATTGTCGCCGCCGTCGATCTGGTCGTGCAGATCCAGCGCTTCAGCTCCGGCAAGCGACGCGTGACGCACATCAGCGAAATCACCGCGCTGGACCCCGACAGCCACCAGATACGGCTGGAGGACATCTTCGTGCTCAAGGACGAGGACCAGCCCCGTCTGCGACACACCGGATACATCCCGACGTTCACACACAAAGCGATCGAGAAGAAGCACTTTGATATAGACGTGTTCCTGTAAGCAACCACCCGACGCAAACGGCCCGGTCCACCGCCCCCGGCAGCCCACATCATGGCCAACGCCCACCCCTTACTGATCTTCGCCAGCCTGCTCGCGGGCGTGTCGGTGTTCATCCTCGTGCGGTTCGGGCCTAAGCCCATCCGCGCCTGGCTGCACAACCAGGAGGTTGCCTACGACACCGTGCTGCGGCGGCAGTTGCTGATGGATATCAGCCCCCGGCTGGTGATCGCGGGCAAGGGCATGCTCACGGTGGTGGCGTTCCTGTTCGGCCTGGCGATCGGGGGGAATCTTGTCGTGGGCCTGGCCGCCGCGATCGTGGCGTATGGCGTGCCCTACCTGATCGTCCGTCACATGGAGCAAAAGCGCCGCGAAACCCTCAACGTCCAGCTTGTCGATGCGTTGACCACGCTGGCATCTGGCGTCCGGGCCGGGCTTAACCTGGTGCAGGGCATCGAGTTGATCGAGCAGAACCACACCGGGCCGGTGAAGCAGGAGTTCGGCGCGATCCTGCGTGAGTACGCGATGGGGCTGGACCTTAACCAGGCCATGCGAAACGCCTCCGAGCGCATCGGCTCGCCGTTGTATCGCCTCACGTTCACCGCGATCGAGATGCACCGCATCCGGGGCGGCGACACCGGCGAGAGCCTCGACCGCATCGCCGAGTCCATCCGTGACATCCAACGTCTCGAAGGCAAACTCGACGCCCTCACCGCCCAGGGCCGGACCCAGGCCATCATGATGGCGGTCATGCCCATCGTCTTCCTCATCCTGATGTTCCTCATCATGCCCCAGCAGGTGGGCCTGCTGTTCACCGACAATATCGGGCGCATCATCCTCCTTGGCGTGGTGGTCACGATTGTGGTCGGCTTCCTGTGGATCCGTAAAATTATGTCGGTGGATATCTGAGAATGATGCACACATCCGCGGCCGCTGCCCGGGCTTAATGCCAGACTTGCCATGACCTCCATTGTGATGCAAATCTTCGTCTCGCTGGTCGTCTTCGCGGGCGTGTTCCTGCCGATCTTCGCGATCTTCCGATACCCCGTGGCGGCCGAGCCGCCCATCCATCGGCGGATCGCGGCGGCTGTGGGTGCGAACCGAGACACCGTGTTCGAGAACCCGCTCATCGCCCCCATCATGAGCCTGGGGCTGAACCTGGCGCGACGCTTCAACTGGCCAAGCCTCCGCGCAAAACTCCGGCAGGACCTGGCCGCGTCGGGCAACCCCTCGGGCTACAGCGTCGATGAGTACCTCGCGATCTGCATCAGCTCCGCGCTCGCCCTGGCGCTCGCTGCCGGCGTGCTCGACCTGATGCTCGGCGGGGGGCAGTCGCTCATCTTCTTCGCGCCCCTCATGGCCGCGATGGGCTTCTACGCGCCCATCTGGTCCGTCTCGTCCAACGCGTCCCGCCGTGTGGCGCGCGTCTCCAAGCAACTGCCCTACACGCTGGACCTCATCTCGCTGGTGATGGCCGCGGGCTCCAGCTTCGCGGAGGCTGTGCAGACCCTGATCCGCGACAACCCCGACGACGACCTGAATCAGGAACTCGCGGTGGTCCTTTCCGAGATCGAGTTTGGCACCACACGACGCACCGCGCTCATGCACCTGGCCGAGCGCATCCCGCTCGAGAGCCTGCGCAGCGTCATCGGCGCGATCAACCAGGCCGAGCAACTGGGCACACCATTGGCAGAGATCCTCAAGATGCAATCCGACATGCTGCGGATGCACCGCGGCGTGCGGGCAGAGAAGCTGTCTGCCTCGGCCAGCCTCCGCATCCTCATCCCGTCCATGCTGATCCTGATGGCGGTCGTGATGATCGTCTTCGCGCCACTCCTGATCGACTTCCTCCACAAGGGGAGCCTCTTTTGAGCTCAGTTCAGATACGCATCCTCACCGGCCCAGCCAAGGGTACACGGCTCCGCGTGGACAAGGACACCGCACGCTTTGGCCGAGCGCCCGAGAGCGACATCCCCATCGATCAGCCCTTCGTCTCTCGTGAGCACGGCCAACTCCGCCTCACCGACGCCGGCTGGGTGCTGGAGAACCACTCGCCAAACGGCACGACGCTCTCGGGCAAGAGTGTCACCAAGAAGCCCCGCCCCATCGCCGCGGGACAGGTTGTGAGCATTGGCACGGAGGACGTCTTCGAGATCATCTCGCTCGATGCCCCCGAAGCCGCGCCACTGGTTGAGGAAAAGCCCGCCGAGCCCATCGACACCAAGAAGAAGCTGTCCGGCCGCTCCAAACTCTGGATCGGTATCGGTGCATACGTGATGCTGATGATGCTCGCTGCGGTGTTCCTCTCGACGATGGACAGCGGCAACAATCAGCAGGACCCCATCGAACGCCTCGGCCCGCTCTCGCAGGTCGCCATCCGCGATCAGGTTGTCCGCGAGATTCGACGGACGCTGGAGAAGCAACCCCCAGACTCCCGCAAGGTCCGCGAGTTCAGCGAAGATGCGCTCCGCGCGTACCACGCCAACGACCCCGGCGCACTGTACCGCACGGTCCTTGCCTATCGCGAGGCCTTGTCCTATTCGCCCGGCCTGCTGCTCGATGATGTCGAAGACCAGAAGCGGTACATCGAAGCGCAAGAAAAACTCATCGACGAGATCAGCCTCAGGTACTACAACGCATACAACGCCATGCGAAACCGCGAGAGTGCCGTGGCCGACAACCACTTCCGCCAACTGTCGCAGATCTTCAACGCGCCCGGAACCGAGCTCTTCGCGGACATTGAGAAGTACCGTGCGCTCAACAACGCCCAGATCCGCCGGCGGCGATAACCCCCCGCCACCCCCGCCCCACCGCCCCGCCCGACATCTGAGGGATGACAGCCCCGGCCCACCCCGCCTACACTTTACCCATGCGCACCCCCTATCAACCTACCAACACAATAGCCCCTGGCACGCTGGCCATAGGGGATAATCCGTTGTCCTCGCTGCCGGACACGCTGGGGCACTTCGGGGCATACGGCGGGACGTACATCCCCGAGACGCTCCATGCCGCGTGCGATCAATTACGGATCGAGTACGACAAAGCCCTCCGCGACCCCGCGTTCACAGAACAGTTGCAGTCGCTGCTGCGTGATTATGTGGGCCGGGCCACGCCGTTGCAGTTCGCTCAACGCCTCACCGCGTTGGCGGGCGGGGCACAGATCTACCTCAAGCGAGAAGACCTCGCGCACACCGGCGCGCACAAGATCAACAACTCGCTCGGCCAGGCGCTGCTGTGCCTGCGGATGGGCAAGCGCCGGCTGATCGCAGAAACCGGCGCGGGGCAGCACGGCGTCGCCACCGCCACGGCCGCGGCCAAGTTCGGGCTGGCGTGCGATGTGTTCATGGGCGTTGAAGACATGCGGCGTCAGCGGCCCAACGTCCTGCGTATGCGGATGATGGGCGCGAACGTCGTCGGCGTCGAGTCCGGCAGCAAGACCCTCAAGGACGCCACCAACGCAGCCATGCGAGATTGGATGGCCACAAGCGAGGACACCCACTACATCATCGGCAGCGTCGTCGGCCCACACCCCTTCCCCATGATCGTGCGCGACTTCCAGTCCGTCATCGGCCGTGAAACCCGGCAGCAGTGCATGGAGCAGATCGGCCGGCTGCCCGACGTCGTGGTCGCTTGCGTCGGCGGCGGGTCCAATGCTGCGGGCATGTTCTACCCGTTCGTCGATGACATGGGCGTGCGGATGGTCGGCGTCGAGGCGGGGGGACGCAGCCAGCAGTTCGGCGAGCACGCCGCGCCCCTGAGCTTCGGCTCGCCGGGCGTGCTCCACGGCTCGCTGTCCTACGTCTTGCAGGATGCGGACGGGCAGACCGCGCCGGTCCACTCCTGCTCCGCTGGGCTGGATTACCCCGGCGTCGGGCCCGAGCACAGCCACTGGCGCGACACCGGCCGCGTGCAGTACACAGCCGTAACCGACCGCCAAGCCTTGGCCGCATTCACCAAACTCACACGCCAGGAGGGCATCCTCCCCGCCCTGGAATCCTCCCACGCCATCGCCCACGCCCTGGACCTCGCCGCGACCCTCCCCGCCGACCAGATCGTCGTCGTCAACCTCTCCGGCCGCGGCGACAAAGACCTCGACGAGGCCATCCGCCTGCTGGAACTGGAAGGCGAGAAACTATGAGCCGTGTATGTCCCGGCCTGCCCGGACGACGATGGGTACCTGCTACCTTTTCAGGCCCCTGTCGCTTTAGGCTGTGCACCATAGTAGCACCAATGAGTGCGATTGCGGCCGCAAGATTAGCGTGCTTGTGGGTGTTATTGTACAACGAGATTGGAGGCAACTCGCATCTGGCACTGTTGCCTCTGGTGCTTGTCAACTACCCGGAGTTAGCACTCTATCATCAACTTCGACACGTGGCAGCACCGGCGTACGGAAGTGGAGACGTAGTTTTATTATCTATGATGGTGCTGTTTGGCAGTATAAATCTCACGTTTATCACGCTATTGCCAATACTTATAGTCGGCATTTTTAGATCGAGAAAATGATTGAGCAAGGGCGACCTGCTAGGCAAGTAATGTTACATTTTTAGCATAGGCACCATGATGCATCTGACCATAGCCATCAAAGTCATGAGTGTTGCGTGGATAGCATTTACGGTCGCGGTGTGGCCGGCGATTGCGAATCAAGATGCCAACGACTCAAGGAGCGTGACACAAGAACTTGTGCAAGCCCAGGAGCGATTGCGAACTCTCAACACGGCTAAACAGCAAATACCAGACGGCCTATCGGGCAGCGTGTTCTTTGTTGCCGTGCGCGGCAGTCTCGTGCTCCTAGACGACAAAAGTGTGGACCCTGCTGTTTATGCAGAAAGCATTGATGCGTTATTGAAAGAAATGCGAAATACAAAGCCAAGCCAAGAGGCTGCGGCTGCTTTTTCGTTTGCTATGCGTATGCGCAATATCGTATCTGCTCGAAGAGTATGGCAAGACCGGCAACAGGGTGAACTGTCGGACCTGCTGACAGAGCAAGCCGAAAAGTTGGCGAGCAGATTGCCGACAAAGAAGGAATGGGCCATTTACTTGGCAGCATACATCGAGCATTCTAATGGAAAGATTGCGGAGTATGCAAAGAA
>JBGTLW010000147.1:0-2544 GCA_041743835.1 Phycisphaeraceae bacterium | reverse complement strand
AGCGTGGTCGCGGTCTGGTCCGAGCCGGATGGCGCGTCTGCCCCGGCCCCGCGCTCGGCGTGCTGGGGGACCTGTGCATTGATGACCAGCTCCTCGACGCCCACGTCGTCCTGCGCCACGGCCGCGAGCTCCACGATCGCGCGGGGTGTGACGGATTGGTCGGCGATCGGCGCGGTGAGGGACACGGCCGGGGGCTTGTCGTCGATCGCGTCGATGCGGTAGGTGCGTTCGGAGAGGTTGGTCAGCCCGTGCGTGTCGGTGAGGTTGAGCGTGGTTTGGAGGCTCTGATCCAGGGGGAGGTTGAGGGTGGCGGTGGTGGGTTGGAGTCGGACGCTGCCGGTGTCCAGCCCGAGCCCCGGCGCGAGGGTGTGCTCTGAGCCGGGGGAAAGAGCGATGGGCTTGTTGAAGGTAAGTCGCAGCTCGACGTTGGAGCCCACGAGCGCGGAGGCGGAGGCGACTTGGCCGGTCTGCTCGTGGAGGTTGACGGTCTGCGTGGCTTCGAGGCCGGTGGCGTAGGCGGGTGGGGTGATGCGTGCGACGACGGAGGTGATGGCTGGTCTTGCCGCGAGTTCGATGGTCTGGACATCGGTGCGGTCGTCCCCGGCCTCGATGTAGTACTGGAGTTGCGCTTGGCCTGGCGCCTCGCCGGTGAGCGTGCGGTTGAGTGTCTGGGGCAGGTCCACGAGGCGTTCAAACCCCGAGCCACGCTTGGCCTTCTTGCTGGCAGCCGGGCTGGACTGATCGTTGAGCAGCACTTCCTGCCACGGCCCCGCGACACCAGCCTCGACGATGCGATACCCCGCGCGGACGCGCATCCCGCTGTAGTAACCCTTGTGGACAGCCGCACGCAACGGCAAAGGCGTGTCGATCGGCCAGATGGCCTCGTGAGCCGTGGCCTCCACCTCGTACCGCTGGGGCCAACGCGCATCGCCATAGGGCGAGACCCAGCGCGACACAGCCGTCATCGCGCCGCCCGGCTCGACCACAAAGATCGCCACCAGCACCGCCGACGCCAGCGCGCACACCAGCCCCAGCCGGACCGTCCGCGACGCGTCGATCAGTCGGCCAAGATTCACCCCCGCCACCAGCCTCTGCGCATCAGCCACCGAGGCGCCCGCCAGCGCAGCGCTGCGCGGGTGGGGCGTCAACTCGCTGCGGTGCAGGTCAAACTCCACCGCCGACGCGAGCTTGCCCCGCAGTTGGGGGTACAGCTTCTCGACCCGCAGCGCCAGGTCCGGGAGCGTGGGCATGAAACGCATCGCGCGGATCAGACGGGTGCTGATCCACAAGAGCGCCCCCGCCAGCACCGCAAGCCCCAGCACCAGCCGGGCTGTGCCCGGCAGGCGCAGCGCAAAGTCCAGCAGCCCCAGCACCACCGCGATGGGGATCAACACCCCAAGCCATTGAAAGATGCGCTGACTCAGCAGCAGCAGACGGCCTTTGCGGCGGATGTGTTCGAGTTGCCGGGTGACCTGTTGCATGAGAGCGCTCTACCGGGGTTTGCGATTCAAAAGCCGTGCCAATCATCTCCACCCACCGGCCCGGCTATGAATGAACACGAAAACGGGGCCTGTGGTTGTTCATTGCATGACCCGAGGACCAGGTTCCGGGTACTGGGGCCGTTTGCGGACCGCTTCCTGACGGGCGCGGCTCTGCAAAGGCCAAGTGGGGCCAGTCCCCGGGGGCCATTTCCGGGGGTTAGTTCCGGGGGTCATTTCCGGGGGGTTAGACGAGTTTGATTAGTTTTCGGGCAATCCATTCGATGGTGAGCAGGGTGAGGATGACGATCAATGCCAGCGCTGAGTTCCAGATCGGTTCGCGGAGGTCGTCGGGTGTCCGCCGGGCACGGTTGGGGACGAGGTTTTCGAGCAGGGTGAGCTGGTCGAGCGGGACGACCGCGCCGCCGGTCTGTTCGGCCAGGGAGACCAGGCGGGCGTGGTCTGCCTGCGGGCGTCGCCATTCATCGTCGGGCGCGATCACCTCGACCGGCTGGCGGAGGTCGATCTCGCTGATGGCCGCCTCCGCCACGCGGAGGTCCAGCCGGCCTGACTGCCGGGCACGCCAGGTCGCCCGGTAGGTCTGACGCACGCGGGTGTCGCCCAGTTCCGGGTCGGTGTCCGCATCGGTCACCGCGCGCAGCTCGACGCGATCGACCGCCTGCGCCTCGGGGCTGGTGCCGTCGTACACATCCACCGTGATCTTCTCAAGGTCCCGCGCGATGAGCGACGCATCATCGAGCGTCACCTGGATGACCGTCGATTCGTCCTGCGCCAGCCGGCGATCCGCGACCACCAGCCGTGCCCGTTGGCCGGACTGCTGCACGCGGTCGCGCCCGAGCATACGGACCAGTTGGATCCAGAACTGCTCGAAGTAAAGCTCGCCCCGGCCGTAACGCCAGCGCCAGGTCTCGTCGGTCGCGACATACACCGACTGCCCCGCGCCGTAACGCATCCGCGCGAGCAGCGGCACGCCGACCGCCCCCCCCGGAACATCCCCTGCGGACCTGTCCGCAAGGCCCGGCCAATGCGCGAGCACCTCGGCTGT
>JBGTLW010000146.1:0-8314 GCA_041743835.1 Phycisphaeraceae bacterium | reverse complement strand
GCCCACAGCCGCCCCCGAGCCGCGGGCGCTTCGTCCGCGAAGGCGTGAACGATCTGCGACAGTGCATCGAGCTCGTCGAGCTGGCGCACGAAGCCGATGCGTGCGCGGATGCGGATCATCGCGTCGTCGGGCTCCCGCCGATCGGTCATCGTGAGCGAGCGCTGAGCCCAGGCGTAGAGTTCAGCGGTCTGGCCTGTGTCTTGGCACAGCGCATCGAGCGCGGGTCCAGCCGATTCGAGCAGGCCCGGCTGGCTCTGGTTGAGCGGCACCAGCCTCATCGTGGCGCGGTAGCGTTTGGTGGCCGGGTCGCGGTGGACCGCGCCGAACGCTTCGAGGCTGCGGAGCAATCGGAGGAGCGAGCTCTTGGGCCAACCCGACGCGTCCGCCAGCCGTTCGAGCGTCTGCGGGCCATCGCTCCCCAGACACCGCAGCACCGCGAGGCCACGTGAGAGCGCGGGGGCCGGGTCGTGGGTGGGTGGCGCGTCGGGGGCGGATAGTTTCATGAGCGGAATAGATTTTATATATGAAACTTTGGGTGTCAAGAAAGGCGGGCGTGGGGAGGTAAGGCACGCGGGGCCTGACGGCCCGCGCTAAACATGGGACATGGGACAGGGGGCGGGGTGTGGGGGGCGTTACACGGCGGGGGGGATGGCGGTGCCGTGGGGGTCGCGGGTGGGGTGGCCCAGGGTCTTGTCCAGCGCGGGGGTCAGGTCGTGCGCGTGTTCGAGGCGCTCGGCCGCGGCATGGACCATCTCCGGCGCGACGCCGGCCTTCTCGGTGAGGTACGTCTCCCACAGCCGGTGCGCCCGGACCAGACCCTGCGCATGGGTGTGGCCAGCCTCGGTCAGCGTGTACCGGCCATCATGCTCCGCGATCAGGTGCTCCGCGACAAGCCGACGGATTGTCTTGCGGATGTGCGAGATGCTCAGGTTCACCTCATGGATGAGCAGCGGCTCGTAGGCGACGGTGGGGATGTGGCCCCGGCGGTAGATGGCCTTGAGCACGTCTTCGTTGGCGACGTGCCGGGCCAGCCGACGCCGACGCAGCCGATCGAACACAATGCCGTGGCTCGGGGACAGCACCACCGCGACGGCGAAGATCAGCGTCGCAACGATCACCATCGACGGCCCCGTGCCCGCGTTGGTGACAAACGACACCGACATGCCCAGGATCGCGGAGGCCACCCCAAACGCCCCGGCCAGCACAAGCATGATGGAGAACCGATTGGTGAGTTGGTACGCGGCCGAGGCTGGGGTGATGACCATCGCAACAACGAGGATCACGCCGGTGGTCTTAAGCCCCGCGACGACCGTGGCCGAGAGCATGCCCATGAGCAGGTAGTGCATCATCCCGATGGAGACGCCCATGGCCGCAGCCACCAGCGGGTCGAACGTCACCAGCTTCAGGCGGTGATACAGCACGATGACCACCGTGACGACCGCCGCGCAGATGACCGCCATCATCGTCAGGTCGTCGCTGCCCACCGCGAGCGGGTCGCCCCAGAGGAAGCAGCGGAGGTCGAAGTGTGTGCCGCGTGGCAGCGCGCTGATGAGGATGATGCCCGCGGCGAACAGCGCGGTGAAGACGATGCCGATGGACGAGTCTTCCTTGGTTCGGCTCTGTGTGGTGACGACGTTGATGAGGACCGACGCGACCAACCCCGAGAGCATGGCTCCGATGAGCAGGGGGATCGGCTTCGTGTCGCCGGTGAACATGTACGCCAGCACGACGCCGGGTAGTACGGCGTGAGACAGCGCGTCGCCGATGAGCGCCATGCGTTTGAGGACCACGAAGCACCCGAGGATGCCGCAACCGAGCCCCACGAGCATGCTGCACAGCGTGCCCTTGAGGTAGAACGCGTCCCAAGGCATGAGGAACAGCTCGGGGCTAATTTGCGTCTGTGCGAGCCAGGTGCTCACGTTGGTTTCTCCGTTGGGCCAGGGTCTGCTCCGCCTCATCGAGCAGTGAGAGTCGGCCGCCGTAGGTCGCCTTGAGGTTTTCTTCGTTGACCACGTCTGCCGGTTCGCCCAGCGCGATCACCCGCTCGTTGAGCAGCATCACACGGTCGAACCGTTCGAGGATGGACAGGTCATGGTTGACGACCAGGAGGCTCTTGCCTTCCTGCGCCATCTGATCGATGAGGTTGAAGATGGCCTGCTCGGTCGCCGCGTCCACGCCGGCAAACGGTTCATCGAGCAGCAGCAGGTCCGCTCCCTGACACAGCGCACGAGCGAGGAACACCCGCCGCTGCTGCCCGCCGGAGAGCTGGCGGATGTGGCGGGTGGCAAAGTCGGTCATGCCGACGCGCTCGAGCGCCTCGGCCGCGAGCCCGCGGTCACGCCGGGTGGGCCTGCCCCACCAGGGCATCGCGGCGTACCGACCCATGAGCACCACTTCCGCCACGGTGACCGGGAAGTCCCAGTCCACACCCTCGGTCTGAGGCACGTACGCGATCCGCGTCCGCACCTTGTCGATCCGCTGCCCGAACACGCGGATGCTGCCGTAGTCCGGCTCGATCAGCCCGAGCAACGCACGCAGCAGCGTACTCTTCCCCGCGCCGTTGGGGCCCACCACGCCAAGCATCTGCCCCGTGCCCAGCGTGAACGAAACCGAGCGCAGCACCGGACGCGCGTCGTACGCCACCGTCACATCACTGGCGACGATCGGCAGGAACAGAGCTTGGGGGTCTGGCTGGGTCACGGCTTTGTGCTCAGGGCCTCCACGATCGTCCGCGTGTTGTGTCGGATCATCCCCACATACGTCCCGCCCTCGGTCCCAGGATCGCCCAGTGAGTCACTGTATAGCGAACCCCCGATGCTGGCGCCGGTGTCCGCGGCAATCTTCTTCACGATGTTGTTGAGCATATCCGTGACCGAGGTCTCGATGAACAAAGCGCGGATGCCACGCTCAGCGACCATCTTCCGCAGACGCTCGACATCCTGCGCCTTGACCGAGCCATCGGTGCTGATGCCCATCACACCGTGGACCTCGATCTGGTAGGCGTGGGCGTAATAGTTGAATGCGTCGTGGCTGGTGATGATGACGCGCTGCTCGACCGGGATGGTCGCCAACTGCTCGCGGACCCATGCGTCCAGCACATCAAGTTCCGCAAGGTACGCGGCGGCCCGGGCGGTATAACCCGCGGCATGAGCGGGGTCCACCGCGATCAGCGCATCGCGCGCAGCCTCGGCGTAGCCCCGGAACAGGCGGACATCCATCCAGCAGTGCGGGTCCGGTGCGCCCTCGTAAACGTCCGAGCCCAGCGGTTGGACGCCCGACGCCTCGGCGAGATAGACAACCTTGACGCCGTCGTTGGCTGCGAGCCGCAGCACACCATCGAGCGTCGCTTCGAGGTGCAGGCCGTTGGCGAGCACGAGGTTCGCGTTCTGGATGGCCATGGCATCGTTGGGCAGGACGTCGTAGATGTGCGGGTCTTGGCCGGGCTTCATGATGGCGACGAGCCGGATATCCTCGCCACCGATGACGCTGGCCATATCCGCGATGACCGTGGTGGTGGCTACCACCGTGGGCCGGTCATCCGTCGTCGCGCCCCCGCCGCAGCCGAGCAATGAGCCAGCGATTAGGGCAACCAGGAAAAGTTGGAACACAGGGAACAAGCGGGTGTTTGCGGGCATGGTGTTTCTCTCAATAGGGTATCGGTTTATGTCGTGAACGATGGTTCGAGCCACCGTGGCTAGAACGTCACCCCGAGGCGGATACCGCCGACCAACGCATCGTCGATCGTCGGGTCGCCCGAGGGGTTGATGATGTACTGGACTTGAGGCTGAAGGAAAACCGCTGGGGTCAGTTGCACGCGGTAGTACGCGTCGATGACCCATTCGTCTTTGCTGAAACCGGCACCGGGCTTGTCGGACAGGTCCACAAAGCTGACATACACCCCCGCCGAGTCGCCGGGCCGACCGGCCACAAGCCCGCGGACCACCGCTCCGCCGGCAAAGTGGTGCATGAAATCGCTGACGTTGGGGTCGGCCCAGCCGTACTGCGCAAAGAGGTAGACGCCCCGGCCGTCGGCATCAGCGTCTGGCGCGTAGATGCGTTGCTCGGCGGTGACAAAGAGGCCACCGGTACCCCGCTCGGTGCCGCCGTCGAACCGATCGAACCTCCCGGTGTGCCACCACCCACCCAGCGCGACACGCCCATGATGCAGCACCGCGAGGCTGTCCCATTCCAAGGCTAACTCGGCCACATGGAAGTAGTCGCCGGATTTGTCGCTATCGAAAAACGTCGTGGGGCCACGCGAGCCGACAGGCACTCCATCGGGCCCACCCGCACCGTCGTAAAAGCCATAGCCCAGCGTCAGGTCGTAGCCGTCTTCGACAACGAGCGTGGTGAAGAGGTTGATGCTCATCGCCGGGTCGGGATAGCTGGGGAAACCCAGGATCGTCGGCGAAAAGCCGGCCGAGGAGCTGGCAAAATCTTCAGCGACGGCCACCGCGGCGAACTCGCTGTTGGCATCCACCTTGCCCACCTTGATGCGCAGCCGATCGTCGAACAGCGTCTGCTGGTACCACAGCTCGGCGATCATGTCGAGCGAGCGATCGTTCTCGATGTTGGTATAGCCTTGGATGTCCCCCGCGTCGACCGATCCGCCACGCTCGGCGTTGACCGACAAGTACTGGGCAAAGACGCTGGCCCCCTCCAGGCCCGCAGCGGTACCCAAGTCCAACTCAAAGTCGAGGGTAAGAAGGTTACGGAACGCGCCGCGACGGTTCACCCCCCCATCAAGCACGCGGGAGTACTCGAGCAGATACTCGCCGCCGATGCTCAGGCCGTGCCCCAACTCCATCTTGTCTCGGACACCACCCCAGTCGCCAGTCAGACGATCCCGCTCCATGACCGGCTCGGCCCAGCACAAACCCGCTACGCCGGCCACAACCAGCGGCCCCGCCGCGACCCAAGGCCGACCTAAACTCATTTTTGTTTGCATCACGTCTCTTATTTTGAGTATTCAAAATACAGTTTTTGTATTATCATCAATCGCGGCTGCTTGTCAACCCCGTGCCGCCCGCGGGCCAGACTCCGGCCCCGGCCGCACGGGCCGTGATATAGTTGCCCGGCCAAGTGGAACCACCCCCATGCCCACGCCAACCGTCGAGAACTACCTCAAGGCCCTGTACTCGCTCCGGCAGCGGATTGAAGTGCCGCTGGTGCCCATGGGCGAGCTGGCGCGGGCGGTGGGGGTGGCGCCGGGCACCGCGACGCTGATGATTAAACGCCTCGCCCAGCGCGAACTGGTTCACTACGAGCCACGCGGCGGGGCAAGGCTCACGCGGAAGGGCCAACGCGCAGCCCTCGATGTGCTGCGGCGCCATCGGCTGATCGAGCAGTTCCTGGTGCAGGTTGTGGGCCTGGATTGGGCGGAGGTCCATGAAGAGGCTGAGGTCCTCGAACACGCCATCTCGGACCGTCTGCTCCAACGCATCGACGACATGCTCGGCAACCCCGCCTACGACCCGCACGGCGACCCGATCCCGCAGGCTTCAGGCAAGATCGCCCCGCGCACGCTCGTCGGCCTCGATGCCGCGCCGCCCGGCCCAGCCACCGTCGCACGCATCACCGACCACGCCCCGGACTTCCTCCGATTCATCGAGGCCCACGGCCTGTCGCCCCAGACAACCCTCACCATCACCGCCCGAGACCCCGCAGCCGACACCATCACCCTCCAACACCCCGGCCAACCCCCCTTCCAACTCGGCCAATCCGCCGCCGCGAAAATACTTGTTGAAGCGCAGTGACGGTTGACAGCCGCGGCAGGCGAATCGAACGGATAATCGGCACCGCGTGGTGTGACGCGGGCGATTGGCGATAAACTGGAGCGTCTTCTCACGCACCGGGAGCCGACATGCCTGAAAACGTCATCCTCTCGAAGATGCTGGATCGGCTTTACGCGTCGCTGATGCGTGGGCCGAGCCTGAACTGTCGGCCGCACAACAGCAGGCAGCGGCTGGACCTGACCCAGCTCAATCAACTGAGTGAGGTGTCTGCCTCGGCGGTCCTCGCCGCGCTGCTCGGTGAGGCGCGCAAGGCCCGCATCGACGCCACGCTGACCCCGCCGCCGGGCTATGCGGAGTCGCGCTTCCACTTCCTGAACAAAGGCAAACCAACCACACCGCTCGACGAGCAAGATACAAACGCTATCGACGATGATGCGGCCGCCGAGTCCACGGCCCAAACAAGTCAACCACCCGACACCCAGGCGCAGCAGCAACTCCGCGCGTACCTTGCGCAGAAGGCATTGCTGACCAAGCTGCGCAACCTCAGCGAAGACTCTAAGACATATGAGCAAGACACCGGGGTGTGTGCGCTGGCGGTGGGTTATCCGATCTTGAGCCTCCCGCCGGGCGTGACCGGTGGGGGGACGCGGCGGATCCTTGCGCCCATCGCGATGATCCCGGTGACGTTGTCGGTGAATGCGGGTGTGCGGGCCGGGGTGGAGATCGCCTGCCGCGAGCGCGGGGCTGACCTCGTGCAGCCCAACCCCGCGCTGCTCGCTTGGCTTGAGCGTGATCTGGGTCATGCTTCGCTTTCGGCTGACGAGCTTTTCCACGACGAAGAGGGCGAAAGGCCTTGGGACGAGGTCGCGGCCCTGATCCGCGCGATCAGCGCTATGCTCAAGCTGACCGACATCGACCCCTCGGCGATGGGCTCCGCTGCGTCGCTGATGCTGGAGGCTGTGCCCAAGGCCGAGGGTCTGGGTGATGGGCCACGCATCATCCCCGCCGCGGTGCTGGGGCTTTATCCGGTTGCCAATCAGGGGCTGTTACGCGACACACGGCAGATGATCGCCGCGCCGGAGTTGGAGGGCCCGGTGCGTTCGTTCATCGATTCCACCGCCGCGCTCGCTGTAGCGCCTCACGAAGCGGCCGACATCGAGAAGACCGGGCAGCGCATCGCAAGGCGGTTTGACCGCGAGCGCTTCGTCTCGCAGGCCGACCCATGCCAGGCCCACACCGTGCGGCTGGCACGCGAGGAGCAGGGGCTGGTGATCCACGGCCCGCCGGGCACCGGCAAGAGCCAGACCATCACCAACATCATCGGCGACTACCTGGCTGACGGGAAGCGCGTCCTCTTCGTCTGCGACAAGCGCACCGCGTTGGACGTGGTTTACAACCGACTTGAGCACATGGGGCTGTCCCGTCTGTGCGCGTTGATCCACGACCCGCAACGCGACCAGCGTGACCTCTACATGTCCATCCGCGCCAGGCTGGAAGAACTCATCGACCTCAAGACCGCGGCCAGGGCTGAACCACAGATCGAGCGCATCGATCAGGAGCTCCAGTCGATCCACGATGAATTGACTGTTGCCCATGAAGCACTCATGCGGGGTGATACTCAGCAGGACAGCTTCCACGAGCAGATGGGCCGATGGCTGGCCATTGACGCGCCGGTCATCGATGGGCTGGACGACAGCGCGCTGCGCTCCGCGTCGGTGTCCGAGTTGGAAAAGCACCGCGCGGAGATCGAGGTGGTTCTGCGGCGGGGCGAGGCGATTGGGTACGCAGACAACCCCTGGCCCCGCTGTGCCGGGCTCACGCTTGACCGCTACCTCGCGCGTCAGCCGGATGAGATGCGGCGTCAGGTCGCGTCACTGGTCGAGGACGCCCGCGCAGCGGACGCGATGCACGATGAATCGATCCCGCCCTTCGATGCGCAGCGCCCGCTCGGCGCGCAGGCAGATGAACGCGAGCAACTGTGTCTAGAGTTGGACTGGCTGAGTCAGAACGCGGAGCCCGGCGTGCTGTCCGCGGTCGCGGCGTGGGATGCCGTGACGGTCGGCCGTCACACCAGCCGCGTCGGCGATATGCAGCCGCACCTTACCCAGCTTGAAGCCGGTGCGATGGATGCCGAGCTGTGGATGACCGTGCGCGATGATCGGCCAACGCTCCGCGACATGGCTCAGCAGATTGGCGTCGCGGAGGCGTTCATCCAAGCCATGTCGGGTTGGCTGGGCGCTCTCCAGTTTGGCCACCGCAAGCAGGGCAGGGCGTTGCTGCGGACCTATGGCCTGCAACCCACACGTGAAGAAGCGGCCCGTCTCCGCGGCTTCCTGGCGGGGCTTCGGGAACGCACCGTGCTGGCTGAGGTTCACCGCGAACTGGTGGCCGAGGAAGATGGTGATGCGTTGCCCGGCGACGACGTGTTGCTCAAATGCTTCGCGGCATTTGGTCGGGCGCTTGCCGCGACTGTTCGGGCGGATGGGATCGCGGAGTTGAGCGCGCGGTGGCGGGCGGCGCTGGCCGATCCCTCGGCCCGCGCTGCTTTACGCACCGGGCTTGCGCGCAGCCCGGCACGG